>PLQY01000031.1 GCA_003160265.1 Peptococcaceae bacterium | reverse complement strand
TATGTAAGTGGGGATCCCTCAGCAGCTTGTGTTATCTTTACACCCTGCGCAGATCGCCTGTCACCACATTCTTCTAGCAGACTGGGTAACCCAGGGTTGGCTAACATCGGAAAGCAATGCCAGAAAAAACAGGTGTATGGTTTACCGGCAGAACGTCGGCACCGTCTGTCTTTTGTACAGCAAGGGCTTTGGCCTTTTTGATCAGGTGGGACCACAAAAATGGTATTATATTTTAAAAATAATGTCCTTACTTGGCAATTCACGAATTTGAAGAGACGATATCAAAGCCAACAATAAATCAGAAAAACTCTGAGGGTTAAAAATGCATATCCAAGCCAACGCTGCACTTGCTGTTTTTATCTTTCTGCTTGCCTACTTCTTTCTTATAACCAGAAGACTCAACGAGGCTGTTGTCGCCCTGGCCGGCTCTCTGATCCTGATATTGCTGGGAGTTGTCAGACAACCTGAGGCCATAGCAAGTATCGACTTCAACACGTTGGGCTTTCTTGTAGGCATGATGATTGTAGTCGATATTGCCAGGCACAGCGGGTTGTTCGGATACATCGGCGTGTGGTCGGCCCGGGTTACCCGGGCGGAACCGGTTCTGATCCTTCTTGTATTATCAGTTGTGACCGCCTTGTTATCGGCTTTCTTAAACAGCATCGCAGCAGTGCTGCTCATCGTCCCGGTCGGCCTCTACCTGGCCGAGTCCCTGGGCATAAACCCGGTCCCCTTCCTGTTCTCAGCGATCATCTCTTCCAATATCGGCGGCACGGCAACCCTGATCGGGGACCCCTCCCACGTTATCATAGGTACCGCCACGGGTCTTTCCTTCACCGAATTTATAAAGAATCTGGGGCCTATAGTCTTGCTCATTTTAGCAGCAACTCTGGTTCTTTTCTGGATCATCTGGAGGAACAGTTTTAGGGTTAGCGAAAAGGATAGAAGCAGGTTGCTGGCGCTTGAGTTGAAGGATCAGATAGCAGACCGGGGGCTTCTGATCAAGAGCCTGGTTGTTTTCGGCTTGATGCTGACCGGTTTTTTCTTCAGCCGTCAACTTCATCTGGATACAGCCACCATTGCTCTGGCCGGCGCAATCATTCTCATCATAATAGCCGGACAAGAAAGCATAGAAGAAACGCTTCTAAACGTAGACTGGCCGACGATCTTTTTTATTCTCGGCTTCTTCGTCATGGTGGGTGCCTTGACCAGCACCGGCGTTATTCAGCAGCTGGCACAAGGGTCTGTCAAGCTGATAGGCCACAACGTGACTATCTTTACCATGACGGTGTTATGGTTTTCTGCCATCGCCTCCGCTTTTGTGAATAATATTCCCTTTGTGACAGCCATGGTTCCCTTCATCAAAGGGATCGGCGCCATGACAGGCATCTCTCTTGTGCCACTGTGGTGGGGCCTGGCGCTGGGAGGGGTGTTGGGCGGGAACGGCACCATCATCGGAGCAACCGCAAATATAATCGTAGCAGGGATAGCCAGAAGAAACGGTTACCCGATAACGTACCTGGATTATATGAAAATCGCCTTTCCTTTGATGATATTTTCTATTGTCTTGTCTTCCTTGTAT
Source organism: Peptococcaceae bacterium (assembly GCA_003160265.1). Taxonomy (GTDB): domain Bacteria; phylum Bacillota; class DSM-12270; order Thermacetogeniales; family Thermacetogeniaceae; genus Palsa-1188. The sequence continues at coordinate 18,349 of PLQY01000031.1, read as the reverse complement.
CTGCTTGTAGTTTATATAAGATAGGGTGCGCCAGGTTATTCCACCTAAATCTTCATATCTCCTGCTTTAGGGATCGCTTTGCCGTATATTCCTCATCTTTCAGACTGTGCGGGATATTTAAAGTGATCGCACCTTCCAGTACGGTCCCTAAGGCGAGCAAGGAGGCTTTGGAGAAAACTCCAAACTGCCTTTCGAGTTTAACATCCCGACGTGCTCATTGACGAGAAATTTGTTTTCCAGCTGAGAGGGTACCGATATACATTAAAACCCGATTTATGAATTGAACGGTCAGATCGCTACCCACATTAAAACCCGAATAGCCCCTTTTCCTTTATCCCCTGCATTCTTTTTGAGTATTTATTTTGCCAGGCGATTGCGTTCTCCTCTGATCGCGTATCTGGCGCTTCAGTTTGGCGATCTCTTCATCGGTGCTGTATCGGTGGCCGCTGCCGGGAAAAACCTCGGCTCCACCATGTTCCCTATAGCTCTTCAGCCAATCGACTTTTCAAACCTGGCCAACTGTTTGCTAACCGGGTCTATTCGTATAACTGTATGATTGTGCTCATTATTTCTTACTGCATGCCTAGAGGACGTGCATCACTGCAAGAAATGATATACAATAAAAATAACCCTAAGGTTGCTATGCGGCAAAATAGGGTTCCAATCGTACTATAAATGATACCTATTTTTAGTTTGCAGGGCTTGTGGCCGGGGTCATTCCCGCTCGTTGCTTAGTCAGGCTCCGGTGTGCACCACCCCGCATGATGGCGGGATAATCTATATGCCCGAAAAACAGGCGCATGGTATAATATACCTGTTAACTTCGAAACAGGTCGGGCGGTGCCGGGGAGCGATCGATGGGCATTTACAAGGAAGAGGCAATTGTTCTGCGAAGCATGCCATACGGGGAGGCGGACCGGATCCTCACCCTGTTCACCAGGGGAGCTGGGAAGGTGGCAGCCATCGCCAAGGGTGTCCGCAAGCCTTCCAGCCGTCTGCGGGGCGCAGTGCAACTGTTCAGCCACACCCACCTGGTCCTATACGGCGGCAAGACTCTGGATACCATCACCCAGGGGGATTCCGATGAGACATTCAGCTTTATCGAACAGGACCTGGACAAGCTGGCAGCAGCCAGTTGCTTTGCGGAACTGGTTGACCGCCTGACCATGGAGAGGCAGCCCCAGCCGAAGCTGTTCCAGCTCCTGCTTACAGCAATGAGGACATTGGAGGGATCTGACCCGGAACTGCTGGGCCGGGTTTTTGAGACCAAGCTCCTGGCGGCTCTGGGTTACCGGCCGCAGTTCGAGGGGTGCGTGATGGAGCACCACGATGACCGGCAGGTACTGCAGCCTGGGGGAACGGCTGCGGACCCGGTCTGGTTCAGCATCGAGAGTGGCGGTGTACTCTGCCCCGCTTGCGCCGCCAACTGTCCGGGGGCCTTGACCCTCTCCCCCCCGACTGTGGCTGCCCTGGCCTATTTCTTGCGTTCTCCCCTGGACCGCGCTGTGCGCGTCCGGATCGAAAGGAGGAGCCGGCTGGAACTGGCCTCTTTGTTGCACTCTTTTATCTGCTACCACGGGGATGTCAGGCCTCGTTCCTGGCAGTTTACCAGATGACTACCCGCTCTAATGCCCCCGCTTCTCCTCCGAAGCGGCGGGATAAGAGCGGCTACGGCTGGCCGCACCATGTCCACCGGACATGGCACCGCCGTATGCGAGCGCGGCGAACCCCGGGACTGTGGCCTTCAGGATAAATAAGTATAAAAAGGTATGGCCAGGACAAATTAATCAGGAGGAGGATGACACTATGGACAGCAACGAACTACTGGAAAAGATCGACCTGATCAGGGACCGGATGGACGTCAGCTATAAAGAAGCCAGGGAAGCGCTGGAAAATGCCGGGGGCGACCCGGTGGAGGCGCTGGTGCTGCTGGAGTCGCAGTTTGATGAAGAACCGGGGCGCCTGAAGGACCTGAAGGAGTTGAAGGAAAGGTGGACCCGGAAGATCCAGGGCAAGAGCGAAGAGGTGGTGAGCCGTCTCAAGGAGATCATGGATAAGGGGACAGCCACCAGGATCCGGCTCAAGCAGGGAGACAGGACGCTGTTGGAGATCCCGGCCGGTGTTGGTGTGCTTGGGGCTGCCGGCATACTCATGAGCACTGAACTGGCGGTGCTCGGGGCAATAGGCACGGTAGCCGCCCTGTTCAACAGGTGCACCTTGGAAGTTGAGGGCTTCGGTGAACCGCCCGGGGACGAGGCTCCTGATCAACCGCCGGCTTAAGTCTTGACAAAGGGCGCACAAGTTGGTACATTCAACAGGGAACAGCATTTGCTTTTGTAATGTCGTCCACGGTACGGGCGAGTGCCCAGCGAAGGTGGGCGTGGAGCGATTTAAATGCAATGATGGAGAGGAGTAGCCGCTGGAAGTTCACTCAGCGAGCCGGGAAGGGTGGAAACCGGCTGACTCAGGCGGTGAATGGCACTTCGGAGCATGGTTGCGCTGTAAAAGAGAGGGTGCTTGCCGAGCAGGCGCCAAACAGGGTGGAACCGCGGAAACCCCGTCCCTGTGGCTGTAATAGCTGCAGGGGCGGTTTTATTTAAGGAGGTTTGAAGAGATGGCTTGCTGGACTTTTCAAGAGATCATCCACGGCCTGAACGAGTACTGGGGACAGCATTGCATCTTGCAACAGCCGTATGACTTGGAGAAGGGGGCGGGCACAATGAACCCGGCGACAGCCCTGCGGGCACTGGGGCCGGAGCCCTGGTACGCCGCCTACGTGGAGCCGTCGCGCCGGCCCACCGATGGCCGGTACGGGGACAACCCCAACCGGTTGCAGCACTACTACCAGTACCAGGTGATCCTGAAGCCGTCGCCGGATGACGTGATCGACCGCTACCTGAACAGCCTGGCCTACCTGGGCATCGACCTGCGCTCCCACGACGTTCGCTTCGTGGAGGACAACTGGGAATCGCCGACTCTGGGAGCCTGGGGCCTGGGTTGGGAGGTCTGGCTGGACGGCATGGAGATCACCCAGTTCACCTATTTCCAGCAGTTTGGCGGGATTGACTGCCACCCGGTCAGCGCCGAGATCACCTACGGCATCGAGCGGATCGCCACGTACATCCAGGAGGTGGACAGCGTCTATGACCTGATCTGGACCGGAAATATCACCTACGGTGATGTCCACCACCAGAGCGAGGTTGATTACTCCCGCTATAACTTCGAGGTGGCGGATACCGGGATGCTGTTCACGCTGTTCGATATGTTCGAGCAGGAGGCGGCCAGGGTGGTCGCCCAGGGACTGGCGCAGCCTGCCTACGATTACGTCCTGAAGTGCTCCCACACCTTCAACCTGCTGGACGCCCGCAGTGCCATCAGCGTGTCCGAGCGCACCTCCTACATCGGCCGGGTAAGGCGCCTGGCCCGGCTCTGCGCCGAGGCCTACTTAGTTCAGCGGGAGCGCCTGGGCTACCCGCTGCTCAAAGATAATAACGCCCGGGAGGCCTTGGGGCTGCCGCTCCTGGGGAGCACGCCGCTCGATCGCCAGGATGGGGCTGACGGAAAGGCCATCTCCTGAAGTGCCAAGACCAGGGATGGGTACCCTCAACACTATTCTGCGGCATCATCCGGGTCCGGATCCACAGCGGTGGTACTGGATATGGCACTGCCGGGAAGCGGGCGAATAGCACGCATGTACTAGAGGAGGAATAGGCGATGGACTTTTTATTGGAAATCGGAACCGAGGAGTTGCCGGCCCGCTTTGTGGTACCAGCTGTGACCCAACTGGAGGAGCTGGGAGGGGAGATGCTCCGCTCGCACCGGATCACGTACCAGCGGTTGGCCGGTTTTGCCACCCCCAGGCGGTTGACCCTCTATGTCTGGGGAGTTGGCGATCAGCAGGCGGACCTGGTGGAAGAGGTCAAGGGGCCATCCCGCAAGGCGGCTTTTGATGAACAGGGGCGGCCCACCAGAGCGGCGGAGGGCTTTGCCCGGGGGCAGGGTGTGTCCGTTGCTAACCTGGTGGTGAAGGACGCGCCCGGCGGCGAGTATCTGTTTGCCCAAAAGCGCGCCCTTGGCAGGGAAGCAGGGCAGGTACTGAGAGAACTTGCCCCCCAGTTCATCAGTGGTCTGTCCTTCCCCAAGCCGATGCGCTGGGGCGACCGGGAGGTCAAGTTTGCCCGTCCGATCCGCTGGTTGGTATGCTTGTTGGACCGGGAGGTGGTCGATTTCGAGTATGACCTGCTGCATTCCGGGCGCCTCACCTACGGGATTCGCAACTTCTCCAGGGAGCCGGTGTCCCTCGAACGGCCCGAGGATTATTTTGAAAAACTGGAACAGGCCGGGGTTATAGTCGACCAGTCCCGGCGCCGGCGCCTGATCTGGCAGCAGGCCCTGGAAGCCGCCGCGGCGGTTGGCGGCAAAGTACTGCCGAACGAGTCGCTGCTGGATGAGGTGACCAACCTGGTAGAGAATCCGACACCGATCTGCGGCGGGTTCGACCCCCGCTTTCTCGAGCTGCCGCCTGAGGTGGTGATCACTCCGATGCAGGACCACCAGCGCTATTTTCCGATTTGGAGTCAGTCGGACCAGTTGCTCCCCCGGTTTCTGGCCTTCGCCAACGGCCCGGTGAACCAGGACCTGGTCCGGGCGGGCAACGAGAAGGTGCTGCGCGCCCGGCTGTATGACGCCGAGTTCTTCTGGCACGAAGATCTGAAAAGCCCGTTGGCGCAGAAGGTGGAGAGACTGCAGCAGATCGTCTTTCTGGAGGGACTGGGGACGATCTACGACAAGACCCAGCGCCTCCTGCAACTGACCCGCTACCTTGGTGGTCTGTTGAAGCTCACCCCCGGGCAGCGGCAGGATGCGGAGCGGGCGGCCCTGCTGGCCAAGGCCGACCTGGTGACCAACATGGTCTATGAGTTCCCCGAACTGCAGGGGATCATGGGGGCGGCCTATGCTGCGGTGGATGAGGAGAGGGACGGGGTCTGCCGGGCGATCCGGGAGCACTACCAGCCCCGCCATGCGGGTGACGAGCCGCCGGCCAGCAAGCTGGGAGCAGTGGTGGCTACGGCCGACAAGATCGACAACCTGGTGGGATGCTTCGCCATGGGGTTAGAACCTACCGGTTCCCAGGACCCATATGCCTTGCGGCGCCAGGCCCTGGGCATCTGTCACATAATCCTGGCGCACCGGTGCGACCTCTCTCTCAGGTCTCTGATCGAACAGGCCTATGGGGGGTTCAGCCAGTACCAACTGCAGGCATCCTTGGAAGAGGTCGCCGGGCGGCTGGAGGAGTTCTTCCGCGCCCGGCTGCGGAATATTTTCATGGACCAGGGCTACGCCTACGACCTGGTGGAGGCCTCTTTGGGCAGTGGCAGCGACCGGATTGTCACCGTCAACAGGCGGCTGCATGCGCTTAGGGCACAGCGCCAAACCCCGGAGTTCGAGGCACTGCTGACCGCCTTCACGCGGGCATCCAACCTCGCCCGCCACGCCACCACTGATGCCATCGACCCGGCCCTGCTCACCGAGGACGGAGAGGTGGGCCTTTACCAGGCCTGGTCCCGGATCAAGAAGGAGATTATGCGGCTGGAGCAGCAGGATCAGATCGAGCAGGCTCTGTTTGCTGCTGCCTCGCTGCTGGAGCCGATCGGCCACTTTTTCGACGAGGTGCTGGTGATGGCGCCCGAAGATGCCATCAGGGCCAACCGCCTGGCGCTTCTGAAAGATATTGCCTCTACCTTGCGAAAGTTTGGCGATCTGGATAAAATCGTGCATTGAAACTTCACATGGCGGGGACCCGGCGCCGCCGCTAGCTGGCGCGGCGCCCAAGCACGGGACCGTAATGTATCAAGAGGATCGTCCCTTGGATCCATTTCATAACTTTAAGAAGGAATTTTAAAAAATATATCGTAAAGAAATATAACATATTTATTGACGTAAAAAAGGCCAATAGTATATCATATTGAATACAATGGATTTGGCCGAGGCCGGTGTGCAGNNAAAGCCTCGACCTGCGGAGTAGGGGGTGAGGGGCCATCGAACTCACAGCGCGCCAGGAACAGATCATCCAGATCGTCAAGGGCAATTCTCCTATCACCGGAGAGCACATCGCCACTCTGCTCAACGTGCGACGGGCCACCCTGCGCCCGGACCTGGCTGTGTTGACGATGGCTGGACTGCTGGATGCCCGCCCCCGGGTTGGCTACTTTTATGATGGTAAGAAGCCCGGCCTGCTGGCGGCGAAGGAGGTCCACCGCTTGGCCGTCGATACCGTGAAAGCGGTGCCGGTAGTGGTACGGGGAGGCACTTCGGTTTACGATTGCATTGTCGCCCTGTTTACGGAGGATATCGGGACGTTGTTCATCGTCAGTGAGACCGGCTACCTGGAAGGAGTGGTTTCCCGCAAGGACCTGCTCAAGGTGGCTATGGGTGGGGTTGACCTGCCTAAGATCCCGGTCCGGGTGGTGATGACCCGCGTACCGAACGTCGTCACCGTCAGGGGGGGCGAATCCGTCTATGAAGCGGCACGCCTGTTGGTGGAACGCGAAATTGACGCACTGCCGGTTGTCGAGCCGGAGACAGCGAGCGGTAAGGAAGCTTTGAGGGTCACCGGACGGTTCACTAAGACCACTGTGACCCGGATCTTTGTGGAGTTGGGTGAGCCAAGCAAGACCTTATGAGAGGAGAAGCATGCGTGAACCCTGTGATCTTTATCGTTTCCGATTCCTTGGGTGAGACGGCGGAATTTGTGGCCCGAGCGGCTGCCAGCCAGTTTAACCACGGTCAGTTCGAGATCCGGCGCATCCCCTACGTGAGCGATCGCACCGTGTTGGAGCAGGTGATGGAGGAGGCCGCCGCCGTTCCCAGCGTCATCGCCTATACCCTGGTGGTTTCCGGTTTGCGGGACGATCTGGAGGCGATGGCCGCCGCCAGGGGGATACCCACCGTGGACATCCTGGGTCCCCTGATGGGCGTGCTTGCCAAGGCTACAGGGGCGCCGCCCAAGATGCAGGCCGGCCTGATCCACCGCCTGGATGAGCAGTATTTCAACCGGATCGAAGCGATCGAGTTTGCCATCAAGTACGACGATGGTAAGGACCCGCGGGGATTGCTGTACGCGGACGTGGTCCTGATCGGCGTCTCCCGTACTTCCAAGACCCCGGTCAGCATGTACCTGGCCAACAAGCGGCTCAAAGCTGCCAACGTGCCGATCGTCCCCGAAGTGGAGCCACCGGCGGAACTGTTCAAGATCCCGCAGCGCAAGATTATCGGGCTGACCATCCGGTCGCAGCCGCTGACCCACATCCGGCAGGAGCGCCTGAAAACCCTGGGCCTGACTTCCGATGCGGAATATGCCAGCCTGGAGCGGATCAACAAGGAGATCCAGTATGCCGACCGGTTGATGGCCCAGCTTGGTTGCCCGGTCATCGACGTGACCAGCAGGGCCGTGGAAGAGACAGCCAGCAAGGTTATGGAGATCTTTTACAGGGAGACGCGACAGGCTACTTAGCCTGCCGCTAAAGTAATCTGAGTACTTCTAGGAAAATTACCCATAATTTACAATGATCGAATGCATGATTGGCGTTTGAATAACCCGCTCCGGTCAAATCAATCAGAAGGTGGGGGAGGATGAGGTTATGCAGAAAAAGTACGTTTACCTGTTTAACGAAGGCAGGGCGGACATGAAGGGGCTGCTCGGCGGCAAGGGAGCCGGACTGGCGGAGATGACCAACCTGGGGTTGCCGGTGCCGCCCGGATTCACCATTACTACCGAGGCTTGCATCGAATACAGCAGCTCCCAGGTGAAGGATTTTCCGCCCGGCCTGGATGCTCAGGTGAGCGAGGCGCTGCACAAGTTGGAACAGCGGGTGGACAAGACTTTTGGCGATCCGAAGAACCCCCTGCTGGTCTCCGTGCGCTCCGGGGCCAAGATCTCCATGCCCGGTATGATGGACACGGTGCTTAACCTGGGTCTGAACGACGAGACGGCCAAAACCCTGGCTGCTGCCTCCGGGGACGAGCGCTTTGCCCTGGATTGCTACCGGCGCTTTATCCAGATGTTCAGCGACATCGTGCTGGGGATCGAGCACGACCGGTTCGAAGAGGTGCTCGCCCGTTTCAAGACCCGGGATGGGCTGCGCTACGACTTTTTGCTGACGCCAGATTTGTTGAAGGAGATCATCGAGGAGTATAAGGCGATTGTCAAGGAGGAGACCGGCGCCGGTTTTCCCCAGGACCCCCCTGAACAGCTCAGACTGGCAGTCAAGGCGGTGTTCGATTCCTGGAACAACCCCCGGGCGATCGTCTACCGGAAGATCAACCAGATCCCGGATGATCTNNCAGGCCATGGTGTTCGGCAACATGGGCGAGAACAGCGGCACCGGTGTGGCCTTCACCCGCAGCCCGGCCACCGGTGAGAAGGCTCTCTACGGAGAGTACCTGATGAATGCCCAGGGCGAGGACGTGGTGGCAGGTATCCGGACGCCCCATCCAATCTCCATGCTCAAAGAGGAGATGCCGGAGACCTACGAGGAGTTCGGGCGGGTCGCCTCCCTGTTGGAAAAGCATTACCGGGACATGCAGGACCTCGAGTTCACCATCGAACACGGCAGGCTGTACATGCTGCAGACCCGGTCCGGCAAACGAACGGCGGCTGCAGCCGTGAAGGCGGCGGTGGATATGGTGGGCGAGGGGCTGATCTCCAAGGAGGAGGCCATCACCCGGGTTGAAGCCGCCCAGATCGACCAGTTGCTGCACCCCCGGATCGATCCCAATAGCAAGACCGAGGTGATCGCCAAGGGCCTGCCGGCTTCTCCGGGCGCCGCTACCGGCAAGGTGGTCTTTGATGCTGACGATGCAGCGGCGAAGGCCAAGGACGGGGGGAAGGTGATCCTGGTCAGAACGGAGACCACCCCCGACGACATTCACGGGATCGTGGCCGCGCAAGGTATTCTCACCAGCCGCGGCGGTATGACCAGCCATGCGGCGGTGGTCGCCCGGGGCATGGGCAAGCCCTGTGTCTGCGGCTGTGAGGCCCTGCTCATCAATTACAACGCCAAGCTGTTCCGGGCGGGCGCAGTCGAGGTCAAGGAGGGCGACCTCATCTCCATCGACGGTACCACCGGTAGTGTGATCCTGGGCGAGGTCAAGATGATCGCCCCGGAACTGAGCGATGAGTTTCGCATCCTGCTTGATTGGGCGGACCAGATCCGGCGACTGGGAGTGCGGGCGAATGCCGACACCCCGCTGGACGCCGAGCGCTCCAGGCAGTTCGGGGCGGAAGGGGTCGGCCTCTGCCGTACGGAGCACATGTTCATGGCCTCGGACCGCCTCCCCATCGTCCATGAGATGATCATGTCCGAGACCATCGAGGAGCGGACGGTTGCCCTGGACAAATTGCTCCCCATGCAGCAGGGGGACTTCTACGGGATCCTCAAGGCGATGGACGGCCTGCCGGTGACCATCCGGCTGCTGGACCCGCCGCTGCACGAGTTTCTGCCCAACACCGAGGAGTTGGCCATTGAGATCGCCAAGCTTCGGCTGACCAATGGCGATCCCGGGGAGATCGAACGGAAGGATGCGATATTGAGGAGAGCCCGCCAACTTCACGAGTTCAACCCGATGCTCGGCCACCGTGGCTGCCGGCTCGGTGTCACCCATCCGGAGATCTACGCCATGCAGGTGCGGGCGATCATCCAGGCCACCGCCCAGTTGCTGCACGAGGGTTACCACCCGGAGACCGAGATCATGATCCCGGTGGTGATGAGCGCTATCGAGTTAAAGCTGCTGAGAACGCAGTGTGAAGAGGTGCTCCAGTCGGTGGAGCAGGAGACCGGTGTGCACCTGGAGATCCCCATCGGCACGATGATCGAGCTGCCGCGGGCCTGCGTCACCGCCGATGAGATCGGCAAGGTGTCCGATTTCTTCTCCTTCGGCACCAACGACCTGACCCAGACCACCCTGGGCTTCAGCCGGGACGACGCCGAGGGCAAGTTCATCCCGGCATACATCGAGAAGAAGATTTTGGCGAACAACCCCTTTGCGGTGCTGGACCGGGACGGGGTCGGCAAACTGGTGAAGATGGCCTGTGAGCTTGGCCGGTCCGTCAGCCCCGAGATCAAGCTAGGGATCTGCGGCGAGCATGGCGGCGATCCCAACTCCATCGAGTTCTTCCACCTGACCGGCCTCACCTATGTGAGTTGCTCGCCGTTCCGGGTGCCGGTCGCCCGCCTGGCAGCAGCCCAGGCAGTACTCCGCAAGTGTATAGCAATTGAAGAATAGCATGATATAAGGGAATATCAGGACTGCCCGAACGTAAGTTTTCGACGGAGCCTCTTTACTGCACTATATGACCACGCCTTTAGGCGTGGTTTTTCTTTTTTTGGAGGTGTTTTCATGTCAATTGAGGATTCCTATTATGACGATTATCTTGTCATGGAGTACCCATCCCTCGACATCCGTACCGTTGCCCTGACCCTGGGGCGCATCTGCAGGTGCCGGCAACTGTAAGACATTCTGGCCGGTGCTCATGCACTCTCTCGTGGTTTCATATCTGGTGCCCAATCAGGCTGCAATACATGCTTTGCTCCATGATGCAGGAGAGATCTACGTCGGGGATATTCCTTCCCCATTCAAGTCGTTTCTGATCAGCGAATTCGAGGATTCGGCGCTAAGAAGTATTTACAAACAACTCTGCTTGCCTTTTCCTTCTCCCGAAAACAGAAGGATCGTGAAGGTTGCGGACATCAGATCCCGTATTGGTGAGGTTTGGACGGTTGGGCCCGCAAGCTTGAAAGTTCTCTCCGAATTCCGGACTAGAGACCTGGTTGTCGAAAAGTTGATCCTGGAAATGCTGGACAGTTACGATTTTGGTTCCGTTCTCAATCCTGACGGGAAATATGTGAGCCTGTTCTTGGATCTGTTTCATAAATTGCATCCTTGATTGACATTTTTCCTCAGCTCCGCTAGATGCTTTCCAGAGGTACAGCCGCACAGTGCGGCTGATCTGTATGGCGCACACTCTCCCTTCGGTCGAAAGTGCTTTCCTGGCGGGACGGGAAAGAGCCAAATCCTTTTTGGCCGGATGATTATACCCCGTTCGTCGTCTCCATCAAGAATTTCCTTACAAGTCGTCGTAAGTCGCCTCCGGCTCCAACGGCGACTAGCTCCTCAAATTCTTGACTCCGCTCCTCACTAGGGTGCCCTGTGGCCATCCAAAAAGGATTGGGGTTGGGGGGATGCTTACAAGCTCGCCCCCTGCCCCCCCATCCGGGGGGTACAAAGCTTTGAGGAGGTGATCGACGCCAGCAGATGTTGTAAACAGGCGATTGTTTGTTGTTAATCGTGTATCTGTCCGGCACTGGCCACCATATCAGGAGGGGATGCGAATCATGAAAGTCAATAAACTGCAAAAGGGCACTACTACCATCAAATATCTTAAAGACCAACTCTTAGCTTACATGGCAGCCAAGCCGAAAGTGGTGAAGCCATGAAGATCACCATCGATAGAAACTCTACCAGCTATTTAAAAGAGGCGACAATTACCACCGATTCGATGATCGATCTAGTGCTGATGAAATATGCGCTCAGAGAGCACCTGGAAAAGACTCCAAATTGCGTGAAATATCGTGCCGAGGCCATGATTCATGAGCTTGATGAGGCAACCAGGGTTGAATGAATAAATATAAGAGAGGGGAATTAAGCATGTCCAGCCTCAATCGTATCGTTTTGATCGGCCGTCTCGTCAGGGAGCCGGAGTTGCGCTTTNNCTGCTGAGATGAAAGTAAATAAGCTTCAAAAGGACACCACCACAATCGAGATTGACAGCTTGGAACTTGAGACGCTGCAGGAGTTGCTCACTCAGGCGCAGGCTCACTCAGCCAAGCTGATGCCCCGCCACCATGATTTCATCAAGCAACTGAATATGCAACTCGACCAGTCGAATCAAGACTTGCTTGCTCAAGACAAACTGCACACCCTTAAAGAGCGGCTCCGGGAAGCCCTGCGGATAGCGCCCGAACGTCAGAAGGGGGTATTCGGCTACTCCTACGTCTGGTCAATATCCTATAACCCGGAGAAAACCTTCGGCGTCAAACTTGACTGCGTCGAAATAAGCCTGTATCTCTGTATCGGCTGCAAGGGTTCCTTCCTTGCCAAAGAGAGCCAAGGTTTCGCTCACCTATATATCCGGCCAAACGAATGCATGGTCGGTAACGAATACATTGAACTTGACCACCAGACCACGGTCGATGCCGCCCTGGAGGGAAAGTCACGCCTGATTGCTTACCTCAAAGACCAACTCTTAGCTTACATGGCGTCAGCTTACATGGCGTCCAAGTCAATTTAATGAATGGAGATGAATCTCGATCTAACCGGCAAAAGTCTTCAGGATGTCGTTGATTACTTAAAGAGCAATGGTTATGTTCCCTGCAGTGATGACGAATATCATCCTTGCCCATGTGGCTGCCCAGGGTTGAACACGTTTTGTGATGTTAGCTATAAGCACGATAAATATGACATTACTCTTTATCAATGTGACGATGATGACTGTGACATTATCTTTTACGAAATACTTCCGGCGGACCCGGATAAATTGCCAGATCATTTGCGTATGAGAGACGGGATTATGGTGAGCTTGAAATAAAAATTATCAAGGAGGATTGAGCATGTCTAGTCTGAATCGTGTCGTTTTAATTGGCCGCCTCACGAGAGATCCGGAGATGCGCAGTACTGCCTCGGGTACGTCGGTGGCCAACTTCACTTTGGCTGTTGACAGGCAGCGACCCAATGCCCAGGGTGAACGTGAGACGGATTTCATCCGTATCGTGGTTTGGGGTAAGCTATCCGAGACCTGCTCCAAGTATCTGGAAAAGGGGCGTCTGGTGGCCGTCGATGGCCGGCTGCAGATTAGCCAGTACCAGGACAAGGTGGGCCAGAACCGCACCTCGGCAGAAGTGGTGGCGGAGAGCGTCAGGTTCCTTGACCGTGCCCAAAAGGCGGCTGGCGAAGATGTGTCCTCGCCTGATGCGGAGGACCCGGGAGATTTCGATAACGGTTTCGGTTCGGAGGAGCCGCCGTTCTAATGCTTTCTGTCCGGCTTCGGAGGTAGAATTGTCAATGATTCATGGGGAAGCGAAGCAATACATTTTGAACCGTAGAGAGGTATACTCATTTGCTTAAAATTAACTTCCAATATCTCGTTATTGCATAGCATTACGTACACTGGGATATTGGAGGTGAAACCGAAAGATAGGGCTGGAAAGTGCCCTATTAGCAAGCGATTGGAGTTTCCGAGAAACTACACAATATTTGCGGAGGGGAAAACAATGCCGTCTCAGAAAAAAAGAAAACCGCTTCGGGAACGGGCAAAAACCTACAAATTTATTTTACCGGCGCCATCCGATGATGATCAAGATCTAATCCTGGTTGACAGATTTTTTGCCAACAGGAGCCTTTCCGTCCACGCAAAAGTGGTTGGCATCTACCTTGCCTTCTGTGCCCACAATCATGAGTCATGGCCATTTATTAATGCCATTGCAGTGAAATGCAAAATCAGTAAACATGCGGCTTATTTTGCCATCCAGGAGCTTAAGAGTCAGGGCTTTCTCAATGAGCTTGGATATCTCTTGGATGGTGAGGTGTCATCTAATGCCTAACAACTCAGACGGGCAACTGATCGACAAACGCAGAAGAGGCTGGTTTTGGGATTATAATGACGTCTTCAGCAGCAATCTCAGCCCATACTCCAAACTGGTAAGGCTTTACCTTGCCCGATGCGCTGACAAGGAGCGCCAAGCGTGGCCGTCATACAGCAAAATGGCGAAGGATTGTGGAATCAGCCGCGACTCGGTGAAGAGAGCCGTCGAAGAGCTTGTTGAGTCAGGATGGATCGTCAAAAGCGTTCAGATACAAGATGGTGAATACCTGCCAAATCATTACCATCTTTGCGATCCGCCATCAAATACAGCGATAAAAGACGATGAAAAGGGGGGTGGGTGCTCACAGCGCCTACCCTGTCGTGTGGCGACAGGGGGTATAGTAGGCGCTCTCAGCACCCAGGTAGGTGCTCAGGCCACCCAGGTAGATGCTCACAGCAGCGAGGGGATGGGTGCTCACAGCGCCCAGGTAGGTGCTGAGACAGACTGTAACAATACCCATGAAATAATACCCATGGAAATACAACAACAACAACCGATCAGTGATCACAGATCGATAGTAGATCAGGCCGACGACGACCAAAATGTCGTTGTTGTTGACCGATCTATTCAAGCTGTTCTATCGACGGACCCTGGCGAGAGGCAGACGCCCACGCAGATAAATAACGGGGCTGAGAAAAAGGAAATAGGTACCCGACCGGAGAGCGATACTGGCGAATTGACGGGAAAGCCTATCTGGCCCGAAGTCGAAGCAACATTATCGGAGTCGGCGCCGTCCCGTGATCAGCTAGATAAAATCGTTGCCCTGATAAAAGATACCGCAGGGATTAAATTCACGCTTGATGCCGCCCAGGCGTTATTTTATGCCGGGAAAGGTGATATGGATCGGGTCTGCAAGGCCTTGAAGGGCGCCGGCGCCGAATACCGAAGGCGAAAGGGTGGCAAGGACAGGGTACACAACGAAATGGGCTGGTTCGTGAATGCGGTTGTCAAAGGTTTTGTTCCAACCTTGGAAGACAAATATCAAGATATTTCTATCACCTGAGGCCGCCAACAAATGAGAAATGATCATGTTGTCGGAGCAGCTCGCCATGGAGCTGATCGACCATGTCGGGATCCCGCTGGATAAAAATATGAATTGAGCGTTTGCAAGGGCTGTAGGTTTTAAATACTGTGATGATTTCCCAGCCATATATTAACCGACAACATGCGTGAGTCAACTATGTTGTCGGTTGCGATCACAGGAGCGGATTGAAAGATCCGGTTTTTGTTTTTAACGAAAGGGGCGATGGCCTTGGGTATCTATACAGCCGACCAGATCAAGGCTGCCCGTCAGGCCGATCTGGTTGTCTGGCTGCAAGCGCATGGACACGACCTGAAAAGAGAGGGCCTGAACTGGAGATTGCCCGGGTTTGCCGGATTATTGATCCAGGGTAATCATTTCAAGCATTTTGGCAGCGGTACCGGGGGGAACAGCCTTGACTTTCTCACCAACATCTTCGGCATGAATTTCCTTGACGCCGTGCAGACGCTCATCCATACGGGGCCGGCCCAGCAACCGATCAGAGCGCCGGCGGTGGCAGAAAAAGAACTTATACTGCCGCAGCGGGGGCGGAACCATCGGCGAGTGATCGCCTATCTTACCAAGGCCAGGTGTCTGCCGGTCGAACTGGTCATTGAGTTGATACGCTCCAAACTGCTCTACCAGGACGTGAACGGGAACTGTGCTTTCCCCTGCCTCGGCCGGCGTGGGGAGCCAAAAGGAGCGATCATTCGAGGAACGTACACCGATGTCCGTTATGTCGCCCGGGCGCAGGGCAGCGACGCTTCCTACGGCTGGCACTGGCCGCCTGGCGGAGGAAGCGACAAGGTGGTGATCACCGAAAGTCCCATCGATGCCATGAGCCTGGCCGTAATCAGGCCGGAAGTCCGGGCAGATCACATCCTGGCGCTTGGCGGCCTCATTCCTGCCGGCGTTCATCGGTTCCTCGATGAGCGTGATGTTAAGACGGTCATTCTGGCGCTCGACAATGACGACCCAGGAATAGATGCCGCCTTTGGGTGGACGTTAGAGTTGGGCGATAATGTCCATAACGTGCAAACATACAGCCCGGCGCCAGCAAAGGACTGGAACGAGCTGCTAATCCTCAATTCAGATTTTTTCTCAGCCCCGTCAGGAGGCGATTGCCAGTGAATACGGTAGAGCCGATCCGCGATTTGGCGAAGATCGATGCCATGAAGAAGGTCCTGCGTGGCNNTGACTGGCTCTTGTTTGTTCTTGGTATCAATTCGGCGCTCAGGGTGAGCGATCTGTTGCGTCTCAGACAGGCCGATGTCTACGATAACCGAGGACGGGTTCTGGATGCTGTCCGAATCAGGGAGAAAAAGACCGGTAAGGAGAAATTATTTCGGCTAAACCAGAGCGCCAAAAAGGCTTTGGAAGTATATATCCAGGGTGACGGCCATAATCCGGATGCGTACCTGTTCCGGTCAAGGCAGGGTGTCAATAAACCGATCAGCAGGCAGCAGGCTTGGGTAATACTGGGCGACGCGGCCAGAGCAGTCGGCATTGCCGGTTGCATCGGAACCCATACAATGCGCAATCGTGGGCCTATCATGCCTACCGCCAGGGTACCGATATTCTGCTGCTGATGAGGGCGTTGAACCATTCGGCGCCGGCAGTCACTCTTCGCTATATCGGCGTCCAGCAGGACGAGGTTGACAGCGTTTACATTGCCACTTGCCTATAGAAAGGTGGTAGACATGGGATACGATGATCCGAATGATCCCGGCAACGGCCTGCAGCACCACACGGGCAAGAAGTGTATCGAGCCTGGATGTGATAAGCCTGCCGGGACGGCCTGGGGGCCGTACTGGTGTTTCGAGCACAACGTTGAACGAATCAATCGAATTAATAAAGAAATGCAAATGTTGATCGATCGCATGGGAAAAACGGATCTGACATAATGAATTTGTACCGTGTATTGTGTCTGACTCATAGCCAACTAGTCACGGCCTGGCCCGGGAGCAGACACCGGAATGCCTTGTGATGTCTTATGTAGAAGCCTATTTTGCGTGTTTGACTTAATACCTATTGTGTCAAATTTATTTTTGTTTTTAAAATTGCTGTGCAGGAACTTGTAATATAATATCGAAATAGTCAAAAAATTGTAATTTATGGCCATCTTGATATCCTTCACTTACCAAGATAGATTATATAACCTTCCCTTACGCCGCACTTTCTGTACTCCAATTCTATTTGTAGACAGGTTTATAAGAATGGTATGGAGTAACCTGCCACTATTCCGGACCGCGAGAGCAAGAGTCCTGGCTTTTCAGTGCCGCTATGTACCCATAAAAGCCGTGCATGCTTCTATCCTTTTGTTGAACCGAGGCGCTGATGGCATTCTTTGACTTAGTTTGTCTATAATGTGAAGGAAAATATGTCTATGATGGCAAATATATTCAAGCTAGATCCGGATCCTCAGCCGACATGAAATAATAGAGTTCCAAGATTTAGAATGTGAGGAGTTAGTCTGTTACGTAATTTTCTTTCCAATTCGCGAAGATCCCGTGTAATATTTTACTATAGCATGATAAATTGAAGGTAATTCTGTAACTCTTTCTAAGGATGGTGTTTTTATGGCAAGAAAAATCCTTTTTTTATCATCTAATCCTACTGATTTAAGTCGTCTTCGCCTTGATAAAGAAGCACGCGAAATTGAAGATGGAATTAGACGATCAATTAGACGCGACGAATTTATTTTTTATCAAAGAACTGCAGTAAGGGCACGCGATCTACGGCTCGCTCTTTTAGAACATTCACCGCACATTGTTCATTTTTCTGGGCATGGAGGACTCAGCGGCATTGCTCTTGAAGACGATCAGGGTAATTCACTCTTAGTAGCCGTTGACGCATTAAAAGCTCTCTTTGAGCTATGCGCTAATAATATTGAGTGCGTTTTGCTGAGCGCATGTTATTCTGAACCGCAAGCAGAAGCCATCTCAGAACATATCCCATATGTCATAGGGATGAAAGATAGCATATCTGATACGGCTGCTATTACATTTGCTATTGGATTTTATGATGCACTGGGAGCAGGGAAAACAATTGAAGAGGCTTATCATATAGGTTGCAATGCAATCGCCCTTGAAGGGATCCCAGAAGAAGATATACCGTGCTTAAAAAAAAATCTTACTGAAAAGTCCTATAGTTTAATAAGAACAATACCTGAATTGTTTTTGGAAGTTTCTGCTTTTAATGAGCCTGATGAAATTGCTGATGTATATGATACAAGCTTAACTTATTCAACTAACCGTTCTACAAACACGGTATTGATTCAAAAAGATATGGGTTATATTACTACATTTGAAACTGGAGGTCCTATATTTCCACTTAATTACTTAAAGCCAACTTATTGTCCTTTTTTATGGCATTTCCCTGTTATAGACTTAAAAATACTTAACAATAGTGAAGAAACAATTTATTTAACTGAAGTAGTGTTTGATATAGAAAAAAGTTGTATTGATACTGCTCCGCTTCTTACTATAAGAAAGGACACCCAGCGACGTAATGCTGGAAATTTGATAATAGTTAACGAAGGTTCGACCGACATTATTGATCTTAATATTTTGTTTTATCTATTGCCAGGAGAGTTTTCTTCTTTTCAAGATCATTAGCGTTGCATGAA
>PLQY01000001.1 GCA_003160265.1 Peptococcaceae bacterium | reverse complement strand
CGCCGAAGACGTGGGGATGGCGCCGTTTCAGCTTGTTGGTAATAACCGCCACCACCCGGTTGATATCAAAATCCCCTCTACTGTCTGCAAGGGCGGCATGGAAAACCACCTGCAATAATAAGTCTCCCAACTCCTCGCAGAGTTTATTCATATTTTGCTCGTCAATGGTGTCAATGACCTCATAGGACTCCTCGATCAGATACTGGCGCAGGCTCTGGTGGGTCTGCTCCCGGTCCCAGGGGCAGCCATCAGGCCCCAGCAGCTTTTCCATTACTGTCATCAAGGGGTCAAGGGGGTACCGGCTGGATTCAGAAGCCGGGGGCCGGATGCCGGGGGCCGGAATGTTTTCAACATAATTGTTGATTTCTCCTCCAGCTTTCTCTGGCCTCCGACCTCTTGCTTCCGATCTCTGTCCCCGCCCGGGTACCCGCCCCGGCGGATGGGGCGCCGGCCCCTGACTTCTGACGTCTGATACTAGGGGAGGAGCATAGACCGAGGTGAGGTGGTCCAGGTCATCCAACCGGTCCAGGTCGTAGAGAGGAATCCGGCGCTGCCGCTCCTGCCCCCGCACACCGGCCGAATAGACCACGGTCAGGGGATGGTCGTCCGGAAACTGCTCCATCAGGGTTAGTTTGACCTCCGAGGCCAGTGCCCGGTTATAGACCTGCGCCACCAGCACACCGGCTTGAAGCGGGATTGAAAAGGGAGTGTCCGGTCCGGCGCCGGACCGGCGCAGCAGTTGAAAACTCTCGGTCACGACCAGACCCTGGGCGGGGTCGAGGCCCAGGCTGCCGACAACCGCATCCAGGAAGCTGGGCGCTGGCCAGATGCGCACCCGCACCCCCTTAGCCGCAGCCTGCGCCAGCAAGAGGTTGACCACCGTCTCGCCCACCAGCGGATGCCCTGGAACCGCAAACACGACCGGCTCCAGGCTGCCGCCAGCGACGCCAAACAGCCAGGAGACCATCTCCCAGTAGACCTCGTCGAAGGAGGCGCAGCGTTCATAGAAATCGTCCAGGGGCTGCAACTGGATGCCCTCCCGCTCCAGGAAGGGCACCACCGGATGGCGTCCGGTGCGGAGGTAAACCAGGCGCCGGCGCATCAAGCTCAGGTTGATGGCCGGCAGTTGCAAGGAATCGCCGGGCCCCAGACCAACCACATAGATCTCCCGGTCGGAAGGCTTGTCCTGATCGTCCATACAGTATCATCTCTCTTTACAACTATTGAGTTTAACGGCGGAACAAGCGTCGGAGGCCGACGATGCTGAGTTCACCCGTGAGCAGCAGAACGGCAACATAGCAGACCATGCCGCCGGACATCGCCCCCAGAGTCGCCACCAGGTTGCCATGGGGCAGAAAGAAGCGGTACAGGCCGAGGATGGCTGCTCCCATTATTGTAGCAGCCAGCAACGGGCGGAGCAAGAAGAAGGAGGGGCCGCGGTAGCCGGTGATCGCCCGCAGCGACCAGAAGTTCAGGATGCTCGCCAGGAGCAGTCCGGCACAACTGCCCAGAGCCGCCCCCTTGACATTCATTCCAGGCACCACGGTCAGGTAGTAGTTGAAGAGGATCTTGACCAGACAGCCGGCCAGCAGGTTCAACACCGGTGACCAGGTCCTGCCCAGACCCTGCAGGACGCCGGAGCTTGTCTGCTGCAGGCCCGAAAAAAAAGCGGTTGGCGCCAGCCAGGCAGTGACCACCCCGGCCCGCCGGTCGGCAAACAGGAGCGTGGTCAGCGGGGTGGCCAGCACCACCAGGCCGACCGCGGCAGGCAGGCAGAAGAGAATGGTGATGCGGATGGCGGTAGCCACCCCCTGGTTGATCTCCCTGGTCCGTCCTCTGGCGACAGCGGCAGCGATGTTGGGAACCAGGCTGACGGCCAGGGAAACGGAAAATATCGCTGGCAAGTACACCAGGGTGCCGGCCATACCGGACAGTTCCCCGAACATGGCGGTGGCCTGGTGAAAACTGTAGCCGGCGACCTGCAAGCGGTGGGGGATGATGATGGCGTCGATCGCCTGCACCAGGGGCATCACCATGGAGCAGGCAGAGATCGGCAGGGCGAAGGTGAGCAAACGCTTTAAAAGCTGCCCGGCGCCGTCAAGCAGTGACAGCACCCTGCGCCACCCCCGGGGTCCGATCTGCCGGCGCGGGCCGCCTTCGAACCAGAGGGCGAGGCAGACCAGCACCAGGAGGCCCCCGCAGCCGCCGGTGAAGGCCCCGAAAGCCGCTCCAGCCGCTGCGAACTCGACTCCCCGGGGCAGCAGGACATAGGCCGCCCATAAGACCGTGACCACCCGGATGCACTGTTCCACCACTTCGGATATGGCGGTCGGCCACATCAGCTGCCAGCCCTGGAAATAGCCCCGGAAGGCCGAGGCGACGGAGATCACCAGGACCGCCGGGGCAATGCTCACCAGCGAGTAATAGGCCCGGGTATCCCCCAGCACCGACTTCGCCAGGTAGTGAGCCGAGTGGTACAGACCGAGGGCCAGCAGCAGGCCGAACAGGGATAAAAAGACCAGGGCCAACAGGAACACCTGGCGCGCCCCGAAGCGATCGCCCCGGGCGGCCTTTTCCGCCACCAGCATGGAGATGGCGATGGGAACGCCGGAGGTGGAGAGGGCAATCAGGGTGATGTAGATCGGGTAGACCATCTGGTAGAGCCCGACACCCTCGCTCCCCACCAGCCGGGTAAAGGGGATGCGGTAAAACGCCCCCAGGAGCTTGACCACCAGACCGGCCACGGCCAATATGAAAGCCCCGCGCAGGAAGGATTGCGGCTGCTGCGGCTTCACTGTGTCGCCCCCCGATTCGTTCTCGTTTATGATACGATGGGGGGTTGTCCGTTAGACCAGGGGCAGGAAACGGGGAATAGCCAAAAATAAAAAGGCGGCCGATGTTGCCACCTTTTCCCTGATCCCGTATCGGTGTAACCTGCGCCCCGGCGCTACTGCTCCATCTGTTTGGCCAGAAAACCCGCCGCAGTTTCCGCAAGCTTCAACTCCAACTCGCCCATCTTCACGTTCGGCTCCTTGGAGCAAATGATCACGGCGCCAATCGGGTCGCCTTCGGCGATGATCGGGGCAATCACCTCACTGGAAAACTTGCAGGTCACTTCTTCCTCTTCCGTAAGGCACCCTTTACAGAAAGGATGTTCCCCCGCCTTGCTGATGAGGATGGGCTTGCGCTCCTCCATCACCTTCTCGACCGCGGCGCCGACCGGTTTATTCAAAAACTCCTTCTTGGCCGCTCCCGCCACAGCGATGATATTGTCCCGATCGGCAATACACGCTATGTGGCCGATCGCTTCATGCAAGGAGTCTGCATACTCTTTTGCAAAATCCCCAAGCTCACCGATCGGTGAATATTTCTTGAGAATGACCTCGCCTTCCCGGTCCACAAAGATTTCGAGGGGATCTCCCTCCCGAATCCGTAGGGTCCGGCGGATCTCTTTAGGAATTACCACGCGACCTAGATCATCGATGCGACGTACGATACCTGTTGCTTTCAAGCATTATCCCCCCTTCTATACCAAGATGATTTTACTGAGCCAGAAGCCTTTGCCTCGTGTTCTCACGAATAGTATATAACCAGAAGGGGTGATTTATTCATTATTTTCCCGTGGAACGCCGCTCGATAAAGCTGTTCTGCTGGAGTCCGTCAAGATAGGAGAGGAAGGCGTCATTTTTTTTGGACATCAGCACCTGTTGCTGCAACTGGTCGTGAATGTCCGCGAAACTTTGCTGCTGAAACTGGGCACGATTCGCATCATAAGCCGCTCTGACGTCGCTCTCGGTGACGGTCACGTTTTTGGTCACATAGTCGCCAAGCTTGCTGATGGTGATATTCTCGGCGACCAACTGGCGGTACTGATCCAGCGTATAGCCATGAGACTTCAGGACCTGCTCCAACTGGTCCTGGCCGCCGGTGTTCATCATGTCCATCAGCACCTGGGTATCCACTTCCTCCGGTGAGGCGGAGATCCCGGCCCGGGAGGCGGCCTGGCGCAGCAGCACCTCGTCCACCAGTTTCTGCAGAATCTCGCCGGAGATCTGCTGGGCGATCTGCTTGTTGCCCGGGGCATTGGGGTCAAACCCATAAATCGATGACTCGGCACGGCTGGTCTCCTGCTGCAACTCCGTCTTGGAGACCGGCGTCCCGTTGACCCGGACCACCCAGTTACCGCTTTCCGCCCACCAGCACCAGAGGCCGGCCACGATCAGTATGCCAATAGCTACCAGTACCTGTGGCCAGTATGGCCAGCTTGACCGCCCCACAAGCGCTCCTTGCTGTGATTGCTCCGTCTTGGCTGCTGTTTTTTCCTCCATGTTCATCTCGCTCCACTCCCCCGGCACTAAAGCAATCTCGCTGATAGTGCCATAAATTTTGTGTGTGATGGTAGCCATGCACGCCTTACATTAGTGCCGGGCTTCACCCTCCCGTTGGTACCAAATATTCTTCAACCCCCGGTCTTTGCTGCCTATAGACTTCTCCCTTTGTCGTTGAAGTCCTGCCTGGTCACGCGATCACGGGTTCATGACCTGGTCCAGCATCCCGATCAGCCGCTCCGGGGTCAGGCCGCGGGTCTCGATGCGCACCTCCAGGTCACCCACTGCCGAGAAGCTGATCCGCCGGTCGAAGACCTTGCCCCAGCGGGCCAGGGCATTGCCCCGGGGCGCTCCCTCCCTGTCGAAGCGCACCACCAGGGTGTGATCGCCGTGTTGGACATCCTGGATGTGCGACTCCCGGGCGTACAGCCTCAGCCTGGACAGGCTGAACAGGCGCGTCACCGCCGGGGGCAGCGGCCCGAAGCGGTCCCGCACCTCCGCCGTCAGGGCATCCAGCTCCTGCAAGTTCTCGGTCGCTGCCAGGCGCCGGTACAATTCCACCTTCTGGCGCCCGTCGCTCACATAGGCGTCCGGGATGTAGGAGTCTCCGTAGTGCAGGTCCCAGACCGGTGTCTGAATACGCCCCACTGGCGCCGCACCGGCGCCGGGGATCGCCTCTCCCTTCACCTCCTGCACCGCCTCACCCAGCAGTTGGTTGTACAGCTCGAAGCCTAGGGCGGCCATATGCCCGTGCTGCTCCGCCCCCAGGATGGCGCCCGCCCCCCGGATCTCCAGGTCCCGCAGGGCGAGTTTGAATCCGGAGCCAAACTCGGTGAACTCCTGCAGGGCACGCAGGCGCTTTTCCGCCTGCTCGCTGAGGATCATATCCTGCGGAACGGTGAAGTAACCGTAGGCCAGCCGGTTCGACCGCCCGACCCGGCCGCGCAGTTGATAGAGCTGAGCCAGGCCGAAAGTGTCCGCCCGCTCCACGATCAGGGTGTTGACGTTGGGGATGTCGAGGCCGTTCTCGATGATGGTAGTGCAGACCAGGACGTTGAACTGGCGATCCAGGAAGTCCAGCATCACCTCCTCCAGGTCGTCCTCATTCATCTGGCCGTGGGCAATACGGAAGGAGGCCTCGGGGACCAACCCCTCCAGGAACAGCAAGCAGCGTTCGATGCTCTGTACCCGGTTATGCAGGTAGAAGACCTGCCCGCCCCGCTGGATCTCTTTTAAAATGGCATCCCGAACCAGGTCCGGCTGGTACTCCAGGACGTAGGTCTGGACCGGCATCCGCTCCTCCGGCGGCGTCTCGATGACGCTCATGTCCCTGGTCCCGGACAGGGAGAGTTGCAGGGTGCGGGGAATCGGAGTAGCAGTCAGAGTCAACACGTCCAAGTTGGTCTTGAGCAGCTTGATCCTTTCCTTGTGATTAACCCCGAAGCGCTGCTCCTCATCGATCACCAGCAGGCCGAGGTCCTTGAATTTGACATCTCCCGAGAGCAAGCGATGGGTGCCGATAATCACGTCGATCAGACCCCTGGCCAAATCGTCGAGGGTGGCCTTCTGCTGCCGGGGTGTGCGGAAGCGGCTCAGTACCTCGACCCGCAGCGGGTAGTGGCTGAAGCGCTCCCGGAAGGTGTGCTCGTGCTGCTGGGCGAGGACGGTGGTAGGCACCAGGACCGCCGCCTGTTTGCCGTCCTGGACCGCCTTGAAGGCTGCCCGGAGGGCCACCTCGGTCTTGCCGAAGCCCACATCACCGCAGATCAAGCGGTCCATCGGCCTGGGCCGTTCCATGTCAGCCTTGACCTCGGTGATCGCCTGCGCCTGGTCCGGGGTCTCGTCATAGGGGAAAGCCGCCTCGAACTCCTGCTGCCAGACGGTGTCCGGAGTGAAGGCGTGGCCCGGCTGCTGCATCCGCTCGGCGTAGAGAGCCACCAGGTCGACCGCCAGCTCCCGCACCCGCTTCTTGACCCGCTGTTTGAGGCGCGCCCAGTCACCGCCACCGAGCTTGGAGAGCTTGGGCGCCGCACCCTCCGGTCCGGTATACTTCTGGATCAGGGTCACCTGGTCCACCGGAACATAGAGCCGGTCCGCACCGGCGTAGGCCACCTCCAGGTAGTCCCTGGTATGCCCGTCCACAGTCATCCCCTTGATCCCCAGGTAGCGTCCGATGCCGTGGTACGCGTGCACCACGTAGTCGCCGGGGGCCAATTCCGGCGGCGCCCCGCCCAGAGAGTAACCCGCCGCCCGGACCAGGGCGCGGGTACGCACTCGCTTGCGCCCGTAAAGCTCATCCCCGGTCACCACCGACAGCAGGCCGGGCAGCTCGAATCCCTGACTAAGCTGCCCCACCCCCACCTGCAGGCGCCCGCCTACCAGGCTCAGAGGCCAATCCCGGGCAACCAGCGGCGCCAGGTCATGGTCCCGCAGGTTCTGCTCCAGGCGCTTCAGGCGCTCTTCGGTCTGAGTCAGCAGCAACACTGCCGCCCGGTGCTGCAGCCACCGCTGCACCTCCGGCGCCAGCAGGTCCGGGCGGGCGAGAAATGGCTGCATCTCCTTGACCGCCAGGTGTACCGACACCCGGGGCTGGAAACGGCCAGGTCTGGTGAGCAGGCGCCCCAGTCCGATCAGTGGCCGCGACTCCAGGTCCCGGTGCAGTTCGTCTTCGGTCAGGTAGTACTCCTGCCAGGGGGTGAAAGACTGGCCTTCCTGGAACAGGCGGCGGTAATCGGACTCCAGCAGGGCGCTGTGAGCGCGGCAATGTTCCTGAAAGCGCCCGGGCTCATCAACGACCACCAGCGACCTCTCGGGAAGATAGGCGAGCAGAGACACCTGTTCGGGGTAGAAATAGGGCTGCACCAGATTGAGGGAACCGCTCAGGCCCTCCTCGGCCATCTCTAAAAAGCGGTTGTGGCGCTGCTGCAGGCGCACGTTTGCGCTGCGGTTTCCCTTCAGTTGCTCCCGCTTGGACCGGTAGGCGGCTATGATCCGCTCCGCCGCCTGCCCGGCCTGGCCCGGCGCATAGATAAATTCCCGGGCCGGCCAGACTATGACCTGCTGCCTGGCAGCCAGGGAACGCTGGCTGCCAGGGTCCAGCTCTTTTAGCGAAGTGATCTCGTCGCCCCAGAACTCCAGGCGCACCGGAACGCCCTGGAAGGGAAAGATGTCCAGGATGCTGCCCCGTAGGGCGAACTGTCCCGGCGCCGCCACCAGGTCGGTCCGCTCATAGCCGGAATACACCAACTGGCCGGGGAGAGCGGTCAGGTCGTACTCGCTGCCGGGCGCCAGGAGCAGTGCCGCCTGCTCCCAGTTTGACGGCGGGATCAGCTTTGGCAGCAGGGCCTCTGCCGGGGCGACCACCACCGGCGGCGGCCCGGAGGCGTCCCGCAACGCTGCCAGGACCCGCAGGCGCCCGGCGGTGGGCTCCCGGCTGGCCGCTACCACCTCGAAGGGGAGGGACTCTGCCGGATCGAAGAGCAGGACCTCCCGGTCCGGGAGAAGGCTCTCCAGATCGCGCAACCAGGCCGACACCTGGTCGAGGCCGGGGGCCACCACCAGCAGCGCACCGTCACAGCACCCCTGTTCATAGAGTGCGGCGCACAGCAGCGCCTGGCAGGACCCCCCCGCCCCGGTGATGAACAACGGAAATTGCCCTCGCTGCAAGGCAGCCAGGGCTTGTTCATATTCCGGCAGTTGGTTGAGCAGGTTGCGCACGGCGTACCCCTTTGAAACCCGACAACAGGTGTTGCGGCAAAAAGCTTTGCCGGAAACATTATATCACCGGAGCAGTCCGGATTATACCTAGATGATCGGCGCTCACAGGTGTTTGTGAACATACTGATCACCATCGACCAAATTTTTTTATCATCGGGCGCCGGGCATGGGGAATCGGTTTTTGCGTACACTAAGTCGGCAAACTATCTCCAGGGAAAGGTGGTCGTGATCAGATGAGGCAGGCGTCGCAACTGGCCCTGGCCCACAGCGACATCGCCAAGGCCGGGAAGAGGTTGAAGGTCCTGTCCCTGCTGCTGCAGGAGGAGGCTTATTCGGATGTGGTGCGGGAGGCCCAGGAACTGGTAGAGCTGGCTCTGAAGGGTATCCTGTTCCAGGCCGGAATCGATCCCCCGAAGGAGCACGACATCGGGCGGTTTTTCAAGGAGATGCGGGACCGGCTGCCGCAACCCGCGGCCCAGGCCGCAGATCGCCTGGCAGCTATCTCCGGACAGTTGGGCCGGGAGCGTAACGCCTCTTTCTATGGCGATCAGAACTTCATCCCATCCGAAGGATACACCTGCCAGGAAGCCGAACAGGCCCTGAAGGACGCGGAGTTCGCCTATCAACTGGCCAAAGATGTGATCGGAGAGGAGTAGTCAGGAGCGCTCCTCCACCAGCCAGCCCGCCACCCATCCGGTGCGAGCGTCCGGCAGGCGCACCTGGTACCAACCGCCGCTTTCGGCCAGCACTGTCATCGGTTCGCTGTCCGGATTGCCCCTGGTGGCCGTGCCTAGCAGCGGGTAGCTCGTGCCCGGGCCCTGCCTCAGGTTAACGTAGCTGTTGTCGGTCTTGATATAAAGCTGATCGGAGACGGTTGCCTGGACCGGTTGGCTCGGGGTACTGGTCTGTGCCGGCTGGATCGGGGTGATCCCCTGCTGCTTCTGGACTTTCGCCAGGGCCTGCTCCAACTGGGCCTCCTGGGCGGTCAGGTCCGAGACCCGCTGCTGCAGGCTTGCGACGTAGGTGGCCACCTGTTCGTCCACGTAGCTCTGGGAGACCAGGGGGTCGGCGGCAGAGCCGGGTCCGTTACCCCCGGCCATTACCCGTGAGGCCGCGAAAAACCCCGCAGCAACACCGAACGCCACGAGGGTCACATACAGCACCAGCGGTCTTGTTCTCATGATGCGCTAGCCTCCGGGAAGGTGCTGCCGCGACAGCAGTCCGGCCATGTTGGCCAGGAACAGCACCACGGCGCATAACAGGAAAAGCACGATCAGCCCCTGTCCGGCATTCAGAAAGGTCAGCAGCACGGCACTGCCGCCCAGGAGCAGGTTGACGCCATAGATCGACAGCACCGTCTGTCTGTGAGTCAGGCCCAGGTCCAACAGGCGGTGGTGGATGTGTCCCCGGTCGGCGGTAAGAATGCTCTGCCCCCGCTTCAGCCGGCGGATGATTGCCAGCAGCATATCGGAGATGGGGATGCCCAGAATCAGGATCGGCAGGATCAGGGAGAAGACAGCGGCCGACTTGGTCAGGCCGACGGCTGCCAGGGATGCCAGGGTGAATCCCAGGAACATGGCGCCCGCATCCTTCATGAAGATCTTGGCCGGGTGCCAGTTATGAGGCAGGAAACCCAGGGCGGACGCTCCCAGAAACAGCGCACAGACGCCCACCGGCAACACTCCCTGGCTGAAGGAGACAAAAGACACGATGCCCGCCGAGATGGCCGCGATCCCCGCCGCCAACCCGTCCAGACCGTCCACCAGGTTGAGGGCGTTGGTGATGGCCACTATCCAGACAATGGTCAGGATAACGTTCAGAGGGGATCCCAGCTTGATGTAGCCTCCGAAGGGATTGGTTACAAAAGGCATCCCGATCCCAAAAGAGACCGCCACCGCTGCGGCCGCGATCTGCCCCGCCAGCTTGGCGAGGGGGGGAATGCCCTTCCAGTCGTCGATCATCCCCACTACCAGGACCACCAGGCCGCCGGCCAACAGCCCGATTACCTTATCCCGGCTGAGAGGCGATACGGCAACCAGGGGGGCCGCGGCCACCAGGGCAGCGGCAAAGCCCAGGAAGATCCCCAGGCCGCCCCAGCAGGGAACCGGATGCTGATGTACCTTGCGCTGTCCTGGCTGATCAATGGCGCCTGCGGCCACAGCCAGCTTCTTGACCAGGGGCGTCACCAGCAGGGGAATACCAAAGGCCAGCAGTATTCCTATGATTATCAGATGCAACCTCATGGCTCATCCATCTCCTCAAGTAAGAGCAAACAAAAACTCGCCCTCCACGGCTACCTTATCGCCCACGAAGGTACGGGCTTGCGCCTTGATGATATTGCCCTTGAACTTCAGGAAATCTACCTCGATCCGCAACTGGTCCCCGGGGCGTACCTGTTGCCGGAACCGGCAGTTGTCGATCCCCGCGAACAGACCCAGCTTCCCGGCATTTTCGGTTAGCTTCAACAAAGCCACCGCTCCCACCTGGGCCATGGCCTCCACGATCAGGACGCCCGGCATCACCGGATTCCCCGGAAAATGCCCCTGGAAGAAGGGCTCATTGACAGTGACGTTCTTGATCCCCACCGCCCGTCTGCCTTCCTCCAACTCGATGATCCGGTCAACCAGCAGGAAGGGGTAGCGATGTGGGATGATCTCCTGGATCTGGCAAGCGTCAAGAATTTCTCGCTGTTCACTCATTACGGCCGCTGACCGCCTCCTGTCGACGCCGACATGTTCAACATGATAAGTGGCTTGTCCCCATTCAAACTTCGCTTCGCCTGCGCAGTCTCGGCACATGCCAAGATTTCCATGTAAACCACCTCATTGTAGCACATTGTCGCCAACTTTAACATCCCAGGCGATCACTCACCTATAATCTTACCCAGGGGAATCCCGTATTTTTTGCCTTGCTCGCTTTTTCTTGTAAACACTCCATATAAAGCCTCGTCAACTGTTCTGTCATCACCCTGGCGTCAAACCGTTCGGTGGCGGTCCGGGAAGCCGCCTCGCCCATCCGCCGGGCCTCGTCCGGGTGCTCCAGCAGCCAGGAAATCCTGGCCGCCAAGACCCCGGGTTTACCGGGTTCCACCAGCAACCCGTTCTCCCGGTCCACCAGGATCTCCTTGATACCCCCGATATTGCTGGCCACGCAGGGCTTGCCCATGCTCATGGCCTCCACCAGGCTCAGGGAGAAAGCCTCGCTCAGGGAAGGCACCGCCACCACCGACATCCGGGCGAGCAGTTCGGGGATATCGTCCCGGAGGCCCAGGAACTCCACCTGCCCGGCGATCCCCAGTTTACAGGCGAAATCGCGCAGGTCCTGCTGCAGGGAACCATCCCCCACGATCTGGAAGCGGCAGTCTCCGTGCTGTTGCAGCAGCATCTGAGCCGCCTCCAGGAAGCAGCGGTGGCCCTTTTCCGGCTCAAGCCGCCCGACCAAGCCGATCACGGGTTCCTGATCGACAGGCGGCGTGCGGGTCGGCGGCGGCTGGAACTTGCTCAGATCGATCCCGTTGTAGATCAGGGCGATCTTGCGGTCCTCCACCCCCTGGCGGATCAGGTCCTCCCGGACCGCCTGGCTGACCGCTACCACCCGGTCACAGGTGTAACGGTCAACCAGACCGAACAGCCTGGAGCGCCTCCCGGCCGGGTGCCGGGTGCCCCCTGGGCGCGGCGCGGCCTCCAGCCGGTGCCTGGTATAGATCACGCAGATCCCGCCGGACAACCGGGCGGCCAGCCGCCCGGCAAAACTGGCGTGGGTATGCACCACATTGATGTTATACTTCCTGATCACCCTGATCATGGACGGTATCTGTTTCCAGAGCCGGCCCGGGGCAAAGGACGCATCCGGCGGCAGTTCTGGCAGGGCCAGTACCGTGACGCCGGGGTTGGCGGCACACCGCTCCTCCAGCAGGGAGCCTGCCGGGCAGAGCACATACACCTGGAGCCGGGAACGGTCATAGTAGGCCAGAAAGTTCAGCAACAGCCTGCCGGCGCCGCCGATGTTGCTATCGCTGACGATGTGCAGCACCTTCAGCCCCGGCTCCCGGGTCATTGCGTCCGCGCCCGGGTACCCGCTTAAGCGGGTCGGCAGTGACGAGTCCAGCGCCGCCTCTGGGCGCGGAGGACCGGGCGCGGTTCCCGCCATCAGTCTTCAGCCCCCCCGTCAGCAAGGGATGCCGTCCCCGGTTCCTCTTCAGGAAGCCGGAGAGACGCCACCGTCAGGGAGACCAGGAACCAGAACAGGAACACCAGCTTGAAGTTGAACCAGCAGTCCTCCGTGAGGCCCATGAACAGGTAGCTGGCCATACCCGCCATAGCTGCCATAGCCGCCATCCTGGCAAACCGGGTGCGCGGCTGCCGGGCAATCCGCTTCAGGGCGTAGCCAATGTAGCTGCCCAGCAGACAGAGGAAGATCAGGGTTCCGAACACCCCATACTCCACCAGCAACTCGATGTACAGGTTGTGGGCATGGTAGGCCCTCATCCCGTAAACCGCATAGTACTTGTTGTAGACCAACTGGAAGGCGGCAGACCCGGGGCCGACCCCGCTGAACCAGAAATCCCTGATCATACGTGCGGCCACCTGCCAGATCTGGAAGCGATAAAACATGGACGAGTCCTGGGACAGGTTGAGGATACTGGTCAGCCTGGTGGACAGCAGATCCGGCCTGAGAAAGACCGCCGCGACCACCCCCGCCGCTGCCAACAATAGCAGGCGCCAGTCGTAGAACAGCAGGAAGACGGCGATGGCCACGCCCAACGAGAGCCAGCCCATGCGCGTCCAGGTATAGACCAGGGAGGCCCCGGCGACGCCCGCCAGACCCAGGAACAACACCCGGGTGGACAGCCTCCTGCCCTTCGACAGCGCCAGGGCGAGGCCGATGACGATGCCCGGCACCAGGTACTGGGCGAGAATGTTGGGGTTGTCCAGGGTGCCGAAGACCCGCACCGTGATGTTCGGAAAGGCCACGGAGTCGATCCAACTGGGATCGACCGGCGGCCTGGTGATAAAGTTCTGGTAGAGGCCGAAGCAGGCCTCCAGGGCAACCGAGACCAGGAAGATCACGGTCAGTACATAGATCTTCCGCTTGTCTTTGAGCTCCGCCAGGCACATTAAATAGAAGGCCAGATAAATGCCGAACAGGGCGGTGATCTGCAGGCTCTCCCGGCGAGTCACCGAAAAGGCGCTCAGCAGCAGCATCACCGCCAGGAATGCCAGCATTGGCACCAGCAGTGGCAACCGGAGCAGGTCGCGCCACGCCGGCACCCTGCGCCAAAGCCCGCGGGCCAGGAACAGCAACCCCGCCGCCAGGATCAGCACGGCGGAGGCGGTCACGGGGACGAAGGGCATCAGCAGAGTGATCAGGCAGAGGGCGAGAAACTCCGCCCGTCCCACCGTCAGCCGGTACAGCAGGCTCCCCTTGAAAACGGCAACAAGCGCCGATTCGGAGAACAGACGGTCACAACGGTCTGTCAGAGCAGCCGCGCTCATTTGATTACCTCGACCTCGATGATGGCGCCGTCGAACTGGTAAAAGTCACCGTCAATGGTGATCTTGCTGCCCACCTTGACGTTCATCGTCCCCACCCGGAACTGGTTGTTGTAGGCAGCTAGGTCGCCCTCCAGAGTCAGGATCACCGACTTCCGGCCGGGAACCGGATTCATGTGCCAGTTGCCCTGGGCGTCAGAGGCCTTCTCCACATGGTCCTCGACTTTGACATCCTTGACCACACCCAGCTCCTCGCCGGAACTGAGCTCCCTGACGATGTCCCCGACCTGAGGCACCGCCGCAGATTCAGGGAGAATGTCGTCAATAAAGACCTGCGTTCTGACAAGGCTGACCGTGGATTTCGCAGTCATCTTCCTGAGGACGGAGGTTTTGGCCCCCACTCCCACCACCGCCGCCACTACCAGCAGGATGACGATGATGTCGATGATGTTCAGCAGACCGAACAACTTCCCTTTTTCCCACAGTTTCATCCAGATTGACATCCTTTCTCTTGTGATCTTATAGCATTATGTTAGCGGACAGTTCTCATTTCAAGGGGTTTAGAACCTCTTCGTAGACCCCGGCCACCCGCTCCGCCATCCGCTGGCTGCTGTACTCGGAGATCACCAACTGGCGCAGGAACTGCCCGGTGCTGTGGCGCCATTCGGGAGGCTTGGCAAAGAACTCCTCCAGAGCATCCACCAGCCTGGGCACGGTGACGGCAGCGCTCTGCCCCCGGGCGGTAAAGTTGTCCTCCTTGAACTGGGCGACACGGTCCGGCGCCAGCAGGCCGCCAAACCCCTGCGGCCCAGCCAGGATCACCGGCTTGGCGCAGGACATGGCCTCCATGGCCACCCTGCTGACCCCCACCACCAGGTCGCTGGCCGTCAGGATGCGGCTGATATCCGTGCGGGAGCCCAATACCGAAACGACCGTCTTCCCCAGGCGCTCGTTGCAGGCCGCCGCCCTGGCGGATACAGGGTCCAGGTTGTCCCCGCCACCGGCGATCAGGAGCTGCAGCGGCCACCGGTCGTAGACCTGCTCACAGGCGGAGATCAGGTTCACCGCCACGTCAGACAGATGCCCGTCCATCCGGCTGACCATGGCAATCCTGGCCGTCGGCCAAGGTTGCCCGGACTCTGCAGTCTCCGCGCCGCGCCCGCTAGAGCAGCAGCCGGGGCTGAACCAGTCGGTGTCCACACCGTTGGGAATGACCACGATCCGCTCGGGAGACACCCGGAAGTAATCGATCAGGTAATCCCTGATGTCCTCGCTGACGGCGATGGTCTTCTCGCCCCAGCGGGACAGGTACCACAACCCTTTGAAGTTGTAGTGGGCGGTGGTGACGAAATGTACCTGCTTCGGCCTACC
Source organism: Peptococcaceae bacterium (assembly GCA_003160265.1). GTDB lineage: Bacteria > Bacillota > DSM-12270 > Thermacetogeniales > Thermacetogeniaceae > Palsa-1188. The sequence continues at coordinate 12,628 of PLQY01000001.1, read as the reverse complement.
CATCACCGCCGTTACGAAGGCGGGGACCCTGGCATGGGAGTGGATCAGGTCAACCTGCTCATCCCTGACGATACGGCGCATTGCCCAGACAGACCGCCACAATAGAGCCGGCTTGTTGTCGTACAGGGGAACCTGGTAGTGAGGCACGCCACAGGCCGTCAGTCTCTCCACGTAGCAACCGCCGTTGGAGGCCACCAGTACCCGGTACCCCAACTCAGTCAGGTGACAGGCCAGGTCGACCACGTGAGTCTCTGCCCCGCCGATATCCAGTTGCATGGTCGCGAGCAAAACTGTCGCTTTATTCATCGGTTACGAGTTCTCCTGGCAATTGCCTGATTTTTCAAATTATTGAACCAGCCTGATCATTGCTTGGCATTCCTATTTCTGCCCGCGGTCGATCCTCGCGGCGTCTCTCCGGCGGTGCCGGGTCCAGCGGGCGCCCCGGCACGGGCGCGGCCGGCGGGACGTCCCGGTTCTCTGCGCTTCTTGGGAAAGCGGGCGTAGAACACGCTCAGGGTCAGGCTGGCGGTCTCCCAGGCCTGCTGTCTCAGGTAGGCCAGTACCTTGTCCAGGTTGGCAGCGATCTCCTGGCGCCGCTCCCAGGTATCCAGCAGCATCCGGTAGAGCTGCTCCTCTTCCAGGCTGGTCGTACTGCCGGCATTGGGCTGGCCGGTCAGCTCCAGGAAGCGCTCCACCTTGGGGTCGTAAGAGATGCCCACGCAAGGCACCCGCATCACCGACGCCATGACGATGGCGTGCAGCCGCATGGCCAGCACCAGGTCCAGCTCTCCCAGCAGCCCGAACAGCGCCCCCACCGTCAACCAGTTGCCGACCAGCAGGCCCGGCTCCTGCATCAGCAAGGAGACATCATTGCATGCCTGGACGTCAGCCGGATAGTGAAAGGGGACCAGGATCGCCTCCCAGCCGTCCCGGACAAAACGGTCGGCTACGGCAGCAATGCATTTCTTATAACGAGCGTCGTCGGACCAGTCCCTGACGACGATCCCCAGCCGGTGCCCGGCGTTCCCGGCGCCAGGTCCATGCCCGGCACGGGGCGGATGCATCTCTTTGGGATCAGGTATTGAAGCTGAATGGTGTGTTAGGATACCACTATCCTGTGTGCCTTGAGTGTTGGGTACAGCCGGCTCTTCCTCTCCAGCAGGGGAGACAGGCACCGACTGCTCTCCAGCCATGCCCTCAGTGCCCTTCCTTTCCAAACGCCCCTGAAGGCGCAACGTCTCCAACAACTCAGCGCCGCCGGCATTGTTGATCTGAGACGGGTTGAGGGCCAGCACCGGATCGGCGGTAACCACCAGTGGCGGGCGGCAGATGCCCATGGCGAGAAGATCGTCTCTGGATGCCTGATCCCTAACGGTGATCAGGTCGACCCGGTTGGAAACTATCCTGGTCAGCCAGCGCCCAAAGCGGGTGCGCACGGGGCCAACCCCCTGGGCATAGTACACCACCGGCTTTCCCACGGCCAAGGCCAGTGCGACCACCACCAGGTAGTAGCAGATGCTGCGGACGCCGGTCACGTCTTGAAGCAGCCCGCCGCCACCGGACAGCAGCAGGTCCGAGCGCAGCAGCGTCCAGATGATGCCGAAGGGGTTCCAGCGGTTGATCGCCCTGACCCCATACAACTGCCGGGTCTCCGCAGGGGAGTGCGATAAGACGGTGATCTCCGCTCCAGGCGCCAACGCCCGGATGGTAGTCACCAGAGCCATGAGTATGGCATCATCGCCAGCGTTCTTGAACCCGTAATAACCGGAAACTGCAATCCGCAGCACCGTTACACCTTCTTTTTAAAAATGGCAAGAGTGCGTGGAAATAACAGCTCCAGGCATTCAGTCCTATCTCCGCCTCTTGCACGACTCACGGTTTATTCTAACATATTCGATTTCTACAGCAACCGGCCAAATCCTTCCCACGCTGCCTTCCTTTTTCCGCGCCCGCGCCCGCCAGGGCGGTCACCCGTCACTTCTCACCTCACATACAGCAAGCTGCCATCGGGATAGATCCGATACAGGACGAACCCTTCCACCTGTGCCGGCCTGGTCCGGTAGACGGCCAGCCAGGCCGGGTCCAGCTCGGGCGTGTCCCAGGTGATCCAGTGGGACAGGAAGATCGCCCGGATTGGAGCGAGGGCCCCGAGCCGCGGCAGCAACTGCGGCGACAGGGGAAGTTTACAGGCGTAGCGGTCGCCGTACCAGGCAAAGAACTGGCCGATGTCGGAGACCACCACCTGGTCCCCGGTCAGGCTGTCCTGGACATCATGCAGGTGTTGCCCCCCCCACATGGACATGGGATGCGGCCCCTCGGACGGGGGGTGGAAATTGGGGTAGTTGGCCCGTACGCCGGCAAAAGTAAAAATGGCCAGGACGAGCAGGGCCACCGCCACAACAAGCGGGGATCCGCGCCCCAGCACCTGCTGTAAGCCGGGCGCCTCCGGCGGGTGCCGCAGCCACCCCCAGATCCCCGCCGCCACCAGCCGGCCCAGTGCCCAGACGCCACCCGCGGCGTAGAGCATGAACAGGGGGGCGAAGATGATAAAGAGGCGGTCGATGTAGTGCAACGGCAGCAGAACCACCAACTGCAGCAGGTAGCAGGTTGCCAGCAGCGGGCGCACGCCCCGTTGGGACGGGAACCATAGGCCAAGCGGAAGCAGCAGCGACAGCAGGAACAGGATCATGACCCCCGGGGCGACACCGCTGAACGCCGGAGTGAAGAAATCATGCCGATATTCCGCCCAGGCGGCAGCCACCTTGGCAGCCATTTCGGGCAGGTGGCTGCGAATAAAGCCGGCCACGTCGATCCGCTCCGGCAGCATGTAGAGGCTATACTGCGGGTAGGTGGCGGTGAACATGGCCGGTTCGTATTTTTGCAGGGTGAAGAGGGGGCTGCCGGTGAGGACATAGTTGCGGGCGAGCCAGGGTCCCGTCACCAGCAAGATACCCAGGCCAAACAGCACGGCCGGCTTGATCAGGGCCTGTCCCACTCTTGCCCGGGCGCCAGCCGGTCCACTCCCTGGTATTGACCGGAACCGGCGCCACCAGATGTAGACCAGGCCCGGGAGAAAAAAGAGGCCGGCATTGTAGCGGGCCAGGTAAAACAGGCCGCCCGCCGCCCCGGCCAGCAGGGGCTGCCACCAGGCATCCGCTTGCGGCCCGGTGAGCAGGTAGAACCAGACCAGCATCAACAGCACCGACAGGGGTTCGGTAAGTCCTGAGTCGCTGAAGATCAACAACTGGCTGCTGAAGATGTACAATAATGTAGCTGCTATAGCCACCGGCAGGTTGAACCAGCGCCGTCCCAGCAGGAATACCATGCAGGCGCCCGCCCCGAAACAGGCGCCGCCGGCTAGCGCCGAGACCTCGTCCTTGAAGCCGAATATTCTTTGAAACACGGCCAGCAAAACCGGCCAGAGAGGCGCCCGCCACAGGTCCGGCTGGGGTACACCCAGGTGGGCCAGGCCAAGCGGGGTCAAGTATTCAGAGAGCACCCCCCGCCCGAGAGCGATGTTCCGGGCCATGCTGGCGTAATCCCAGGCATCGTTGATGAACAGCCCGTGGAAGGTGACCTTGTAGAAGGTGTGCCAGTAAACCAGGGCAAAGGCCGCCACCAGCAGGAGCAGCAGCGCACCCGGCAGGACCCTGGCTGGCCAATCGGACAAGTTGTCTTGCATCTTTCTCATCACAATTGCTCACGTTCCTATATGTTGGTTCAGCGGAGCAGCAGCCAAGGCTTTGTCGCGATACTTGAGAAACAGCTCTCCCCAACCGGTCTCCAGGAACTCCCGGATGCGGCGCTGCCCTACCGTAGGGTACCAACACAGGTCGTGATAGATGCTCGAGGCCAGCGGCGCCCAACCGACCAATTTCGTGTGCAGCAGCAGGCGCTCCAAAGGCTGCAACGGGCCGCGCCGCAGCATCTGGTCGCCCCAGATCACGAAACTGCGCTTCGCCTGGAAGCCGAAGTTGACCCCCTCGATATCATCCCCGACCAGTTCGATTCTGCCTGGGTCGGCCACCCCCAGCCCCAGTTCCTGACAGAGGCGCAGGTAGGGGATCTCCAACGGGTCGAAGCCCATCAACCGGGCAGCCACGGCGTCCAACGCCACTGAGTCCGCCCCCGCCAGGATGATGTTCTTGATCCTGGGTACCATCGTCCGCGGCCCCGCCCCGTCACCGGCCACCGTCCCGTCCATCACGGCGAAGATCCCGGTGTGGATCTCCTGCTGCAGGACCATCAGGTCGGCCAGCACCTCGTGGATATGCTTGTGGCAATAGTGGCGCACCTCCTGCAGCAGGCCGCCGAAGGAGTTCTTGATCGCCCCGGTGGTGATGCTGTGGCCGTGCGTCTTCAGGGTGGGCAGATGAAGCACCTGCCTGCCGATGAACAACTCCGGAATGTAGATCCCGTCCGGAAAGATCTTGTCCAACATCAGCAGCTTGCGCTTCGGGCGGAAGAGCACCCACTTGACCCCGGGCAGGGGAGTGAAGGACAGGCCGTAGCGGTCGAGCACCGGCAGCCAGGCGTTGTTGGCAGCACCCTTGAGCGGGTTGGTAACCACCGTCTTGTTCTCCACCGGTATCAAGCGCTCCGGGGCAAAACCGGACTGCAACATGCCGCCCAACACCCCGTCCAACTGCCAGGGCTCCGTGGAGCAGGCCGGGAAGTATTTCGTCCAGGAGAGGTTGAGCTTGATGACGGTTTCGCGGGCGGGGTCCAGCGCGGTGGTCAGCCCCGCCAGATCGAGCAACCTGGCATAGTCATCCAGCACATTTGACGGGCTGGTATACAGGGCGGCAATCTTGACCTTTTCACCGGTGTGCATGGTTTATCTCCCTTTAACTTCGCCTAGAAGTCCCCCCGCCTCTTTAGGCGGTGGGTTCAAGATAGGGTAATCAGGGTGAGTTCAATCTCCCTCTGATTGGCGGCGAAGTTAAATGAATTATCTGCCGTGCCATTTGTCCAGCACTCAATACTATTGCTTACGCAATATGAGTGCTGGACAGGCACATGGCTAATTCAAACTTCGCTTCGCTACGTTTGAATTATAGTTTATCATACCAGGCAAAAAATTTCATGGGCGCTCAGCGCCAGCACCGGCTGCCCCGGTACCGCTCCCAGGTAGAGGATGACAGCGCAGGCGATGATCCACAGCAGCACCGCCGCCAGCAGCGGGCGGTCGCGCAGCAGCACATCCTCCGGGGCGCCGCCGGACTGCTGCTGGTAGATAACGAACAGGTAGCGGAACAGCCCATAGAGCACGAAGGGGATAGTATAGATCAAGTTCCGGTTGGTAGGCGCCAGGAAGGTATACAGGGAGTAGGAGATGATGGTGGCGGAGGTGGCGATGCCCACCATCTGGTCGATAAAGGCGAAGGAGTACGATGACAGGGCCGAGCGGTGTCCGGCAGCATTGCCGCTCAACAGGTACAACTCATGGCGGCGTTTCCCCAAGGCGATGAACAGGGAGAGAAAGATCGTGCAGAGCAACAGCCAGGGTGAGAAATAGACTCCCGTGGCCGCAGCCCCGGCCACCACTCTCAGGACGAAACCGGCGGCGATGGTGAAGACGTCCAGGATGACCTGCTGCTTGAGATAGAGCGAGTAAAACACCATCAACAGGATGTAAGCAAAGGTTACGAAGCCCAGTGGCCTGGTCACCAGGAAGCTGCCGATCAAGCCTGCCGCCAGCAGCGCCAGGGAGAGACCGGCGGCGGTATCCACCGGAACCCTTCCAGAGGCGATGGGGCGGTGGCGCTTGACCGGGTGGATCCGGTCGTGCTCCACGTCGAGGATGTCGTTGATGATGTAGACACCGCTGCTGGACAGGCAGAACAACACAAAAGCGGCCGCGGTCAGCCCCAGCAAGGGCAGTTGAAAGAGGTCGCGGGCAAAGATCAGGACCGCAAAGACGAACAGGTTCTTGATCCACTGCTTCGGACGGAGCAGCCGCAGGTAGTCCAACGCCGATGCCTCCCACGCCGGGCTGAATATACAGACTCTAAGCTGTTCGACATTCTGGCCGGCTTTCCTGCCTTCAAAACATTGTGAAAAAAGGCGCCAGACGGCGCGCAAATCATAACATTTATCGAACCCTAATGCAAGAAACTCGTTGAATGCTGACTCCCAACTTTCAGGTTGAAATTCCCCTGTCATGCGTCGCCATCTGGCGCTGGCTCTGCGGCGGCCTTCACCTTGGACATGATCCGGAACAGGTCGGACCGGTCCTGCTCCGACAGCAGGTCGAAGTAGCGGTGTCGCACCCGGTCCTTGACCTCCAGGAAGATGTCCACCGCCTCCCGCCCGGCGGGAGTCAGGTCCAGCCAAACCACCCGGCGGTCGGCCTCATCCCGGGAGCGCCGCAGGATGCCGATCCGGCTCATGCGATCGGCGCTGGCGGTCACTGCGCTCAAGCTTACGCCGAACTCCCTGGCCACGTCGGTGACAGTCATCCGGCCACTGCGACGGCACAGGATGATGGCGATGGTCATCTGTTGCGGCGTGGTCTTGAGCGGCAGGCGCTGCAGCAATCCCCGGTGCAGGTCCTGCATCATCCTGCCGCTGAGGCTCTCCGTCAATTCAAAGATGGCGTCCAGGCTGACACCGGCATGCCCTATCTCATCGTCACCCACAGATAAACACCCCCGGTATTAAAACAGGCGCCCCCCTGTCACCGCCAGGCAACCGGTAGGGCGCCAACAAGACCTTGTTTCTCAGGCCGATCCCGTTATCACAAATCTTTTACTGACCGCCGCTGACGGCCCAGGGGGTCCCGAATTCCATCACGTCCATCTGGTGCGAAACGGTGTTCTCCAGCAAGGCCAACTGGGCCTGGGACAGGTTCGACTGGGCGGTTTCCAGATTGACCTTGGTATCCAAACCGACGTTATATTCCACCTGGGTCATCTGGAGATTGGTCTCTGCCGTGGTCAGGGCCTGCTGCAGGCTGTTCTGCTTGGACTCGAGGGCAATGATTGTTTGATACAGGGTGCGCTCACTCTGGGCAGTATTATTCTCTACGGTGGCCACGTTGTTTTCGGCCTCGTTCAAAGTATCCCCAGTGGCCATATTCTCCGAAGGGACATCGCTCACTATGGTCAAAGCCGTCTTATCGCTTACTACAGTGTCCTGCGCACTTAAAACAGCGGGACTTCCAGCCAGCACTCGTGAGACCTCGGCATCCAGGCTGCCTATGACCAGAGGCGTGAACGACGGCTGATCCGTCAGCACCGGTCGGGCGTCCGGCGCCAGGCCGACCAACTGGTTGAACTGCTGGTAGGCAGTGTCAAGGCTGTCCTGGGTAGAAGACAGACTTGTCTGGGCGGCGGCGTAACTCTCATTCTCCTGGGACACCTCATTCTGGCTGTCGCTACCGACCTGGTATTCAAGGTTCGTAACGCGCTGAGTTAGGTCTGCCAGGTTGAAGGCCTGCTGCGTCGCATCTAGTGCTGCCTCATCTTGAACAATAGCAAGGTAGTCCTGGTAGACAGAATAGACCACCGAATCCTGGCTGGTCTGCAACAACCTCTGCTGGTAGCTCAGGTTCAGATTGGCGCTCGTCAGGCTGTTGAGGGCCGCTTCCACGCCAGAACTGACCGAATCAGGAACAGACGACGTAACCGACGAAGGCGTATAAGTCAACGTTCCCGCATTCTCCGTATTGGTGGTGTTCACGTTGTTGCTGGCCTGATCGACCGATGCCGACTGCGAATTCAGGCCATTGCTGCTGGCCACAGCCATGGTCAACGCTTGCTGCAGCGTGAGCTGCTGCTGGGCGCCGGTTGTCGAGTCCGACCCACTGGACCCGGCGCTGCCACTTGCAGATGTTGTTCCCGTATCGGCGAGCGCGGCGCCTGCGCCCCACACCATCAGCAAACCAGACAACAACAATGCCGTCACTAACTTGAACACAGACCACTTGCGCATACAGATCCCTCCAATACTACTTGATGCAATGTTGTCAACCATTCAGATATCTAATTTTACTGCGTTTCCCACTGCATAACATTAAAATACTATAAGTTTTACTTCAAGTTTTCATCATTGCCGGTTCTCTAAAACAACAGCCTTATATCCCCTCCGCGCAACAAAAACTACTTGGCATTTACTTAACTAGATTAACTATCCATGCCAAGTATAATTTTCAGTGCCACCCTTGTCAACCATAAATTCAATAGACCACCTGTTGCCGGGCGCGCGCAAAAGTGAGCCCGGATCCAGGATCCGGGCTCACTGCAACTGCATACTCTATTCCGACAAGGCTTCGTTCAGTAGTACGGCTGTAGTTAGTTCAACTAGAAGGTGACGGTTGCTGTCTGCGCCGTTGCGTTCCAGGCGATCTGGGCGCCAAGCGCTTCCGCTACCCAGGCCACCGGGAGGCAGGTGCGGCCATCGGTGATCTGAGGAGCGACATCCATGGTGACCGAGGCTCCATTGAGAATCATGGTCGTACTGCCGATGGTGAACTGAGCCACTACGCCACCCTTGATGATGGTTACACTCTGCGTCGTGGGATTCCAGAGGATGTTGGAATCGGCGACTCCGACAGCATTGGCGATGTACCGCAACGGCAGGAAGGTCCGGCTGTCCTGGATGTACGGAGCCACATCCATGCTAACCGTGCTGCCGTTCAGGGCGTAGCTGGTGCTGCCGATCGTGAAGACGGCGGTGCCAGTAGTCGAGCTGCTGGTGCTAACCCCGTTGGTAACTGTACCCACGGTCGCCACGGCGGCGTCGGTGGAGTTCGGGAAGGGCGCTTCCAGATTGGCGGCAGAACTCTCGGGACTGATTACCTGAGCCTGGCCGTCAATATTGGTATCCGTTTCCTGGTTGACCGCCGGGCCCTCGACCTTGAACACTACCGGTCCTTCGGGCACGGTGTTGTCAACGGTTATCGCCAGGCCACTGATGGTGAAGGTGGAAGCAGTCGTGCTGCTGGCCTGGACCGGGATCACGATCACGCCTTCGTTGTTGACGTCCAGATAGCTGTCGCTGGTTTCCGTAGTCACGGTGCCGAGCTGCAGGTTGCCGCTGCTCACCGTCACGGTCGGAGTCGTATCAAAGGTGACTCCCTCAGGAGCGACAAGGTAGAGGTTCGGTTCAGTATTGGTGCTCTGGTCTATGGCTAGACCGTAGTCGCCACCCTGGGTTTCCAGGGCCGAGTTGGTGTCGATGGCGGTATAGTAGGTAACCCCATTAAGGGCGCCGGCTGATCCCTCGGTAATCGTTAAATTACCAAGAGCTTGGTTGGCCTGGCCAATCAAGATACTCGGAGCGGAGGCAGCAGTCACAGTAAGCGGCGCCGTCACAGTTGCCAGCGTCAGCGTGCCAGTGAGTCCCTCGCTGCCGCCAACGGTCACCACCAGGGGGCCGCTGAAGTTGACGGCGGTGCTGACATCGAAGTTCTTGAGGTACAGGTTGCCAGCCGCAGACTGTCCCGTAGTGGTGCCATTCACGGTAAGCTGCATTATGTTGCCGTTGGTGCCAACCATCTCACTCTGGACACTGAGGGTGCCATAGTTGGTGGAGAGGCTGGTATCGATTGACGGGTATCCCGACCAAACAGCATTCGTTGGCAGGGTCAGGGTGATCGTCCTGCCGGCAATCAGGCTGCCCGGGATCCCTTCAATGATTCCCAGCTCGCCGATGGTGTCTCCCGTCTGGCCAGCTATGATCGCCGGAGCAGACTGGGCTTTTACCGTGGCGCCATACTGGCCGTAAGTGCCGACCACGACGCTGGAAACATTGCTGGTGGAGCTGCCGCCCACAGTAACCGTAATGTTGCCGGTCAGGGCAGTAGCCTCATCCACGGTGACCGAAGGTGTCAACTGGAAGTAAGTAGCGGATGTTGATGCATACGTACTGCCAATATCCAATTCCCGGCCGTCGTTTGAAGTGCTGATATTGCCCAACACGCCAGTATCGGCGCCGCCGGCGCCCAGGGCATTGGAGATGAGGTTCTGGTCGCCCCACATGAACTGTATGTTGGCAGCGGTAGGTGTTATCCAGCTAAATCCCGGAGGCAGGGTCAGTTCCAGGGGAGTACCGCCTGCAGCCGCATTATTCAGAGAGTCGGCGGCATTTTCAGTGATATCGATGGTACCCACCGTGCCACCTGAGGAACTGATGGCTGTCGTGCCCGACTCAGCGAGGGTCAGGCCCGCAGAGCCCACGCTTGCTATTACCACTTGACCCGAAGCAAGCAGGGAGCTGCCAGGAGCGGATACAGTCGCTTGGACGTTTCCGGTAACACCGCTCGGGACAAAGATAGACAGCGGAAGAGAGAACTGTATCGAGGAAGACCCGGAACCGGCAGTTACAGGAGTCGGGAATGTTACCTGGAAATAATCGGGGTTGGTGGTGAAAGTGAGATACGCACTGTAGCTGCCAGTGTTAGCGCCGATTAAGCCGACAGACGCATAAACCGACGTGGCAACGCCAGCCTCAGTTTGTAATGTCTGTACGGATATTTTATAACCGGTCGGAGTGGTAGGCATCTGCACGTACAGGAAGCTGCTGTTGGTCCCATTAAGGGATTGTGCAGTAGCCGGATCCATGGTGACAACCAAGTCACCGATGTTTGCCCAACCAGCTGGGTTGGTGGCAGGACTAGCGATACTCGGTGAAGTAACAGTGGCCACGTTGGTCACGCTATAGGTAGTACTAGCGCTGGCCGTACCGGCAAACGGTACTACCAGGACGGCGACCATTGCCACCGCTACCAGCAGTGCGACCCATCTTTTGCGAGTCTTCAACAATTTGATTTCCTCCTTTTGGGATTTCTCCTCAAAAATATCTTTTTTGTTGCTGCGTTCGAGGTAATTGAGGTGTTGGAACCTTGCGGCTCCGTCAAGCTTTGCAGGTCGGGGACCTGGGCGCCCTGGTCATCACTCCTCTGACACTTTTTTTCAGATACTGCGCATTGGTAGCTGCTTGTCTTGTAGTTCGGATCCGGGTGCTTGTAGGGTGCGTTTTTTCGTGCATCTGGTAGAAAAACTAGCAAACTACCGAGGAAGGTATATTCTCCATTCCCGTCTATATCCTGCTCAGGATGGACGGGCCTCCCTCGACTTTCACATTATTAGACACCAAAAACGGCTGGAAAGTTCCCCAGCCGTTAAAAAATTTTAACAGGTTAACCAATCGATTTTTTTAAACGGCGTTGCCGGGAGAGATTGGAGCAGGAGGCAGAGATACCGCTCACGGTTTGGTATAGGTCAATTTGATCTCCTGAAGCGAGGGGTTCCAGTCCACCTGGCAGCCCAGGTTCTCGGAGATGAACCTCAGGGGGAGCATGACCCGGCCGGAAGGCGCCAGGATGGGAGTCACATCCGGGTTGCCGGAGTCTATGGGCACAGTCGTGCCGTTTATCTTTGCAGTTCCCTGCCCGATCCACAACTCTATTGTCTTGCCGCCCACAGCCACCGTCACTTTCTGCGCGGCCGCATCCCAACTCACAGTAGCGCCGAGCGCCGTGGCCACATCCCTGATGGGGACAAGTGTTCTGCCATCGTAGATGAGCGGCGGTGCATCCAGGGTATAGACGGCGCCGTTGACTGTATACCCGGCCTGTCCGACAGTGAGGCTTACCACGGTCTGGGTTGCCGGCGTCCCCGCAGCAGTGCTTGGATTGGCCGGAACAGTATTCGTGGCCGGCAGTACCGCAGCGCTCCCGGCAATGACCGTCACCTCATTGCCGCCCTCGCAGGCTACGTAGATCATATCGGTCGCCGGATTGACCGCCACACCTACAGGGTGAGCACCGACGCCGATGCTGGTGGGCATGTCTGTCGCTCCGTCGATCACTGTCACGTCGTCGCTGCCATTATCAGCCGCATAGATCATGTTGGTCGCCGGGTCTACCGCCGCAGCCACGGGGTCAGTCCCGGCAGCCACAGTCGATACGTTTCCCAGATCGTTGATCACCGCCACACTGTCATTGCCGAGATCGACGGCATAGATCCGGTCTGTATCCGGGTTGACCGCCACGGCAACCGGTGCTGCTCCCGAGTACAGGATGCTGCTCAGACCACTCGTGACGTCGAGTGCGGTCACTGTATCGTCGGTGACGACATAGACCTTGTTCGTCGCCTCGTCGACGGCCAGCGACTTCAAGGTGCTGTTGGTTTTGATGGCAGATACGGTATACGTGGTTCCATCGATCACCGCCACACTGTCGCTGCCGTCTCCGACAGCATAGACCTGATCGGTGGTCTGGTCTACGGCCACAGACAGGGGGCTGAACCCCAGGCTGATCGAGTTAATTGCCTGATTGACCACGTCAATCGCTACAATATTATCTGTAGCATAGCAAGCCACGTATATCTCGCCGGTTGCCGAATCAAACGCCACAGACACCGGATCGGACCCCACAGGAATCACTCGGGATACGGTGTTCGTGGCCCCGTCGATCACCGTCAGGGTGCCGCTGTCGGCATTGGTAGCGTAGATCTGGTTGGTAGTAGCGTTGACCGCCACGGCAGAGGGACTGCCGACAGGGATGCTCGTCAGCACACTATCTGCCGAAGCCGGCGGCAAGACCGGCCAGAGTGTGATCAGCATTGCAGCGGCGGCCATTAGAACAAATCTCCTGAATGGAAACAACTTCGGGCTCTTCATG
>PLQY01000094.1:161-35562 GCA_003160265.1 Peptococcaceae bacterium | reverse complement strand
TGTCGTCGGACTGTGATAATGTCACCCCATAAGACGGACTCAGGAAATGTCACCCCCCTAAAGCCAAACATGAGAGAATCATGGTATGAGAGGAGACATTTTCTTGAGCCTTAAGGAATCCAGGAGGGTGGCCGTTATTGAGCTAGTACTTGCAGGAAAGGCAACAATCGCTCAGGCAGCTTCACTGCTCGGTCTCAGCAAGCGCCAAGTTAAACGCTTAAAGGGAGGGATGCTGAAAGAAGGAGCAGTATCCCTGGCGCATAAGAACAGAGGCTTGAAGCCAAAGCATGCCTTGAGCCAGCAGTGGCGAGACCAGATCATCTCCCAAGCTTTAGGCGATTATCGAGGTGCCAGTTGCGAACAGATGTCTGAACTGCTAATAGAGTACCAGAGTGTCTCCGTTTGCCCTCGCACAATTCGTCGTGTGTTGGCCCAGGCCGGCATTTCCAACAAGCATTCACACAAGACTGCCCGGCGGCGGCGCTCCCGCGACCGGATGCCCAATGAGGGCATGCTCGTTCAGTGCGACGCCAGTCCATTTGACTGGCTGGAAGAGCGGGGACCTAGAATGTCTCTCCATGGCGCCATCGACGATGCCACCAGCAAGGTCCTGGGCCTCTATTTCCGGATGGAGGAGGACACTATCGGCTACATGCAGATGATGATGCAGATGCTCCTGAATTACGGGGTCCCCTGCAGCCTCTACAGCGACCGGCACACCATCTTCTTCTCCCCCAAGAAAGACAAGCTGTCCATTGAAGAGGAACTGGCGGGAAAACAAGTGAACCTGACCCAGTTCGGACGCGCCCTCGATGAGCTTACGATTACCCATATTCCCGCCCGCTCACCTCAGGCCAAGGGACGGATAGAGAGGCTGTGGGAGACGCTGCAGGGCCGGCTGGTGATTGAACTGCGCTTGGCGGGTATCTCTGACCTGGACGGCGCCAACGCTTTTCTGCCCTCTTTTTTGCCCAGGTTCAACAAGCGTTTTGCGGTTGAACCAGCCGATTCGGAATCCGCTTTCCGGCCGGCTCCACCACCCGATGTGCTGTCCTGGATTGTCTGCTTCAAGGATGAGCGCAAGGCATCTAACGGCTCCACTATTTCTTTTCTGGGCGCCACCTACCGTCTGATCGATCAGACGGGCGACGCCGCTCTCCTTGGCCCCAGGAGCAAGGTGATCGTACTCACCCACTTGGACGGCTCACTTGGCGCCATCCACCAGGACAAGCCCTACTCGCTTGAGGTCTGCTGCAAACAACCGAAAGTTTCGGCAAAGCAAGCTCCGATCAAGCAGGAGCAGGCAAAGCCGGCCAAGCCGATCAGCAACGCCAACAGCCCATGGCGCAAGTACCCCCACATCCAGAAAAAACCGGCGGACACTGTCGAGCTGTATTTAAAAGATCGTTCTTTCTGGAGAACTGTTGACCGCCAGTCAACCTGATGAAAACAGTGAATCCTATGATCAAAAACAACGGCACTAGCGATGGCCATAATGCAAGGCAGACATGGTCTCGATACAACCCAGGATCATGCTGCAGATCACAAACATCAGAAGCACTCAAAAACTGTTGTGACGAGTGATGACTTAAATTCAAGGAGGCATTAGCCGTGAGCACCCCTGGCAGCGAGCGCCAATCCAATTATCGTATGTGGCGCCCGCAGATAAACGTAACATTCCGGGATCAGTACGAGCAATGGAGCGCGAAACGGGCATGCTGGCGTACTGGCCGCACCCCTCGTGAGGTATTGCTCAACTGGGCGCAGCAAGCCTTAGCGGATGATCAACCGCCTGAATGCTCCTGCAAACCGAACGCCGGTAACTCCTGGCATTGACTCGGAAGCTGGCTTGCTTGACACAGTTCCAGTCACTAGTGATGCCCCAAATGCACTCAGAAATAGAACCAGGATTTGTCTACTGTAGAGCCGCTAGCCCATCACCTGGGCTAGCGGAATGACCTGCCTGTAAGGCCATTCCTTAAAAGAGGGGGGTGACATTTTCCCAATCCAGATGAAGCACTATTAGGGGTGACATTTTATGAGTCCAGATAAACGTTTTTAGGGTGACATTTTGTCAGTCCATTGACATAGGCAAAATAGCGAATGTCGTCGGACAGTGATAATGTCACCCTGTAAGCGGGGCAACCTGTTCCAGTTGCCTCTTGATCTGTCTGGCAATCTCCCGGTAACCGGTCAGACTGTTATTCAACGTGGCTACTCTGATCCCGTCCCTCCGGCATAGGAATTCCTTGAGAGCGTTTTCCGTCCTCTGGTACCCGCTTTCTTCCACGGCAATCTTCAGCGATGGGAGATAGTAATCGAAATAGATACCGTTATACCGGTGCCGTTTCCATATAGTTTCACGGGGGAAAAGCAGATCGAGGGCGCGCTCTACCCTGTCCTTGCTGACCACTCCTGCGGCATCGGCATCGCGCCCGTTTTGCCGTGCTGTAAGATCGCTGCTGCCCGCATGTTTGCACATTTCGTCCAAAAGTGTATTGAAACCGCTGAAACCATTCAAAAGCCTCTGATCCGGTATCCTCTGGTTTACCAGTTCCTTGACGGCGGTTTCCATGTATTCAGGATGGGGACCAATGAATTGCCCCAATAAATCGAAAAGCTGTGCCACCAGTTGGCATCCTTCATTGAAGCTTTGCCGGGCATCCTGAGGGTTTCTCAGTTGAGCAGCAACCAACGATTCGATCAGGTGATCGATTTTTGCCAGTATCTGCTCTCCGAGCATCTTTTCGTTGGAGATAGACATGTCTTCACCTGCCCTTTTGGGATGTGCGAGGTCGGGTGCAACATCTCACTTCCATTCTATGCCAGTCCAGTTTTCCATATGCCTAAACAAAAAGCCCCGGGTGTTCTCCATCCGGGGCAAACATCATCTTTTTCTGACCACCAGTTTCAGATCTCCAGGAATCCGCAGACCTTTCCTGCCGCAGCCTTGGCATGTCCGATGGTCTGGGGAATATCCTTCGGTCCCTGGCACACACCGGCAAGGAAGATCCCCGGCTGGCCGGTAACCATGGACTCCTCCCCGGAATCCCCGGCTAAAAAGCCGTAATCATCCAATCCCAGGCCAAGTTTCTGCGCCAGCTCGCTGCTGCTGGCCGACGGCGTGATCGCCAGCGAGAGAACGATCAGGTCGTACTTGTCCTCCAATGTTTTACCGCTCAAGGTATCGGTATAGCGTACGGTCAGGTAGTCATAGGGAAAACCGTAGATCTTCGAAGGAATCGACCTGACAAACTTGACCTTGTCAGATTCCCTGAGGTCCTTGTCAAAATCGGCAAAACCCTTGCCGAAGCTCTGAAAATCCATGTAGAAAATATCCAGTTCGACCTCCGGCAGTTCGCTGCGAATCAGCTTGGCCAGCTTGGCCGCATACATGCAGCAGACCCTGGAGCAATAACCGTTGCCGATCGACAGGTCGCGGCTGCCGACGCACTGCACAAAACCGATCTTGTTGATGCCCGGCCCGAAGGCAGCGGTCAGACTTCCCTTTTCCTTCAAGGCCCTCTCCAGATCAAGACCGGAGAGAACTTTCTTCTCCAGGCCGTAGGAAAACTCGCTTCTCCTGCCTAAATTGTAAGGATCGAAGCCAGTGGCCACAATCACTGCCTGGCACTCCAGCGCCACGTCCTGACCGTCGCTGGCAACGGTAGCCTTGAAACCGTCTTTATTCTTCGAGAACTCCTTGACCGAGGCATTGCGGAAAACCTGGATCAAGGGCTCCTGGGCGACCTTATCCTTCTGCTGCAGAACCAGGCAGGCGGCGCACCGGTTGCATTCATCGGTAGCCTTGCAGCAATACTCAGCCGCCCTGCCGCCGATATCCGCTGCCTTCTCGACCAGGAAGACATCCACTCCCCGTGCTGCCAGGTCGAGGGCGCTGGTCATACCTGCTGCTCCGGCACCAATCACTAGTGCCTTCTTTCTTTCCAAATTAACCCCTCCAATTCAGGTCTCAACTGCTATGCCAGCTCCGGGATATAGTTATCGACACCCGACTTTTTCCATAAAGCCTTGATCTCATCGCTTATCGGCGCCGGATTGTCATGGAAAGCAGCGAAAGGCCTGGGCAGGAGACCGGCTTTCTGCACGACCAGTGGCACGACTTCCTCCCAGGCCACGGCCATGATGTGCACGCCTGCAACTCCTTCCATCTGCTGGCACCGCTTGACATAATCCACCGTCAAGTCCAACGCCCCTATCTTACCATTGGGAGCAGTTTCCAGGTATTGGCAGAACTCTTCCGACACCAGCATCCCAGGCACGCCGTGCTGCATGTACCGGGCCATCTTCGGTGACTTGACCGGCATCAGTCCGGGGCTGATATAGATCCGCTTGTGCAGGCCGCGTTCCCTGACCATTTCCATGAACCGCTCGAAGCGTTCCATGTCCAGGATGCACTGGGTCTGCACGAAGTCGGCGCCGGCCTCGATCTTCTTCTCCAGGCGCACCGCCCGGAACTCGAAGGGGTCGCCGAAGGGGTTCTCGACGCACCCGATGAAGAACTTGGGGTTGTTCTTGCACTCCTCACCGCACTCGAAACAGCCCTCGTCCCGGAGCTTTTTCACCATGCCGATCAGTTGGATGGAGTCCACATCGTAGACGCCCTTGCAGCCCGGGTGATTGCCGAACGCCTGGTGGTCGCCGGACAGGCAGAGCACGTTACGCACCCCGTGCGCATAGGCGCCCAGCAGGTCGCTCTGCATGGCCAGCCGGTTGCGGTCGCGGCAGACCATCTGCAGATTGGGCTCAAGTCCCATCATGACCAGCTTGACAGCCGCCGCCCAACTGGAGAGACGGGTGACGGCGGTCTGGTTGTCCGTCAGGTTGATGGCGTCGACCCGCCCCTTCATCCCATTACCGTACATCTCGACGTGATGGAAGCTCGACTCCTTGGGTGGGCCGACCTCACCGGTGCAGACAAATTGGCCTGATACATAGGTTCTTTCTAGGGCACTGCCTGATTTCAGGTTGCCTTCGGGTTTGCTGTTAGCTTCTGTCAAGGGTCAGATCCTCCCTTACATAAGTTCTCGGGCCCTTGGCGCGCAGCCAGTTCTTCGCCGGGATGATCTCACTCATCTTGTCCAGCTGGCCGAGTGCCGACAACCGGTCATAGATCAACTGCCAGCCGCATGGAATATCCTCTTTTACAGGGGCTGACACTTCGCACTTGCCGAACTGGGATCCACCGCAGGGACCGTTCAACAGGCTCTTGGAGCAGCGGGCGATCGGGCAGATGCCGCCGGTCTTGTCGAGGACGCAGTCGCCGCAGGCGAAGCACCGCTCTTCCCACCGGCCGACGTCGATGTTGGCGCCCAGCATCAGAGTGTTGACACCGGGATAGATGGGAGTTAAGGGGTACTTCTCACCCAGGTACTGAATCCCGATGCCGCAGGCGAGAGACACTATGGCATCGACTTTCCCGACGTTTTCCAGGAACTTGGCGTTGTACTCGGCATCGCACTGCCGCTCTTCCGTCTGCTCCAGGATCTCGATTGGATTTCCGTCCTTGCTGCGGGCCATCCTGATCTGGGAAGCCAGGATGCCGACTTCCTTCTCGCCGCCGGTCAGGCAGACCGTAACGCAACCGCGGCATCCGGCGATCAAGACCTTCTTATAGGGCGCTAACATCTCCAGGATCTTCTCAACGGGTTTTCCTTCAGCAACGATCATTTACTTTACCACCTTCCCCGGGTTTGTTCCAGATTGGCGGATCTTCTCCGCCATCGCCTTCACTGCCGTGTTAAACTGGTTACCCTGATTGGCTGCCACATGCACGAAATCGATGCGCTCACCCAGCCCGACCTGGTTCAAGATCTGCTGGGCACGCACCTTGCGCTGCTCGGCCCGGTCGTTGCCCCAGACGAACTTGCAGTTTTCCTTGTGGCAGACACACAGCATCACACCGTCGGCTCCGTTTTCCAGGGCTTTGAGCAGGTAGATGATGTCGATCTTTCCGGAGCAGGGGACCTCCACTATCTGTAAATCCTTTTGCAACTCCGGATCCAGAGTTTTCGCAAACTCCGAGGCCAGAAATCCGGAATTCTCGCAGGCATAGGCCACGATCCGGGCCGGTTGTTGGACTTCGAAGAGGATCTCCTGGTCTGAATAGAGCGGCAACTGGATCGCCTTGCCCGGGCATTCAGCGGCGCACACCCCGCAGCGCTGGCAGGCCAGGGGATTCATGCGGGCCGCAGAAAAGTACATGTTATTGTATTCCTCACCGTGGACGATCTCGATCGCATGGTGGGGGCAACAGCGGTAACAGGTCAGGCAGACTGCGCATTTCTCCGCCTCCACCTTAGGCTGCAGGCTCGGCACTGATACCTTGCCCTTGGCAAAAGCGGAGACTTCGGCAAGCACGGCCTCGATCTCGTTGTAGAGATCGGTGCCGTGGATTGGCCCGTGGCAACTGCCTACAAAGAAGATACCGGCGCGGTTCGATCTGATCGGCAGGGAATGAACATTGTCCTTCTGGAAGAAGCCTCCCGGACCCGTCCTGATGTCGAATATCTCCGCCAACTCCAAGGTTCCCGCAGCAGGCACGAAGTCCTCCGCCAGTACGATGTAATCTGCGACAATCTTCGCCGGATCGGCCAGGAACGGCTCGCGATACATGAAGGCGATTCCGGAGGCAAACCTGGTGATCTGGAATTCTCCGGTATACTTTAAAAAGTTGACGCCCTTTTTGCGAGCGCGTTCGTACTCCTGCTCCAGGCCATCTGCGCAGATCTTCATATCCTCATAGATGATACTGACCTCGGAGGCGCCCTTTTCCTTCAAGTCTAAGGCGGCCTTCAACACTGCGGCAAAGGAAAGCAGTGAATCCTCGTCAGCCTTCCCCAGAGCGAAGCCGACCTTCTTGCCTGCATAATCCTTGCCTGCATTGATGAACTGGGAAAGGGAAAGAACGTCGGCGCCCAACTCGACCCCGCCGTACTTGCTCTTGTCATACTGGGGCACCGCCCCGAGCGCCAGCACGATCGCTCCGAAGTCCTTCTTGACAGTCTGGCCGTTTTCCAGCAAAATCACTGTAAAAGCGCCTGGAAAGCCATCCAGCCCGATCACCCTGGTTCCCACATTATCGATCTGGACCACCGGCTGGTTCTTGGCGATCGCCTTTGCTGCCGCAGCCGCCTCGCTGCCGGCGCCGATCACCAGGACGTCCGGGATAACGGCCAACTCTTCGTAGCCGACCTCGGCCCGTAGATGCAGCCTGTTTAGAGCGGTATCGACAGCCGAAACTGCAGCTCCAACTGACTCAGCCGCAGACAGATCGACAAATTCAACATTATAGCGGTTGATACCCTTATCATCCGCTAACTGCAGGAACTGGCGCACGATGAAGGGATCGCTGCAACCGGCTACAAGCAAGCGATTCAAAGAGTACTTGTCGATCTCGGCGACGATCTGCTCCCGCTCAGCCTTCGTGCAGGCAACCTCCACCGCTCTGATGTACTCGAATTCCGCTTTGCTCTGAATCGCAACCTTGACGCTGTTTAAATCAACCTTTTTGGAAACTTTACCGTCACAATCACATAGGTAAATTCCAATTCTTATATTTGTTATTTGTTTAGTCATTAGGTTTCCCCCTGAAAGTAAAACTTCGAAACCTCCCCGATTACGTAAAAATTGGCCTTGGAAGGGCCCCAGCCGAAAGGCGGGGCCCTTCCAGGCCTTCAGTCTATCTCTGCCGGAACACTTTCACGTAAGAATCGCAGTAAATGGCGTGGTTCAGCAGCATGTCGGCGGTGGCAATGGATTCCACCATGGTCTCATCGTTGACGTCGATGATCGCCGAATCCAGGCCGGCGCAGATCGCCATCACCACGTAGGTACGGTTGACCAGCGACCGGTCTATGGTGTTCTGGGATACGTTGCTGAGACCCAGGGTCGTATGCGGCGCCGGATCGCAGAGCGTCTTGATCTGCCGCAGTGCCTCCAGCACCTCGGGGGCGTGGGCCTGGGCGACGTTGCAGGGCAGGATCAGCGGGTCGATAAACAGACTGTCAGTCGGCACCCCGAACTCGTCGGCCGCAGCCACCAGTTCCATGGCATGGGCGACGCGGGCGTCAGCGTTCAGAGGAATACCGGACTTGTCCATGGTCAGAGCGACGATGCCGGCGCCATACTTGGCCGCCATCGGAAAAACGCGCTCGATCTTTGCCCGCTCGTTCGGGCAGGAGTTGATCAGCGCCCCGGGTTTACCGATAACCTGGAGTGCGGCCTCGATGGCGTCATAGTTGGTGGAATCCAGAGCGATCGGAACGTCGCTGACCTCCGAGATGATCTTGGCCATCCACTCCATCGACTTTTTGCGGTCAGCCGCTGTCGGGCCGACGTTGAGGTCGAGATATGCGGCGCCGGCCTGAGTCTGCTTGACCGCCCAGTCCTGAATCGGCTTCGGGTCGAACTTGGCGACGGCCTCGCCGATGTCCTTGAACATTCCGTTGATGCGTTCACCGATCATCATAAATGCCATCTGCTTTTACCTCCCTTTTTATGGTCTATTTTAAAAAACGCCTTAGTACTTGTTCGGCACCGCGAGCTCTTCGATCTGCTTCCTGACCAGCTTGGCTGCTTCGGGATGCCTCATGAGCAACAGGTCACCGCCGGCCTGCAGCAGAGCGGCAGCGGTCATGGCCTCCCAAATGATGCCGCGGTCCTTCTCATCGCCCCAGCCCGGGCCTGCGTCGGCGTTGGCCGCGTTTGCTTCCTTGCCGCGCCATGCCTCGGGGCCGGCCAGGCAGACCACCGGCAGGGCCATCATCTTGTCACCAATGAGGGCACCCCAGCGGGCCCGCTCCATGACGGAGAAGGAATACTCGATGCCGTAACCGAGGCCGCTGGTTATCGGGTCGTTTAGCACCTTGTTGATAGGAACGCCCATTTCGGTGATCATGATGTTCAACTGCTTCAGGATGTTGATGTCCAGGGGGGAACGCCCGATGATGCAGTGCCTGCCCATCATGGCAGCGGCAGCAATGCCGCGGTAGTTGTCCTTTTCCGCCGCGCCCAGGGCGATGTTTTCGCCGGCCGCAGCCTCTGCCACCGCCTGCAGCACATCGTTGTCCTTTTCCGGAAAGCCGGGGCCCTCGACCATCAGCGGGGCGCCTGTTGCAGCCAATACATCCTTGACCAGCTTGGCGCAATCAGCCGCGCTCCTGGAGTTTTCCAGTTCCGGATCTGCGCCCATCAGCTTTAGATAGACCACATCTGCGCCGTACTCCTCGGCCTTCTTCGCCCAGGCAACCGGGTCGTTCCAGACATCGCCGTAATACGGCTCAAAGGATGAGCTCCATTGCGGCTTGATATCCCAGACTTCCATGGCGATCACGGGTCGGTTGGGAAGCTCGCCCTCGTAGTACAGGAACGGCAGGGTCGAGCTCCCGCCCAGCTTCACCGTATAAGCCCTCGTACCACCCTGTTCTTTGGTGGCGCCGAGTATTACTTCCAGAACCTTGCCAGTAAACTTGTCCTTGTAAATTTCAACCGGCATAATGTACTCTCCTTTCTCAGTTAAAATCGTAGTTTGTCAAACAATTTCATCGATGCGCTGACTGCGGGACTGTCAGCAGGGAGACCCATCAAAGGCTTCCCCTGCAGGTCGTATTCCGTTACCAGCGGATCGTCGGGGATCACCCCCAGCAGTTCGAGACCGGTGGCCTCGATATCGCTCCTGAGGGGCTCCGGGTCGGCGATCCGGGTGACGATCAGGTAGGCAGCACCGATCCTGATCTGCAGACGCTTAGCCAGTTCGTAGATCCGTCCTGCAGTCCGCACACCCTTTGCCGTGGCATCGGAGATCACCAGCAGGATATCGACATTCTCGATCGTCTCCCGGCTGATGTGTTCCATGCCCGCCTCGTTGTCAATGACCATGTAGTCGTAGTTCTTGTCGAGGGACTCCAGGTTGCGCTTCAGGATCTCGCTCGGGAAGCAGTAGCAACCCGGGCCCTGTGGTCCTCCCATCACCAGCAGATCGTAGTCCCTGGTCTCAATCAATGCCTGGTGCAGCTTCAGTTCGATGAACACATCCTTGGTCATTCCGGTCGGAACCTTGTTCTTCTTGATATCGGCCAGAACGTTGGCAATGGTGTCCGATACCTCCAGGCCGAGGGCCTCGTTCAGGGTGGAGTTGAAATCCGCATCCACCGCCAGGACCGAGCCCTTCCCGGTCTCCACCAGGTACCTGACCAGCATCGATGCCAGGGTTGTCTTGCCTGTTCCGCCCTTGCCCGCTACCGCAATGTGTTTCGACATATACTGTCGCACCTCTTATTGATCTCTCCGGCCTCGATTATCCGGCAAGTCGGCAAGTAAGAATTTCCAATACCCTCCTCGAGGCTCGAATCGAACCGCGCCCGCGCCCAGAGGGCACGCGGGCACCCGCTTCGAACATCAAGTTAGACATTCAGGCGCAGCTTGGCAAAGGAGGTAATGCCGCTGGAATCACGCGGTCCTACCATGACTTCCCAGCCGGAGAGATCCTCGATCTTGCCCTTGATGGCCGCCACGCCGCCCGGGATGATGAGAACCTTCTTTTTGACCTTCTCGTTGATATCCGAATCCTTCAGCCAGGGGCCGATCGCCTCGCCGATAAACTTGCCGCCGGCCCAGGCGGTCATGACGGACAGACCGTCGGTATCGAAGGCGATCAGGTAGCTCGGCAGCCTGGTGGATTCCACTTCGGTAGCCACCGTGTAGTAGGTCAGCGAGAAGTTGGTGGTGATGTACACCGGGGAATTTTCGTTGGCGGCGCCGATGGCATAGACGCCCGGCTGCACCGCGATCGGCTTCTGCGGGTCGGTATAGAGGTTGCTTCTCCAGGTAAACAGCGCCATCAGGTATTCGGTCTTGGTGGTCTTGAGCACCACGATGCTGGCATACTTGGAGATGAAAGCCTGTGCCTCCAGCACTTCCATGGCCGGGTCGGCCTCGGTGGTGAAGGCGATCGTCGGATATCCGTACGGCCGGAACCGCTTCTTGACGGCGCCATTACGGATCTGGGTCTGGTCGGCGATCACCTGGGATATCTGGCGCGCTCCGGAATCGATGACCAGCTCCTTGTAATCGATCTTGGCCACCAGTTCGGCCATAGCGTTGAGATCCGCACCCTTTACCGCCAGCGGAGCGTCGACTTTCTTGGCCACTGCCACCATCTTCTCGTAGTTGTCAGCGGTGGCCGCGTACAGCAACGGTTTCCGTGCAGCGATGGCGCCAGCCGCCGCCTCCATGCAGGTAGGGCACTCGGTCAGCAGGATGATGGCCTTGTCGGTCTTTCCGGCTACAGCTTCGGCCGCCGCCTTGAAGGTATCGGCGCTGCCGGAGGCGTTGGCGATGGCGACACCGTCCACCTCGTACTTCTGACCGACACGCTCGATCACAATGCCATTGATCTCATCGATCTTGGCGGCGAGGTTGGCATCGTTGTCAGCCACCTCGATAAAAATACCGGTCGGGTGATAGAAGGTCTTGTCATGACGGAAGATGACCTGCTCGTCGCCGATCGCCAGCACCTTGTCCCCCGATCCCATCTTGACCAGCTTGATCGGCGGCGCGGTAGCGGCATCCAGCGCTTCCCTAGCCTCATTGGAGACGTAGGGGCACTGGCTCAGCGTGGCTTTGCCGGCAGCCAGGGCCATAGCGAAGGCCAGGCATGTCGGTACGCCACATTCTCCACAGTTCGTCTTCGGGAGCAGTTTGAAGATTGCAAGTCCTGTTAAACCCATGTCACTTCTCCTTTCTTGATCTTGTTTGTTTAAAGAACCTTTGTCGGGCGCCGCCCTCTCAGAGCGGCAGCGCCCGAATCCAGATTGCTTTTAAGGTTACATCAAGGGATCCATCTTTAGGGCCGGATGACCCTTCTCTTCCAGGTATGGCTGGATCTCGTCGGGCGTGGTGCCGATAGTATCGTCGGCGATCATGTCGGCGAAGTTGTCGCCGAAGCCCTCTTCCTTGCCGCGTTCATTGAGCTGGTCACGCAACTGATCTTTCAAGTCCTTGGGCATCCAGACCAGCCTGCCGAGGCCGCCGTCCGCCGGGAAGAACTTCCGGCTGATCAGGTACAGCCGGCCGACACCGGCGAAGCCCGGGGTCTGGTTGCCGCCACCGACCATGCCGGCCAGGCTGGAGAAGGTCATGCCGACCGGGGTCATTCCTTTATGCTCACGAGTGGTGACCATGAACCCGTTGCACTCGGGAACCATGGCCATGATGCACTCGCAGCAGCCGCAGGTGGTCATCGGGCGGTCCATCATGGTGTACATGCAGACCGACTCGGTCTTGCCCTGGGTGCGGGCGGAGGCGGTCTCGTTGATGGAGGACCACTCTCCTGTATTGGCATCGATCACGTACTCGCTGGTGATCGGCACCGGCTGGCAGACGCCGATCGGGTCGATCTCGTAGGTGGCCTTGGCATCCAGCCAACTGACCGCGCCGCAGAGTCCGGTGCGCTCCGCCGACACGAAGCAGATGTGGGTCGGGGCGAAGGACTGGCATAGGGTGCAGGTATAGAACTCGGTGACGGACTCGTCACGCAGGTTCGTCAGCCGGTCGTCCCTCTTGGCGTAGGCCGCCTTGGCTTCCGCCATGCCCTTCACGACCTCCGCCTCATCGGTGATCAGGGTGATCTCCAGGCGGTCGACGATGGCCGAGTATTCCTTTTTGAAGTAGGCGTAGAACAGAGTGCCCAGGTCCTTCAGCCTGAAGCCCTTCTCGTTGGCGACCTTGCTGATGCGCATCCAGTTCTGGTCGCGCTGGCCCATGTGCCAGATGCCCTCGCCGTAGTTCATGAAGTAGTGGACACGGCGCTCCAGCACCGGCTCGAAGTCGCTCTGGAACTTGCGACCGTATACCTTGAACTTGATGCCCATCGGGTAGGCGCCGCCATCCTGCATCTGGTCGAGGTCGGGGCCGATGATGTTGATCTTGCCGTCGGTGACGTCGTCCGCCTCGGCCATCTGCACCAGCTCGAAGGCTGGGGAGCGCCCGCCGCCGAACTCCACGAACATGTCGGCCTTGCGGATCGACTCGCCCTCGAAGGCGGCGCCGTGGTTGATCGGGACGTTGACCTCGATGGCCGTGATCTTGATGCCGCGGACCTCGATGCCGAGCTGGATCGCTTCGTCGTAGTCAGGCACCGAGAAGTACCAGTCCTTCCAGGTCTCGTCCTCCTCCAGTGGCTGATCGACGATGACCGGGAAGCCCATATAGATGGCGGCGAAGGAGGCGGCTACCTTGACGATGTCCCGTTCGCCACAGAGCAGACAGACCACTAGTATGCGGTCACGCTGGTAGTTCCGGTGCATGAACTTGTCTCCCGGAGGGATGCCCGGGAACATCAGGGATGCCCGGAAGGCGTAGTTGACGGCGTGGATCACCTGGGTGAAGTTGCCCAGGGGGTACACCGGCCAGGCGTCGACGTCGAACTTGTAGCCCTTCTCCATCAACTGCTCGATCACTTCGTCCACCAGGAACAGCATG
Organism: Peptococcaceae bacterium; assembly: GCA_003160265.1. Classification (GTDB taxonomy): domain Bacteria; phylum Bacillota; class DSM-12270; order Thermacetogeniales; family Thermacetogeniaceae; genus Palsa-1188. The sequence continues at coordinate 22,059 of PLQY01000094.1, read as the reverse complement.
AAGCCCTTCTGAACGAGCTTGTTGACGATCCGGAGGGCGTCATCCGAGGTCCGGAAACGGCCGAGGATCACGAATTCACCCGGGATCGTCCAGTCCACGTGCTTGATGCCCCACTTGCGGACGTACATGTCGGGGATGAACCCGGTCCAGGGCTTGGGCAGTTTCTCGGTCCTGCCGGTGGCCATTCTGACAGCTTCAATGATCTCCGCCGCATAGATGACCGCCTCGCCCCAGAGCATCGCGTTCTCCAGGCTAGCGCCCGAAACTACCGCATTGCGCTTCGCGTTAAGCAGCGGCACCATGTCACCCAATTTGTTGACCTCGTAGCCGCCCAGCGCCCGGATGGCCGGAACGAAATAGGCGGTTTCCGGGTATTGAACCTTAAAATCGGGGCCATAGTTTTTGATCGCTGTATTGAGCAGGATTTCAGCGTAGCTGAGGGCGACGATCGTTCCTTCGAAGGCCTGCCTGAATAGTTTTTTTGGTTCCTTGCCAGGTTCCATGGAACCTGCATAGATATCTTCAAATTTCTCTCTGTCTACGCGCCATGCTGTGGACATGCTTTTTCCCCCTTTCCTTTAACTAATAACTAAAACACACCAGCTAGCTCGGACTCGTACTCCACGGCAACCTTCCTGTGGATGCCGAGTTTCCAGGTGCGATATTCGAGCGCGGCCACCATCTTCTGGACAGCGACATATGGATCTGTCTCTAATATGAAGTATCCGCCAAAGACATCGTTGGCGATGCAAGTGACGACACTCCAGACCAGACTGCTACCTTCCAGCGGCGGCATGCAGCCAACATGGGTGGGAATGCCGTTGGCGATCACCCAAGTGCCAATGGAAACAGCTTTCTCGCTCATGGCTTCGGGGGCGCTGGCAACAAACGGAATCTTGGCAATATCTACTCCCCATTCGTTGGCCATGGCTGTCCAGAGATCGGCCATGCGGCTATAATCGACGCAAGAACCCATGTGGTAGGCTAGTGGCAACTTATCCGGCAAATTATCCTTGTTAGCTTCGTAGAGGCGGTCGATGAATGCCTTCAGGCCGGGGCCCGCATATTTCTCTACGCCTTCATAATTAAGCAGATCATGCTTGGCGCCTGCCTGTGCAGCACAGCCGCCTACGACGACAAAGCAATTGGCAGCAGCTAAGCCCTTAATCATTTCGGTGTGTGACAGATCGTGGACAGCCTGCAGGTTGTTGCAACCAACAACTGCTCCTACACCCGATAGTTCACCGCTGTCAATGGCGTCAGTCAGCACCTTGATCGGATTTTCAGGGTTTATAGCTGCAAATAGATCCATCAGCGCCTCGAAGCTAAAGCCTGCCATGACCTTGCTTTTGAAAGAAGGAACATGTACTGATTGTGCTGTAGCTTTTCTTTCTTTGAATGCTTCAATAGCCAGGCGGATGATCCCCTTGGAACTCTCCATCGCCCTGGAGTCATCGANNAAAATGATAGGAGCCAGGGATCTTGGCGATCGGCATGGTGGTGACCAACTTGGTCTTAAAGCATTCTGTAGCATTCCTAATCGCCGGTTTAACACACTGCAAGTCGACACAGACCACATCGATGGCGCCGGTGGCGATTACAAGCTCTACGCCCATGTAGTTGTTGGCGATCGGAATGCCTGAACGCATCAGCACTTCGTTGCCGGTGCAGCAAATGCCAGCGATCTTGATCCCAGTAGCACCGGCAGCCTTGGCCTCTTCGATCATCTCCGCAGTCTGAGAGGCATACACTACCATCTGGCTGAGCAGCGGGTTATGGCCATCGACGATGATCATCACTTTATCAGGGTCGATGACACCCATATTGGCCTCGCTCATAACAGGTTTCGGGGTGCCGAACAGGATGTCAGATAAATTTGAAGCCAAATACATGCCGGTCTGGTCTGCCAGTGAAGCCTTGATACCCCCGAAGATGATGTTGATCGGATCGGCGTCCACGCCGATGTGGGTGCGGTGCAAAACTTCGACTACTGACCGGTCGATGGCGGTCGGCACAACGTTGGTCTCTTTGAACTTTTCTTTGCGGGCGTCGCAGAGCACGGACCATAACCAGGTGCAGGGACTTTCGTCCTGCTTGCCAAAGTCCTCCAGGGTAAGCTCGGCTACTTCCTTGGCCAATTCATTGACCGACTTGCCCTCGGCACTGATACCGAGGCGCTTGGCTACCCGGTTCAACTTATCGGGGTCAGTTACCTTGTAATCAGGAGCATGTCCAGTGGCCGCAGCATGCAGCACGTGGGTAACATGGCGGCCATGATCGGAATGGGCGGAGGCGCCACCGGCCATAAACCTTATAGCATTACGAGAAACTATAGTATAGTCCCTGGCCCCGCATTGTCCCATGCTGCCCGGGCCCTCCTCGGCGCGGATGCGGCAGGGGCCCTGGAAGCAGATGCGGCAGCAGATGCCGGTGTAGCCAAATTGACAGACCGGCTGCTGGGCTGACCAAATATCAAAGGTCGTGATCATGCCCTTTTCTTTGGCCACATCGAACATTTCCAGNNTCGCGGCATACATTTTAACCTCCCTTTTAGTACAGATCTAAGGAACACAACCTGCGCTTTCCCTATCCCCGGGCACATTCTTCCTGGCTTGCAGGCGCACGAAACCACCATGGGCGGGCCCGTAGCCTGAAGCAGCTTTTCGAGCCTATTGTTGACGCTGACGGGGCGTCAGGAAAGCATGGAATCACCATGTTTTGCTCTTAACCTCACCTACCTCCCGTAAAATCTGGTCAAAGACCTTACTGACTGATTGTAGTAAAATCTCTTCTAGCCCCTGGGGATCATCCATCATCGCCCTTTCCCACAGGGTCTCGTCGAATTCGAGGAACCCTAGCAATTCGCCTGGCGCAAAAGACGCAGTTAGAAACTCTCTTTCTTTGGCAGAGCGGATCTTGTTGCCGATCACTTTGACCTTGGGCACATCCATTTCCCCGGCGAGCCTCTGGATCACGTGTGCCGTGTCCACGCTCACCCGGGTGGGTTCGGTGACGATCAGCAGCATATCCACGCCGCGGGCGGTACCCCGTGTCAACTGTTCGATGCCTGCGCCCATATCCAGGATGACGATTTCGCGATTTCCAAGGAGAAGAGAATTGATAGCAGCGTTGAGAAATGCATTTTCGGGGCAATAGCAGTTGCTGCTGGCATGCTTGACCGCCCCCATGCGAAGCAGCTTTATGTTACCGACGTTGATGGCGTACCCTTCCAGGATGTCGTCAACTTCGGGGTTCAGAATATATACCAACCCGCCACCGCCGGTCCGTTCGGTGATCAGTTCCTTCATCTCTAGCATCGGCGGTTGAGCAGCCAGTTGTTCCTCGGGTACTCCAAGAGTGGTCCCGAGGCTGATATCGGGGTCCGCGTCGACTGCATATACTTCATAGCCGCGTTGTGCAAAGAGTTTCGCTAGTCCAGCCGCAAGAGTGGTCTTGCCAACCCCACCCTTACCGGTGATGGCGATTTTCACAATAACACTCCCCCGCCTAAAGTGACTTGCCGAAAACCGGGCACTCATTTAAAAAGTCGCTCTCTTCGTTGTTGCCCCTGTGATTTTACTCCAGCAACCCCTCCTTTAGACCGGTTCTGTTTTTACGCAAAACAAGACCGCCTCATAAGGCCTTCTTTAATGAAGTTAATTCTACAATCACTCTCTAAATCCTCTTCGGCAACAGAGATTATTTTGTTTCAATCCACGCCCCTCTGCGGAAGGCGACAACGATATGACAGGTCAGCTTGAGACGCTACTATTGTTTACACCGGTTCCGGCCCAGCATCATTCAACCTGTCATTTCTACATTGACAGAATAATTCCTGCATCGGCAACAATTTTTTGTTTCTAAATATGGGAGATGTTTAGGAAGGAGACGGTTTACGTCCTGTATTTGATGATCTCTTTCAAATCACTGGCCAGGGGATAGCAGCATATTCCCAGGGTTCCGGGGCCGATGTGGGCTCCTACCACCGGGCCGACCGGGCACAGATCCGGAGTGAGCTCGGGGTAAAGCCCCCTGATCCGCTGCACCAGGGCCTTCCCTTCAGCCTCGGCGCCTACGTGTACAACCCCCGTCTTCAGGTCGGGCGACTGCCGGTAGGCCTTGTCCAGTTCGGCCAGGATCCTCTGCAGCCCCTTCTCCCTCGTCCTGATCTTCTCATAGAGGTCGATGATACCGTTCTTGGCAGGATTGAAATATAAGATCGGCTTCACCTGCAGCAGTGTCCCCACCAAGGCGGCGGCGCCGCCGATCCGGCCGCCCCTTTTCAGGTATTCCAGGGAATCCGGTATAAACAACAAGGTCCTGTGCCTCTTGATGTATTCGAGAGCTTGCATAATCCTATCTTTTTCCCAACCAGCGGCTGCAGCCCGTGCAGCGGCATCGACCATCATATAGACCCCGATTGCCGCAGCCCCGGAATCCACCACGGAGATCTCCACTCCCGGCATCATCCTGGCAGCAGACCGGGCAACCTGCACAGTTCCGCTGACGCCCGCTGAAAGATGAATGGAGATGATGCTGTCCACCTTGCCGGCCAGGCGGTCATAGGTCTGTAGAAAATCGCCCATGGACGGCTGCGAGGTGGTGGGAAGATAGGATACCCGGCGCAGTTGTTCATAAAAATCCGTGTAGTCGGAAACACTCGCCTCCGGCCAGCTCTGGTCGCCAAAGTTGATGACCAGGGATACCACTTCTACTTGTAGCTCCTCAACCTGCTCTGGAGTCAGATAAGTAACACTGTCAGTCACGATCCCGATTTTTCCCATACCAATCTCCCCGGTCTAATTTGCTGTTTGTAATGACAATTATAGCATGATCCCCTCGTGTTGCATGATATTTTGTTACGGGTTCTCCCGTTTTTCTTCACTCAATACCCCGATTACAATCCATCCAACCGTCACCGCAACTGCAGCCAGGAGTACGGAATCAGTGATGAGTGGATTCAACCCCAACAGGGTCAAGATAAAATCCAGTCCAAAGGCTGTCATAAAATAGCCAAAACCGATCTTGAGCCTCTGTTCGTCAACCGCTAATCCCAGTTTGGAACCCAGGAAACTGGCAGGAAAAACTCCGATGCTCAGCCCCAGGACCAGTTTCCAGTCGATGTGGCCAAGCCACCAATGCACCAACGTTCCTGGTATGGCATAGAAAGCGGCGCACACCAGTGAGCTGCTGGTTGCCTCATAGGGCGTGAGGCCGAGCAGCAGTATAAAAGCGGGCACCAACAGGAACCCGCCTCCATTTGCCAGCAGACCCGAAAATATTCCGACAGCAAAACCGATCAGTAACGCAATTGTGTTAAATCGTTTTGGCGAAAAAGCAGCAGCGCATGATTCTTTGCCTTTGCGAATAAGCTGAACTCCTGAAAAAGAAAGAAAAAGTCCCGTCAAAATCATCAACCATTGCCCGCTGACAATTCTGGTTCCCAGGGCACCCAGGACGACACCCGGTAGTCCCCCGATTGTCGTCCATAAAACGACATCCTTACGGACCAGACCCTTGCGCCAATAATTATAGGTTCCGGCAACTGCCGTGGGAATGGTCACCGGTAGAGGCGATGCCAATGCTATTAGAGCAGGAAGTGAAAAGAACATTTTCAGGATGGGAGTGCCGATGCTGCTGCCGCCGATGCCGAACAGGCCCGACATCAGACCGATAAGAGCGCCAACGATTATATAACCGGTGAAATGGACCATGGACACCTCTTCCATTGAAACTCGAAATATCACATCAGATCAGCGATCGCAAGGCACGCCACATTTTTCTTCGAAACCAAAAGAAAGTGCAGGTGGTGACAGCTTGTCAGGCAGCGGCCAAAGGGTTGCAGGAGATGCCCACCGGGTGCTTCCTTGCGGTGACCCTGCGCAGCATGGACGTTTAACCAGCGGCCGCTTGCGCTGCTCAACAATATGTGTAAAATGAAGGTGATTGCTCAGCCTATCTCAATGAAATTTCACAAAAGCACATCGCCTTAGCCCGAAGGTGCCAGGTCTAAATGATTCGCCCCCGCAAGCGGGTACCAGGCTGCCCCACCCGGNNAAGGTGGACTGGCCTGAGTGGTTACAAATAAAAATTTATGAGGAGGGATCGAGATGGGTGAGGAAAAAAGCGATTGGGAGAAGTGCGTCGAGTTTCACGGTCATGTATGCCCCGGTCTGGCAATGGGCTATCGGGCGGCCAAAATCGGCCTGCAGGAACTTGCAGCCAGACGGGCGCTAGACGAGGAATTGGTTGCCATTGTGGAAAACGATGCCTGCCCCGTGGATGCGGTGATGGTCATTACGGGGTGCACCTTGGGCAAGGGCAACCTGCTTTTCCGGGATTTCGGCAAGCACGCCTTCACTTTCATGAGCCGCAAGAGCGGGGTTGGGGTGCGCATCTATGTCAAAGCAGGCGCCAGGAAGGCACAACCAGCTTCTTTGCGGTCCGGTCCGAGCATGGTGCAGCAGATCCTGGATCTACCGCAGGAGGAGTTTTGCACGATTCAGAATATTGAAGAGAGCATCCCGAAGCCCGCCCGCATCTTCAACTCCGTCACCTGTGCCTTCTGCGGAGAAGCAGTCTCTGAAGCCAGGGCACGGCTGAAAGACGGCAAACTTGCCTGCATCCCCTGTGCCGGACAATACACCAGAGGATTGTAACTACGAAACAGGGCCAATCCAGGGCTCTGAATACTAGATTGGGGGACCCAATTGCCTCCGAATTCTATAAAACATAGGGGGCAATGAATAACCCCCTATGATTGTGAACCGTGAATCTGTAATTCGTTAAGCAAGACTTATTCTCCCTTGACCTCCTGGAGTTTCCCTTCAGCCACCCTTAGCTCGGCCCTCAGGTCTTGCAGGTAAGCTTCCAATCTGGCGACTCTCTCTTCCTTGCTGAGGAACCGCCGGTGGAAATGCCCGCCTGAACCGCAGCAGCATCCTTCGTGGTGGTGGCCACCCTTGCCCTGATCATGTGAACCGCACATAGTCTCACCTCCCCTCCTTATAGCTTCCCGGTTCCAAAAACAGCGCCGTACCTTTCCAGAAAATTATCCATCCGCTTGCGCTGCTGACCTATATGAATCGCCCAAGCGTGCAGCATCTCTTCGCCTTCATCGGTAATGCGGTACAGACGCTTGGCCGGCCCTCCATCACCGACATCCCAATGCGATATAACCAGCCCGTCCTCCTCTAACCGGCGCAGATTCCGGTATACAGTGCCCGGATCCAGTGACTTCTCGTTAAATCCGAATTCGGGCAGGCTCTGGATCAGGTCGTAGCCGTGCGCAGAGCGTTGTTTGAGCAGCAACAAAAGGCATGGCTGCATGAACCTCTCTACCGGCATCCCCCCGGCACAGTGGCAGCCGGTCGATTTTCCACTCGTTGATTCCTCGCACATCTAGATATATCACCTCTATAGGTATTATGTCTATATAGATTATATATCTCTATTTATTATTCGTCAATATGGTTGGGTATATCCAGATTCCTTTGTTTTTAACTTGATTTACTTATTCATATATCGTAATATACAAATTGAAGGGTTTAAAGGAGGTTGATTGGAAATACTAAACATCGAGACTTTTATCACAAATCCGGAACTATATTATGGCAAGTCGGAACTACTGAAAGTGATGGCCCACCCGGTAAGACTGTGCATCATCAGGGGGCTGATGGCCCAGGGTGGCAGCAACGTCTCTCATATTCAATCCTGCCTGGATTTACCACAGTCAACTATCTCTCAACACCTTGCCAAACTCCGCTCATTAGGCATCATCGAAGGCAAACGCCATGGCCTGGAGGTTCACTATAGCGTCGTGAGCGAGGATGCCCGCAAGATCATACAATCTCTATTCGATTAGCAGGAGTACATCTTAATTATGAATTTAACAGATGGCTACCCCCTCTAATGCCCCCGCTTTTCCGNNAGCCAAGACCCAGTTGAACCCCACTGAAGCCAAGACACAGTTGAACCCCCCTGAAGCTTAGACCCAGTTGAATCTATACCTCATTTTCGTTATATTTGTATATTACATTATGAGCAAATATATTAGTTAAGGCGGTCAAGATGAAATGAGCAAAAAAGTGGTGATCGTCGGTGGGGTTGCCGGAGGGGCAAGCTGCGCAGCCAGGCTGCGGCGGCTGGACGAAGAGACGGAGATCGTGGTCTTCGAACGGGGGCCTTATGTCTCCTTTGCCAATTGCGGTCTGCCCTACCACGTGGGAGGCGCCATTCCCAAGCGAGCGAACCTGCTGGTGGTCACACCGCACCTGCTGCGGCAGCGCTTCCGTATCGACATCCGGGCACGGCAGGAGGTGGCGCGGATCGACCGCGCCGGGCAGCAAGTGCAGGTGACTGACCTGGAATCAGGGCGCATCTACCTGGAGAACTACGACTACCTGGTGTTGGCGCCAGGGGCGGCACCGCTACGGCCGTCCATTCCGGGCGTCGAACTACCGGGAGTGTTCAGTCTGCGAACGATCACCGACACCGACACCATCATCGCCTGGATCGTGGAACGACAGGCACGGGAGGCGGTGGTGATCGGCGCCGGCTATATTGGCCTGGAGATGGCAGATAATTTCAAGCAGCGCGGCCTGACAGTCTCGGTAGTGGAGCGGGCTGACCAGGTGCTGCCCGTCTCCCTGGACTACGAGATGGCCGCTCTGGTACATGTCTACCTGCGAAAACAGGAGATCGGGCTGCACTTTGGCGAACAGGTGCAGGAGATCCGGGAGGATGCAGGACGGCTGCTGGTGCGCGCCGGGCAGCATGAATTGCCCGCCGACCTGGTGCTGGTGGCAGTCGGCCTGCGCCCTGAAACCGGGCTGGCAAAAGAGGCCGGGCTGGAGTTGGGGCCCACCGGCGGCATCAGGACCGACGCCTTTCTACGCACCTCTGACCCCCGGATCTACGCCGTGGGCGACGCCATCGAGGTTGTCAATCCGGTCAGCGGGGCCCCGGCCCTGATTCCCCTGGCCGGGCCTGCCAACCGCCAGGGGCGCCTGGCCGCGGACAACATCTGCGGCCGGGAGATCTCCTACCGCGGTACGGTGGGCGGCTCCATCATCAAGTTGTTCGACCTGGCGGCGGCAACTGTCGGCCTGGGCACCCGCCAGTTGCGTGATTTAAAGATAGACTACCGGAGCGTTATCATCCACCCCCTGGCGCGTGCCGGCTATTATCCCGGCGGCTCGCAGGTGAGCCTGAAGCTGTTGTTCAGCCCATCCGACGGGCACATCCTCGGCGCCCAGGCGATCGGCCAGGAGGGGGTTGACAAGCGGATCGACGTCTTGGCAACGGCCCTGCAGGCCGGCATGACCGTCTACGACCTGGAGCGGTTGGAACTGGCCTACGCCCCGCAATTCTCCTCGGCCAGGGACCCGGTCAATCTCCTGGGCATGACCGCGGCCAACATCATGCGGGGCGACGTGGCGGCAGTGGACTGGGATCAGGTGGAGGCACTGCAGCATGACGGCGCCCTGGTTCTGGACGTGCGCACGCCGGACGAGGTTAAAGCAGGCGCCATTCCAGACGCCCTGCACATCCCGGTGGACGACCTGCGCCAGCGGATGAGCGAACTGGAGGCCGTGCTTACGTCCGGGCGTAAGTTGGTCGTCCACTGCGCCAGCGGGTTGCGCTCTTATATTGCCTGCCGCATCCTCAAGAGCCGCGGGTATGACAATGTCTATAACCTCAGCGGGGGCTGGCGTACCTACCGGACCGCCACCACCGAGCGCTCCAGGCTGACTGCAGCGCCGTCCTGAAGCTCGGCGCCTGATGCTAAAGCGTTTGAGATTTTCTAGGTAGTTTCATATTTTTGAGAAAAGGGGACCCTCCTCTTCGAGGAATGTCCCTATAAGGATGAATACAACCAACGCCTTTCATTAGACCGGAGAGAAGCAATTAACAGATATTGAAAGCAGATCGTTGTTCGGAGCCGAGTCGGGATGTTAATCTTGTAAAAACATGAGGAGGCTGATACGGATGGTAGAGGCTGCTGGTGGTGAAGAGGTCAAAGATTTCGGGTTCGATGAGGACGGTGGAGGCGGCAAGGGTTGGCAGAAGGAACTGGTGAAACGCTTCGGGGATCGGGCCGCCCTGGGCAAGATCGAGCGGCTGCTCTACTCGCACGACGTGGCCGCCCTGCCAGGCATGGTGAGGATGCTCTACAAGGGGATGCCTGATGCAGTAGCACAGCCAGAGAGCAAAGAAGACCTGATCTTCCTGACTGACCTGTCCCGCCACTACGGCGTGCCCCTGGTGCCCCGGGGCAGCGGCACCGGTGGCTTCGGCGGCTGCGTGCCGTCACGGGGCGGGATCGTGGTGGAGTTCAACCGGATGAATAAAATACTCGACGTGAACCGGGCCGGGATGACCGTCACCGTGGAGCCCGGCGTGATCATCAAGAATTTGGACGACTACCTGCGCCGCGAGCACGGTCTGGCCCTGCCGATAGTGCCCACCAGCGCCCCCGGGGCCTCCCTGGGCGGCTGGGTAGCCGCCGGCGGCGCCGGGATCGGCAGCAATACCGGAGGCTACGTGGGCGAGAACGTGGTGGCCGTGGATGCCATCGCGCCCACCGGCGCCCCCCTGTTCGAAGTCGGCCATGTGGTCGGGCTGGAGGGAACCACCGGCTTCATCGCCAGCGTCACCTTCCGGGTGGTGCCCGCTGAGGAGGTCAGGCCGCTCCTGATCGGCTTCAAGACCATGGAAGAACTGATCACCGTCCTGACCGCCCTGGATGAGGCCGGGGTGACCGTCTGGCACGTCAGTTTCGGCAGCGGTCGCTTCCGGCGTCTCAACGAAGAGGTTGCCGCCCAGCACTCAACGGATTCATCTCTTTTACATCAAGGGTTAAAGCCAAATAATGCGTTAAACACACCATCACCTCGTACGCTTTTGAGCGCCGGGTGGCAGGGGCCGGCCCTGCTGCTGGCGCCACTGCAATCTGAGGCGACTGCGGTGGAGCAGTTCATCTCCGCCAGGCTGGGCGATCTGGGCGGCGAACTGCTGCCCGCCGCCCAGGCTCAGCACGCCTGGGAGGAGCGCTACTACCCGATGCGCCTGAAGCGCCTGGGGCCATCCCTGATCCCCAGCGAGAGCGTCATCCCCCTGGCCGGCCTGAAGTCTGCCCTGGAGGAACTGACCACTGCTTTTGGAGAGCTGGCCATGGAGGGCACCCTGATCAAGGGGCAGGACGTGGCCATTCAGAGCTTCGCCCTGGGGGACGAGCGCCTGCCCCTGCAATTTGCCCTGGACTTCACCAAGTCCCTGCAGGTGATGGACATCGCCTTCAAACACGGGGGCTTCCCCTATGCCCTGGGGATGTTCTTCACCGCTCTGGCGCCGTCCAAGTTCGGTGAGGGGCTCTACCAGGAGCTCAAAAACGTCAAACATGCCTTAGACCCTGGTGACCTGTTCAACCCGGACAAGTCCCTGGATTCTAAAAATAGGACCCTGGCCGCTGCCATGAGCGCTGCCCGTCTCGGGCGCCCTCTAGCCGAGGCGACAGCGGCAGTGCTGCCGAAGATCCACCAGGGGGAACGCCCACTGCCCCCAGACCTGGCCGGGGACGCCTTCGCCTGCGTCCAGTGCGGTTACTGCCGCCCGGTCTGCAGCCTCTACGCCGGCCGGGGCTGGGAGAGCGCCACCCCCAGGGGCAAGTTCTACTTCCTGCGTGAGTATGCCCACGGCAACATCGACTTCGACCAGGCCGAGGTGGACACCTTCCTGATGTGCACCACCTGTAAGCGCTGCAACCCGGAGTGCCAGGTACACATCCCCATCCAGGAGGACTTCGACCAGATGCGCGGCTTCCTGGTGATGGAAAAGGAGTTCGCCACCTATCCCGCCTTCTACCTGATGAAGGCGGCCACCCGTGCGGAACACAACATCTGGGCGGAACTGCGGGAACACCGGGCCGACTGGGTACCGGATGATATCGCCTACAAGGATGCGGGGCCGCTGGCCTACTGGGCGGGTTGCACCGCCTCCTACATCATTCCGGACATCGCTCAGAATGCCTTCCGGATCTTCAAGGAAGGTGGCCTGGAGTTCGCCTACATGGGCACCGACGAGAACTGCTGCGGCGCCCCGATGTTCATGTCCGGCCAGTGGGACGCCTTCGAGGAGGTCGTCCGCTACAACATCGACCAGTTCCAGCGGCGTGGCATCAAGACGCTGATGGTCTCCTGCCCCGGCTGCTGGGTGTTCCTCAACCACTACCACCGGGAATGGGCGAAGAAACTCGGTCTGGAATATGATGTGGAGGTCAGACACGTCTCCGAGGTGATCGCCGAACTGATCGACCAGGGCCAGTTGAAATTCAAGCGGCCGCTCGACCGGAGGGCGACCTGGCACGACCCCTGCCACATCGGGCGGCACGGTGGCATCTACGATCCGCCCCGGAAGGTACTGCAGTCCCTGCCTGGCCTGGAACTGGTGGAGATGGTCCACAACCGGGAGCACGGACTGTGCTGCGGCAGTGTGCTGACCCGGATCAAGGAGCCGGTCCCGACCTCCGACCGGATCGCCGCCCTGCGCCTGGACGAGGCCGCCGCGGCGGGCGCGGATCTCATCTACACCACCTGCCCCTGCTGCGAGTTCCAGTTCCGGGTGGCCGGCGAGAGCATTGGCCATCCGATGCGGACGATCGACTTCACCAACGCCGTGGTGGAGGCCCTGGGCTATGAGAGTCAGGACACCACCCAGACCAGCCTGGATGCCTGGGTAGTCCTCGACAAGATGATCAGACAGATGGCGGTGGAGGGGATCGCCCAGATGATGCGCGACCTGATGCCGGAGATGCTGGCCAACATGCCGGAGTTCATGAACAAGTCCATGGGCATCATGAAGTCGCTGCCCGAGGGTATGCGGGAGACCATGCTGGGCGCCATGAGACCGCTGATCCCCAAGATGCTGCCCGCCATGATGCCCGGCATCATGCCCAAGGTGCTGCCGGACATGCTGCGCTACATGGAGGAGCAGATACCGGGGATGCCGCCGGCGATGCGTCAACTGCTGCCGCAACTGCTGCCGGTGGTGATGGACGACCTGATGCCGAAGATGCTGCCCCACGTATTGCCCCTGGTGGCGGACGACATCATCAAGGGAATGGCGGACAGCCTCAAGGGTGCCAATAAAGAATAGAGACTGATGGGATGATCTTCTCTTAACAGCACTTTCTTTGGGACGCTTGCTCAAAAGCATCAGATACGAGCTGTCAGGATGATTGTGCGAGATAATACTTCAAAACACGCTCAAATGAGTGAATCAGCTTGTTAAATGCTGTGGGCAAGTGTCCCAGCCTTTGATATCCGGCTCTACGGAAAAAAAGAAAACCCCATCCGGGGTGTTCTGGCAACAATCGGTTCTACATCACGGCTAAGTAGACTTTGTCCCCTTCTTTAAAGGCCCGCATCAGTTCACAGTGGCGCAGAACGGTGAACTGTGTTTCGAGGTCTTCCCAGGGGATATTCATATACTCGGCCGTTTCCTCCCGGGTTGCTTTCCCTTTTTCCTTAATGTAGTCATACATTTTTATCTGCAGCGGAGCGAGGCCCTGCGTTCCCGTCTGCCCCTGCAGTTCCCTACTGGCTTTAGCTGCATGTACCGCGCCCACATCACAGGTAACGGGGCGGGACAGCACCACTACGTAACAATCCTCGCACAACTTTCTCCCTGCATGCACGTGAATCTCGTCCTCTGGAACTTCAGACTGGCACTTTTCGCACTGCATCTTGTTGGAACCCTCCTCAGTCTTTTTTTGTGAATGCCTTGAAGTCCTTCAAGGCTTGCACAACATAGGAAGTGTAAGCGATGGACGGCCCTCCACCCATCATGATAGCCACGCTGCAGGCCTCCATAATCTCCGCCGCCGTCGCTCCCTGATCCAGGGCTCTTTTAACATGGTGCACAATACATGGCTGGCACCTGATGCCCACGGCTACGGCCACTGCCATTAGTTCCTTTGTCCTGGGGGGTATCAGTTCCTGCTTCGTGACAGACTGGACCACGCCCATGAAGTTTTCCAGAACCCCGGGAAGGTATTCCTTAATTGCCCCCTGCCCTTCCTGGAGCAGTTTAATCATCTCCAGTGACTCATTCTCCAATTTGTTCCCCCCTCATATTTGTTTGGCAATATTGTTTTACAAAGAGCACACTCCAGATATAAATGGCTTTTCAATCTTTTTTGACGATTATCTTGTAGGACTTAAGAAAGAATTCTAAGTTCTTCTTGCGAATTTCAATGTCTTCCTTGAATTGGGCCAGTCTTTCATACCCCTTGGCCGTGATTGCATACCACTTCCTGGCTGGCCCTGAAACATCTGTTTCCCAGTATGCTTCTACGGAACCATCCTCTTCCAGCTCCTGCAATGACCGGTAGATAACAGCGCTATCAGCAAAACACCGGGGCAACTCCTCTTGCATTTTGCTTAATAATGCTGCGCCATATAAATTCTCCCGGGCGAGAAAAAGCAGGATGAACGCCGGGGCATGCCGGTAGGTTTCTCCTTTATTAGATTCTCGAGTCATTTAGACCACGCCCTTAAATACATATACATTTATATGATAACTACATATACATTATATTTACAGCAACAGGGATTGTCAACATATTGTGAAATACCCAAGGTTGATCAGCCGGAAATGGTTCCTAAAATACGGAGAAAATCAAAAAAACCGCTGAAACAGCAGCCGTGGTAATGTTCCGTAACCCTAGAGGCCCGACTGTTGGCTCAGTTCGATCGCCTTCTGCACTTCCCTTTCGAGATCCGGCGGCAGCCCCATGATCTTCACATTCAAGAAGCCACGCACGATGGTGGCGGTGGCGTCCTCCTCGGATAGCCCCCGGGCCATCAGGTACTCGATCTCCTCCTCGGCGATCTTGCCCACCGCAGCCTCGTGGGACAGTTCCACCCCTTCCGCCCGGGCCTCCAGCTCCGGAATGGCGGCGATCACTCCATGCGGGGACATCATCAGGCCGCGGCACTCCAGATGGCCCTTCGCCCCTGCCACTTCACCCACCAGTTGGCCGCGGTTCATGATGTAGCCACCCCTGGTCACCGAGCGGGCGATAATCTCCGCCCGACTTTTCTCGCCCCGCAGGATCACCCGCGAGCCCACATCCATGTGGGAACCAGGCTGGGCTACCAGGATGGAGTGAAACCGGGCCAGGCTGTTGGCCCCCAGCAGAGTGGCGGTGGGGTACATCTGCAAGCTGCGCACCGGCTTCATGCAGATATAGTTGGAGAGATAGACGCCGCCCTCCTCCACGGTGACGCCGGTCCTGGGGCGCACCGCCACGTTCTCGGCCCAGTTGTGCACCATGATGAAGGTGATGGTGGCGTTCTTCTTCACATAGAACTCGGACACCCCGATATGCATCCCGCCCTCGACACCGTGCCCGGTGGCACAGCCGGTGATGATGTTGAGCTCCGAACCCTCTTCAGCGATGATGATATTGTGCACGTCCTGGATCAGACCCTCCTGGGTGATATAGAGGCAGGCCTGAACCGGCCAGACCGTCTTCACTCCGGGCAACGACCGGATGAAATAGCCGTGTTCCTGGTGCAGTTCCGCCCGGGCAGTGTACATATCCGCGTCCACATCCACATTCTTCCAGTAGTAGTCCTGAAGCCAGTCATATTTTGCAAGCGCCTCGGTGATGCTGACCACTTCCAGGCCGTCCTGACTGATGCTGGAGTGGATCACCGAGTGATCCTTCTGAATGTAGGTGCCGGTACGTCCCTGGCCGGAGACGTCGACACCGGCCTTGAGCATGTCCTGCTGCTCGGCCTGGGGCAACTCCTCCAGGTCGGACAAGTAATCGTGTGGCTGACCCAGATCCTTGTAGAGGCCAAAATCGATCTCTTCACCAAAAGCAGCTTTTTTAACGGCCGCATTCTTAGCTCTTGTCCGCAGTTCGTCCGCCATCTGACTCCATCCTCCTCAATCGTGATCAAAGCGATACTTTAAGCTGAGCAACAACTGGTACCACCGGCGGGCGCCGCGCCGCCAAGTGGATACCGCGCCATGTCCTCCGTGCTCAGAGGCGGTGCCGGGTCGGGGTACCCGCTGCAGCGGGTCGGACCAGGCGCGGTTCTCTGCACTCACAATCAAGGTGGCGCCACGCCACCGGGTGCCCGCTTTAGCGGGCCGCGCGCCGGGCACAGCCGCTTGTGGTCAGGACACGGCGAGAGCGCTCACGCCAAGCACTTGGTACATTCTCCATACCCCATCTCGTGAATGCAGCCCAGTAGTTCGCGGGGGTTGATCCCGCTACAGGAAAGCTTTCCATCGTACAGGACGTGCCCAACGTCAGCAGGCACGTAATCGAGGATGTAACCGGTATGGGTAATGATCAGGCCGGCCTTCCGGCGGCCGGTTTTAAGCTCCCGTCGGGAGCATTCCCGGCCTTTCGAGCCGTCCTTCTGCAGCAGTTGATTGATAGCTTGTCCGATCAGGACGATATTTTCCAGATCAACCCCGGACTCCGGCTCGTCCAGCAGCACCATGTCCGGCTCTTGGGCCAACAGTTGCAGCATTTCGGAACGCTTGACCTCGCCCCCGGAAAAACCGTAATTAACGTCCCGGGACATGAATTCGTACATGTTAAGTTTTTTTGCAGTTTCTTCAAAATTACCTGCCTTGTCTCTGGCGGAGATTTTCAGCAAATCCTGCAGGGTGACGCCCCGCACCACCGGTGGCCGCTGAAAGGCAATGCCCAGACCCAGCGCTGCCCGTTCATGTACGGACNNCACCAAGCGCTGCCCGTTCATGCACGGACAGGGACGTGACATCCTGGCCTTTAAAGACGATCTTTCCGGCAGTGATCCGGTACCGGCCAAACCCCATGATCGCCCCGAGCAGGGTCGACTTCCCGGAGCCGTTTGGTCCGAACAGGACATGGGTCTCGCCGGGCTTGATATGCAGGTTTACGCCCTGCAAGATCGGCTTGTTGTCCACTTCGACATGCAGATCGGCAACCTCTAGCACTCGACTTCCCTCCTCACGACAACACGAAAAAGACAGTAACCAACTTACTGAAACTTGGCCTGGAGTTGTTCGAGGCGAGCAACAATCTCGGATAGCGGGCCCTCATCCAGCATCTCGACCTGCCCCCGATCCCCGAAGTTGGTGATCTCCTGATTGATGGGGAGCGCGGCTAGAAGCGGTGCGCCCAGGGCAGCGCTCACCTGCTCTCCCTGCGGTTTTCCAAACGGGTACGATACCTCGCCGCACTTCGGGCACTCGTAATAGGCCATGTTTTCGACCACCCCGACAATGGGCACGTCAAGCTGTCGCGCCATGCGGGCCGCCTTCTTGACGATCATCAACGCCAGGCCCTGGGGCGAAGTGACGATGACCACGCCTTTCAGGGGCAGGCTCTGCAGCACGGTCAGCGGCACATCCCCGGTTCCCGGCGGGAGATCCACGAACAGGTAATCGAGCTCGCCCCAGTCCACCTCTTCCCAGAACTGCCTGACAGCTCCGGCCAGAAGCGGGCCACGCCAGATCACCGCCGCATCCTCCTCCACCAGCAGATTGAGGGACATCACCTTGATTCCCAGGGTCGTCTCGATGGGGATCATTCCGCGCGGCCCCGTCTGCGGCCGGCCGCTCTTCAGTCCGAACAGCCGTGGGATACTGGGGCCGGTGATGTCGGCATCGAGAATACCTGTCAAATGGCCTTTTTTAGCCATGGCACTGGCCAGGAGCGCAGTTACCGTGGACTTGCCCACCCCTCCCTTGCCGCTCATCACCGCGATGACCGATTTGATCTCCTTCCGGGAGGCAAACCTGAAATCCTGCCGGTCACAGGTTGCCTCGCAGACCTCGCTCTTCTCCCTACAGTTCTCACAGGCAGAGTTCCTGGCCAACTGAATCGATCTCCTATCTACCTTGAAATATTGTTATTGATGGCTAAAATACCACATTGAAAAACGAAAAACAAGAGCGCCCCATGACGAGACTGTCGAGCGAGCGGTCACCGGTGACCGCTCNNTGTCGAGCGAGCGGACACTTCAGGGCTGTTCAGGGCTGTTTCTGGGCTTCAGCATTTGTAACGCTCCTCACCCAAATACTCCGCGACCACTTTCATAGCGCAAAATTCCCCGCACATTGTACAGGTATCCTGGCTCCCGGGGTTCCTTTGCTCCCGGGAGAGGCGTGCCCTGGCCGGGTCAATGGCAAGCTCGATCTGTTGATCCCAGTCCAACGCCTTACGGGCCCTGGCCATCTGGTTGTCCCAATCCCGGGCCCCGGGGACGTTTTTGACAATGTCCGCGGCATGGGCCGCAATACGCGAAGCTATGATCCCTTCCCGGACGTCCTGCAGGTCAGGCAACCCGAGGTGCTCGGCAGGCGTCACGTAACAGAGAAAATCCGCACCAGCAACGGCAGCCGCCGTGCCCCCGATTGCTGCTGTAATGTGGTCGTAACCCGGAGCCACATCGGTTACCAAAGGCCCGAGTACGTAAAAGGGCGCCCCATTAGCAAGTTTTTTCTGCAACTTGACATTTACTGCGATCTGGTCAAAAGGCACGTGCCCAGGCCCCTCCACCATAACTTGCACACCCTTCCCCCAAGCCCTCTGCACTAACTCGCCCAAAATTAAAAGTTCCTGCACCTGGGCGCGATCGGTAGCATCTGAAAGGCATCCCGGCCTCAGCCCGTCTCCAAGACTCAGGGTCACGTCGTATTTCAGGGCGATTTCCAAAAGCCGGTCGTACTGTTCATAAAGAGGGTTTTCCTGATCGTGGTGCAGCATCCATCCTGTCAAAAAGGAACCTCCCCTGCTCACGATATCTGTTATACGCCCCTGCCGCTTCAGCCGCTCTATGGTTTCAATAGTCACCCCGCAGTGAATGGTAATAAAATCCACCCCGTCGGAGGCTTGCTCCTCAATCACCGCAAAAAGATCGTCCGGAGTCATGGCAATGATGCTGCCTCTCTTAACCTTGGCTTCCACGCTGGCCTGGTAAATGGGGACCGTCCCCACAGGGATTGGGGAATTGAGCAGAACTGCACGACGAATTGCCCGCAAATCCCCGCCGGTGGACAGGTCCATAACCGCGTCAGCTTTGGCCTCAAGACACACTTTGAGCTTCTCCAAATCTTTGTCAAGCTCTGGAAATTCGGTTGAAGTGCCGATATTTGCGTTTATCTTTGTCCGCAGCCCTTCCCCGATGCCGCTAGGGACAAGATTTTTATGGTTTCTATTGGCCGGAATAACCACTGTCCCCGAGGCGATTCTTTCCCTCAGGGTTTCGACGTCCACCCTTTCCGCCTCGGCAACCTTACTCATCTCCGGAGTTATTTCGCCTTTCTTAGCCGCTAATAACTGTGTCATTCGGTTTCCTCCTTTTTAGCCACTCGTTTATTTTTTTCTTGCATCATACTGCTCAGGTATTCACAGTCTTTTCCCGGAGTTGCAGCATGGTCACGCCGCCAAGGCCCTCCGCCTGATCCCAGCCTTTACGATTCGTCAAAAATGGGATGTAAAATTACCCAACTCAAAACTATATTGCATTTTAATATATGATTAGTTAACATATTGCTGTATTTAACTACCTATAGTAGCTAGTTATTTCTTTTATGCTACTATATGTAAAGAAGGGGGCAGCGGGATGGATGACACCATTTACGAGTGAAAATGTGGGAAAAAGGGTGACAGTTGTGTCAGTGAGGGGAGAATGGAACGACAGGCCGTAACGTTGAAGAGGAGCATCACCTGGGTGCAGGGTGTGGCCCTGACTGCAGCCGGTAAATAAGAAACTGTAGACCCTTAAGCCTGCAGCTCGATTTTCTTACTGTCCACTTGAAAAAAATCCTTACGGAATTTTCCGTTCTGACGGGATTTTCAGGGTTCTTATTGAGGTTGCCAGCCAACGGAACATATTTTGGTATCTATCCTCGAATCCCTTGTCTCCCAAGCTTCCTAGAAAATAAAAGAATCTTTGATTCTTATTTCCTCGGGCATAAAGCCCGAGGTATTTAAAAGGTAGATCTTTTGAAACTTTGTGCGGCATTCATCCTGACCCACAAGGGGTCAGGTATTCTGCCGCAGTCGTTATAAAATGGTGCGGCTGAGAGGACTTGAACCTCCATGGAGTCACCCCCACACGGTCCTGAGCCGTGCGCGTCTGCCGTTCCGCCACAGCCGCATCTGCTCACGCTTATATAAATTATCACTTATCCGGAGGGCTGTCAAGGACATAAATGAGGGCGATTTTATTAACATATATACCATTATATGGTTTAATATTTTTTGCTTTTTAGCACATCTTATTAGCAGACCTTTATTTCATCATGGAGGTGAAACACCTTGAAAAGAACCTGGAGACAGCGTCTGGTCGTGCTGTTTTCTCTAGTTCTTTTAGCCAGTTGAACGTTAACACCGGCAGCATTTGCTTCATCGCTGCAAAATGCCGTACCGTTACCGGAAACAGAACAGCCGGCAGAGTGCGCCTGGCTGGAAGATACAGCAAATTGCCGCTCGGGCGCCTCATTCATGGTGGAAGTCACCGCCTACTGCGCCTGTCCACTCTGCTGCGGCAAGAGTGACGGGATCACCTTCAGTGGCAGACACGCCAAGGCAAACCACACCATAGCCGTAGACCCGGCAGTGATCCCACTCGGTTCGGAAGTCTACCTGGAAGGTTTGGGCACCTTCACCGCCGAGGATGTGGGCGGGGCCATCAAGGGTCGCAAGGTTGACCTGTTCATGAACGAACACCATCAAGCCGTACTGTTTGGGGTTAAAAGCATCAAAGCCCATCTGTTAAATCAAGTTATCTAAAAAGGCCTCCCGCTGCGGGAGGCCTTTTTTTTCGCTTTATTTTTAGTTTTCCCGCATCTGTAGAAAAACCCGTCCGGCGGCTTTGATGGTCTGGTCAAGATCCTCCCGGGTATGGGCCAGAGAAACGAACAGGGCCTCAAACTGGGACGGCGCCAGATAGATTCCCTCATTCAACATTAGATTGAAATATTGGGCAAACTGCTCCTGGTTGGATTTCAGGGCGCTGTCGAGGTCAGTCACGCTCTCGCTGCAGAAGAACAGGGACATCAGCGACCCGATGCGGTTGAGAGTGGTGTCGATTCCCGCTTCCATGGCCGCTCTCGCCAGGCCTTGTCCCAGGTGCTCGCCCCGTTCCTCCAGTTGCTGGTAGATGCCCGGTTGCTTGAGCAGATTCAAAGTAACGATGCCCGCCTCCATGGCCACCGGGTTGCCGGACAGGGTGCCGGCCTGGTAGACAGGCCCATCGGGAGCCACCAATCCCATGATCTCCGCCCTGCCGCCATAGGCGCCTACCGGCAGGCCCCCGCCGATGATCTTCCCCAGGCAGGTCAGGTCCGGCGTGATGCCGTAATAACCCTGGGCGCCGCCATAACCCAAGCGAAATCCGGTGATCACCTCGTCAAAGATCAACAGGCAGCCGGCCTCACGGGTCAGTTGGCGCAGACCATCCAGGAATCCCGGGCCTGGCAGCGCCACCCCCATGTTGGCGGCGACCGGCTCGACGATCACCGCGGCGATCTCGCTTCCCCACTGCTGCAACGCTTCCCGGACCGAATCCAGGTCATTATAGGACAACACCATGGTCAGGCTGCCGATCCCCGGGGGAACTCCGGGACTCGACGGCACTCCCAGAGTGAGAGCCCCGGAGCCGGCCTGTACCAGGAAGGAGTCTGCATGCCCATGGTAGCACCCGGCAAACTTGATGATCTTCTGCCGTCCGGTGAAGGCGCGGGCGAGCCTGACGGCGCTCATGGTGGCCTCGGTGCCGGAATTGACAAACCGGACTTTTTCCACTGACGGCAGCGCCTCCGTGATCAATCCGGCCAACACCAGTTCCCGTTCGGTAGGAGCGCCGAAGCTGGTTCCGCC
>PLQY01000094.1:0-156 GCA_003160265.1 Peptococcaceae bacterium | reverse complement strand
GCGATCACTCCGGCAAGGCCTGCAGTGACTGCCGGGTGCGCATGACCCAGGATCAGGGGGCCCCAGGAACATACGTAATCGATATAGGCGTTGCCATCCACATCATAAACCCGGGCGCCCTGGCCCCTCTCGATAAACAGCGGGTTGCCTCCCACC
>PLQY01000108.1 GCA_003160265.1 Peptococcaceae bacterium | reverse complement strand
GCTGATCAGACAGGGTATTGCTGTCAATCAGACGGTGGTCCGGCTGCATACCGGCGACCCGGCCCTGTACGGGGCGATCCAGGAGCAGATCGACTGCCTGGAGCAAGAGGGGATCCCCTGGGAGATCGTTCCGGGCGTCAGCTCCTTCCTGGCGGCTGCTGCTTTGCTGGGCAGGGAGCTCACGGTCCCGGGGGGGAGCCAGACGGTGATCCTGACCCGGCAGGGCGGCCGTACCCCGGTGCCGGAAACTGAGTCCTTGCGGGACCTTGGCCGCCACCGTTCTAGCACCTGCCTCTTTCTGAGCGCCCAGTTGCTGCCCCAGGCGGTGGCGGACCTGCTCCTCAGCTTTCCGCCGGAGACCCCGGCGGCCATTGTCGAGCGGGCCTCCTGGCCCGACCAGCGGGCGATCCGGGCGCCGCTGGCAGAGTTGGCGCAACGGGCCGAGGAGGCGGGCATCACCAGGACCGCCCTGGTCTTCGTCGGCGATTTTCTGGCGGCCAGCGGCCGGCGGTCACTGCTGTACGATCCGGACTTCAGCCATGGCTACCGTCATGGCCGGGGCGAGGGGCAATAGGCGCCGAATGAGGAATGGCCAAGAACTTGTTGAAGAGGCGGAAATGGGACAACCTGAACAACCTGAACAACAGAAGCAGGAGCGGGCGGAGCAGCAGTCCGGATGGTCCCGGGGCCAGGCACCCGCATCCGGGGGGCGGCGCATCGCCGTGATCTACCTCACTCCCTCCGGGGGCGGCCTGGCTCGCCGCCTGGAGCAGGCCTGGACGCCGGCGGCGGTGTTCGGTACTGGGGATGCCACCAGGAGCGGCGACAGGCTGGAGGTGCTGGATGCTACCCAGCCCCTGTCCGCCATGCTGTCGAATCTCTGGCCAAGCTATGACAGTTTCGTCTTGATCATGGCCGTGGGGATCGTGGTGCGCCTGGTGGCGCCACTGCTGCAGAGCAAGTGGAGCGACCCCGGGGTGGTGGTGGTGGATGAGGGCGGTAATTTTGCCGTCAGCCTGGTGGGAGGCCACTGGGGGGGCGCCAACCGCCTGGCCCGGGAGGTGGCTGCCTGCCTGGGAGCGGCGCCCGTGGTCACTACCGCCACGGACGTGCAGGGCAAGCCTGCCATCGACATGTTGGCCAGGCAGTGGGGATTCCGGCCCGTTCCCGGCGCCCGGGTCAAGGTAGTCAACAGCGCCCTGCTGGCAGGCGAGCGGGTGGAGATCTTCAGCGAGTGGCGCCTGTCCGGGAGTTGGGCCTGTGATGATGAAGACACTGAGCCCGGGTTGGATTCGATCCCCTGCCGCGGCCTGCCGGAGTTGGAGCAGGCCGGTCACGATGGGGATCGGCTGGCGCCGGTGCTGGTCACCAGCCGCTTGCTGGCACTGCCGCCCCGGGGGATCTTCCTGCGGCCACTGAGCCTGGTGGCGGGTATTGGCTGCCGGCGGGGGGTCGAGGCGGCGGAGATCGAGGCTGCCCTGGAGGAGGCGCTGCGGATTGCCGGGCGCAGCCGGGACAGCCTGGGCATGCTGGCTACCCACCAGATCAAAGAGGACGAGGCCGGCCTCCTGGAAACTGCCGGGCGGATGGGGCTCGCACTGAAATTCTTCCCCAGCAAGCGCCTGGAGCAGATCTACGAGGCCCATCCCGGCCTGGAGCACTCGATGTTTGTACAACAGCAGTTGGGAGTTGGTAATGTATGCGAGACAGCAGCGCTAGCGGCGGCCCCGGACGGGGCGCTGGTGCTTCGGAAGACCAAGTTCAAGCGGGTGACGGTGGCCCTGGCCGAGGCCGGCTTACTGTGGTCGGCATCGGGCCGGGTGATCAGGCGCATCTGAGTCATGGCGCTGCTGAGGAGTTGGCCTCCGCCGGGGTGATCGTTGGCTACCGCACCTACCTGCAACTTTTAAAGGAGATTCTCCCGCCAGGGGGGCTCACCCTGGGTAGCGGCATGCGCCAGGAAGTGGAGCGCGCCCGCCTGGCGGTGGCTCAGGCCCTGGCCGGGCACCGGGTGGTGGTGGTCAGCAGCGGGGATGCCGGAGTCTACGGGATGGCCGGCCTGGTGCTGGAGGTGCTGTTAGGCACCGGCAGGCAGTCGGAGGTAGACTTCCGGGTGGTGCCGGGGATCACCGCCGCTTCGGCCGCGGCCGCCTTGCTGGGGGCGCCGCTGATGCACGATTTCGCGGTGATCAGCCTGAGCGATCTGTTGACTCCCTGGGAGGTCATCAAGCGGCGGATCGAGGCTGCCGCCTGGGGTGACTTCGTGGTGGTCTTCTACAATCCCAAGAGCAGGCGACGGGTCACCCAGATTGAGGAGGCCAGGGAGGTCCTGCTCGGGCACCGGAAGCCGGACACCCCGGTGGGGGTGGTCACCGGCGCCGGGCGCAGCGGCCAGCAGGTCGTCCTCTCGGACCTGGAGCGGTTCCTGTCAGTGGAGATCGATATGCAATCGGTGGTCCTGGTGGGGAACAGCCAGAGCTACATCAGGGACGGTTTCATGGTAACCCCCCGGGGCTACCATATTGAGAAGTGGGATGCGGGAAGTGGGAAGTGAAATGGGTTGGGAGTGATCAACGATGATCCTGGTTCTGGCGGGGACCCGGGACGGCAGGGACCTGGCGGCGGCCCTGGCGGCGGCTGGCTGGGAAGTGCTGGCCAGTGCCGCCACGCCTTATGGCGCCGGGTTGCTGCGCACGGCAGCCCCGGGCCTGGCGGTCCGGGAGGGGCGGCTGGACCGGGCGGCCCTGGAAAGGTTGCTGCGATCCGGGCCGGTACAGGGAATTCTGGACGCTACTCATCCCTTCGCGGTGGAGGTGTCCAGCCTCGCCCGGGAGGCGGCCCTGAACTGCAGTGTTCCCTACCTGCGCTGGGAGCGGCCGTCCACAGCTTTGCCTGACAGCTCGCTGCTGCACGTGGTATCCGGCTGGCCGGAGGCGGCGGAACAACTGGCGGTCCTTGGCGCCAGGCAGGTCTTTCTGGCGGTGGGGGTTAAGCCGCTGGAGGCGATCATCAATTACCCCGCACTGGCCGGTTGCCGGTTCACGGTGCGGGTGCTGCCCGTATCCGAATCTCTGGAGGCCTGTCGCCGTCTCGGCCTGAGTCCGGGGCAGATCGTCGCCTGTCAGGGGCCGGGGACGGTAAAGCTCAACGAGGCCCTGCTGGAGGCCTGCGGCGCTGAAGCCTTCGTGATCAAGGAGAGCGGCGACGAGGGGGGTACGGCGGATAAGGTCCGGGCTGCCCTGAACCTGAGCATACCGGTGGTGGTAGTGGGGCGCCCGCGCCCGGAGGACGCCCGGGATGACGGAGAGCGGGAGCGGCTCTCTGAGGGGGCGCCGGTTATGACAGCCCGGCGCCGGGAGGAAGTCCTGAACTGGGCGGCCGGGCTGCCTGATACGCAGGAGCTGGGTTAAAAAAGTCAAGGGGGACTCCGGTTATGAAGAGAGGAATTCTGCTGCTGGGTCATGGGAGCAGGCGCAGCACGGCCAACTTGGGGCTGGTGGCGCTGGCCGAACTGGTTCAAGCCGGCCTGGGGATGCAGGTAACGCCGGCATACTTTCAGTTCGAGCGGCCAAACCTGGCGGATACGGTGGAGCAACTGGTAAATGAAGGAGTGACGGAGATTGTCATCGTCCCGGCCCTGCTCTTTCCGGGCGTCCACTTGAAGGAGGATATCCCCGCCGCCCTGGGGGAACTCGAGGCCCGGTACGGCGAGCGGGTGCGCCTGATCCTGACTGAGGGCTTCGCCCCCGACCCCCGCCTGGCGGAGATCGTCATGGAGCGGGTTCACGCCACGGTTGCCGGAATGACGCCAGACGGCGCTCTTGACCCTGAGGCGGTGGAGCAGGACGGGCTCACAAACCCGGAGCAGATCACCAGTCGCAGCCGGAGCCTGATCGAGTCGTCCCTGGGCCTGCGCTACCTGGAGCAGTTCCCGCCCCGGGAGGGGGAGATCGTGCGGCGGGTGGTGCACGCCATGGGCAACCCGGATGCCGCCCACCTGCTGCGCTTTCATCCCGCGGCCGTGGAGGCCGGGCTGGCGGCGATCAGGACGGGAGCGACCCTGTTCACCGACGTCCGGATGGTGAAGATGGGGATCAACAGGGCCATTCTACGAGGAATGGGCGGCCGCGTGGTCTGTATGACCCATCACCCGCGCACCACCGCTCTCGCCAGGGAGCAGGGCCTGACCCGGTCGATGATGGGGGTGCGGGCGTTTCACCAGTTTTTAACCGGCAATGTGGCGGTGATCGGCAATGCCCCCACCGCCCTGGCCGAGGTGCTCCGGCAGAGCGAGGCCGGTTTCCGGCCGGCCCTGATCGTCGGGACACCGGTGGGTTTTGTGGGCGCTGCCGAAGTCAAGGCCCGGCTGGCCGGCCAGGATGTGCCCTACATCACCATGATCGGACACCAGGGGGGCAGCACCGTGGCGGTGTCCGTCGTCAACGCCCTGCTGGCCCTCGCCGAAGGCCGGCCCGGACTGTAACAGAATTCGGTGGCTGGAGGACATTCTGCATCCGACCTCAGAGGGGTGAACAGCATGGCTAGAGCGATCATGGTACAGGGGACCGGTTCCAACGTGGGCAAGAGCATCATCGTCACCGCCCTCTGCCGGATCTTCCGGCAGGACGGCTACCGGGTGGCGCCCTTCAAGTCCCAGAACATGGCTCTCAACTCCTTCGTCACCGCCGGCGGCGGTGAGATGGGACGCGCCCAGGTGCTCCAGGCCCAAGCTTGCGGCCTGGAGCCACAGGTGGAGATGAACCCGGTGCTGTTGAAGCCGACCGGGAATGCCGCCTCCCAGGTGATCGTGCTGGGCAAGCCGGTGGGGAATATGTCCGCCCGGGACTACCACCTGGGCAAGAACATGGAGTTGCTGCGGATCATCGAGGAGACCCTGGCGAAGTTGCACCGGGAGTATGAGATCATCGTCATCGAAGGGGCCGGCAGCCCCGCCGAGGTCAACTTGAAGGACCGGGATATCGCCAACATGCGCATCGCCCGGATGGCCGGGGCACCGGTGCTGCTGGTGGCGGACATCGACCGGGGCGGCGCCCTGGCCTCGGTGGTGGGCACCCTGGCCCTGCTGGAACCGGAGGAGGAGCAACTTGTCCGGGGGATTGTGATCAACAAGTTCCGGGGGGATATCTCGCTGCTTGAGCCAGCCCTGAGTTTTCTGGAACAGAGGACCGGGAAGCCGGTGCTGGGGGTGCTGCCCTACCTGAGCCTCAACCTCCCGGCGGAGGACTCGGTCTGCCTGGAGGATACTGCCCGGACGGGGCCGGCGGAGATCGAGATCGCTGTCATCTACCTGCCCCGCATCTCCAATTTTACTGACTTCGACCCCCTGGCCCTGGAGCCTGGCGTCCGCGTCCGCTACGTCAGGGAAGGGGACCGGTTGGGGGAGCCGGACCTGATCATTATCCCCGGTACGAAAAACACCACCGAAGACCTGCTCTACCTCTACGAGACCGGCCACGCCGCCGCCATCAGGCAGGCGGCTGCCCGGGGGGCGCCGGTCTGCGGGTTGTGCGGCGGCTACCAGATGCTTGGCCGGGAGTTGTACGACCCGGAGCATACCGAGTCGACCCGGGACGAATTGCCGGGGCTGGGTCTGCTGGACGTGGTGACCACCTTCTCCGCCGATAAGGTACTTGCCCAGGCGGAGGGCCGGATCTGCGCCGGGGGGCCGCTGCTCGGGCAGTCTGCCGGGCAGGAGGTTGCCGGGTACGAGATCCACATGGGGCGCACCGTGCTCGGCCCAGAGGCGGAGCCCTTCCTGGCGGTGACCCGCCGGGGCGGCCAGCCGGCTCACGGTGACGACGGGGCGGTGGCGTCCACGGGACTGGTCTGGGGTACCTACTTCCACGGCATCTTCGACAACGACCGCTTCCGGGCCGGACTGCTGGGCTGGCTGCGGCAGCGGCGAGGGTTGGATGAACTGCCCGGTCGGGGTCTGTCCAGTCAGGCGCTGCTGGACCAGGAGTTGGACCGGCTGGCGGCGGAGAGCCGCACTCACCTGGACCTGAAGGCGATCTACGGCCTGCTGGATCTGTCCGGGCCGCGGGGGGAACAGGGATGAGTGATGATGCTGGAAATAGCGTTAGAGGGAGCCGGGCGCCGAGGATAATGATCGCCGCAGTCCGGAGCAGTTCCGGAAAGACCAGCATCGCCACCGGCTTGATGGGGGCGCTTGCCGGCCGGGGTTGCCAGGTGCAGGGCTTCAAGGTGGGGCCGGACTTCATCGATCCCAGTTTTCACACCGCGGTCACCGGGCGCTGGTCTCGCAATCTGGATACCTGGATGCTCTCCTTCGGCCAGGTGCAGGAATATTTTCACAGGGCCGCGGCTGATGCCGATATTGCGGTGATCGAGGGCGTGATGGGTCTGTTCGACGGCCTGCGCGGCCAGGGAGAGCAGGCGAGCAGCGCCCAGGTGGCCAAGCTCCTGGGCTGTCCGGTGGTGCTGGTGCTGGATGTGCGCAGCCAGGCCCGTAGCGCCGTGGTGGAGTTTTTGGGCTGCCGCAGTTTTGACCCGGACCTGCGCCTGGCTGGCGTGATCCTCAACCGCTATACCGGGGAGCGGCATTTGGAGATGCTGCAGGCNNCAGGTGGACCTGGAGGCGATCCTGGCGGTGGCCGGGGCGGCGCCGGCGGTTTTCCGGACCTACCGCGGGCGCCGGCGCCTGCTGTCCATCAAGAGGGTCACCAGGCCTGCCGCCCGCGCCTCCGGTGCGTTAGCGGCGGATGCAGGGAGTGAGCGCCCGGTAAGGGTGGCCCTGGCCTGGGACGCTGCCTTCAACTTTTATTACCGGGACGGACTGGATCTGTTGTCTGGCCACAGCATCGAACTGGTGCCCTTCAGCCCGTTGCGGGACCGATCGCTTCCCGCCGGCATCGCCGGAGTCCTGCTTCCCGGCGGGTTTCCGGAACTGTTCGCCAAGGAACTGGCCGGAAACGAGACGATGAAAGACAGTCTGCGCCGGGCACACACCGCTGGTTTGCCGATCTACGCCGAGTGTGGGGGCTTCATGTACCTCTGCGAATCACTCGGCGACCTGGAAGGCAATGATCACTCGATGGTCGGCCTGGTGCCGGGCCGCTGCCGTATGGCCGGGCACCTGGTGGGCATGGGCTACGTCACCGCCGAGGCCCGGAGCCGGAGCGTCCTTTGCCAGACTGGAGAGACGCTGCGCGGCCACGAGNNCCACGAGTTCCACTACTCCTCCTTCATCCCATCCAGAGAGCCCTTCCCCTGGGCTTTCACCTTCAGCAAGGGGGACGGCCGCACCGGCAGCGACGGCTATGCCGATGGCAGCCTGCTGGCCTCTTACTTCCACTTCCACTTCGCCGCCAACCCCCGGGCCGCCGCCCGTTTTGCTGCCGCCTGCCATAATTGGATTTCGGGAAGCAGGACTGTTATGCCTTGAAAATACCGGCCCCGTTTGCTCAATGGTGAATGAGGTCAATGTCCCACATATATCATTGAGGAGGAGTTGCAATGGCTTTGACGCTGGATGAGGTAATTCGGGGTATTGAGCCGGCGAGCCAGGAGTACCGTCTGAAGGCCAGGGAGTACCTGAACAACCTGACGGCGCCGTTGGGGAGCCTGGGGGACCTGTTGGTGCTGGCGGAGCAGTTGGCGGCCATCGGGCGCACCCTGAAACCCTCGGTGGGCAACAAGGTGGTGGTGACCATGGCCGGCGACCACGGCGTGGTGGCGGAGGGAGTGAGCGCCTACCCCCAGGAGGTCACGCCTGAGATGGTGGCCAACTTCGTGGCCGGTGGGGCGGCAATCAACGTCCTGGCGGCAGTGGTGGGCGCCAGTGTGCAGGTGGTGGACATGGGGGTGGTTGCCGATCTGAGCGAGATGGCTGCCAGGGGGCAGATCGTCTCCGCCAGGGTGGCTCCGGGCACCCAGAACATGGCCCGGGGTCCTGCCATGACCAGGGAACAGGCGGTGCAGTCCCTGGAGGCGGGAATCAACATCGTGGCCGGTCTGGTCAAAGACGGTGTGGAACTGGTTGGCACCGGGGACATGGGAATCGGCAACACCACTCCGAGCAGTGCTATTCTGGCCGCCATCTCGGGACTGCCGGTCGGGAAGGTCACCGGCAGGGGCACCGGTCTCAATGACGAGGCCCTGGAGAATAAGATCCGGGTGATCGAGGGCGCTTTGAAAGTCAACCGCCCGGACCCAACAGACCCGGTGGATGTGCTGGCCAAGGTGGGCGGTTTCGAGATCGGGGGGATCGCCGGGGTGGTGTTGGGCGCTGCCTATTTCAAGATCCCCGTGGTGGTGGATGGTTTTATCTCCACTGCCGGGGCGCTCCTGGCGGGCAAGCTCGTACCCGGCGCCGTGGATTACATGATCGCCGCGCACCAGTCCGTGGAGTATGGACACATTTACATGCTGAACGAACTCGGCCTGAAGCCACTGCTGAACCTGAACCTGCGCCTGGGAGAGGGCACCGGCGGGGCGCTGGCGATGACCATCGTGGAAGCGGCCGCCCAGATCATCAACCGGATGGCCACCTTCGAGAGCGCCGGAGTCTCCCAGAGCTCCCAGGACCTGCATGTGCTGTGAGATTGGCGGGCCGGTTGTTCCGGCGGGTTCGTCAGCCTGCTCCAGCAATACGCCTTATCCCCTTTTTGGGACGATCTGCAGCAAGGCATCGATCTTCTCGCCAAGCTCCGGTACCATCTTTTTCAGAGCCTCGGCTTCAGTATCCTCGTTTTCCATCAGCAATAGGTCTTCCTTGGCCTCAGCCAGCGCCTTATCCAGCCGTAAGATCTCCAGCAGCAACTGATGCCTGGTGTCCAGGCCGGACGGATGCACGCTGGGCAGCGGCGCCCTGGCCAGTTCCAGGCCGTGGGGAGTGATCAGGTACTGTTCGCCCGCCCGGGGCACTAACGTGTTGATGCCGAAGCGCTGCTCCACCAGGTTGCTGAGGGTGCCTGCAGCCGTAGCTTCACCGTGAACGATGAACAGGCGCTCGGGTTTGCGGGACAGGTGCGAGACCCAGTCCAGGAGGCCGTTCTGATCGGCGTGAGCGGAGAAGCCCTGCAGGGAGTAGATCCTGGCCGCCACATTGATTGGCTCCCCCAGGATCCGGACCTTTTTCTCCCCGTCCAGGATCCGTCGGCCCAGGGTACCTTCGGCCTGGAAGCCGACGAAGACTACCGACGACTCCGGACGCCAGAGGTTGTGCTTGAGGTGGTGCTTGATCCGGCCAGCGTCGCACATCCCGCTGGAGGAGATGATCACTTTGCACTGGTGATCATTGCTGTTGTTGAGAGCAATGGAATCCTTGACGTCACGCACGAAGGTCAGGTTGGGAAAGCGGAAGGGGTCGCCGCTGCTCAAACTGGCCTTGGCCTCATCGTCATAGCAGTCCGGGTTATTAATGAAGATCTCTGTGGCCGAGACAGCCAGCGGGCTGTCAATATAGACCGGAATTGGCGGCAGTTCGCCGCGCTTGAACATACCATTGAGGCAGAAGAGGATCTCCTGGGTCCGGCCAACGGCGAAGGACGGGATGATCACGTTGCCCCTGCTCTTGACGGTGTCCTGGATGATCTCCTGAAGCCGCCGGGCTTCATTGGCCACCGGTTCATGTATGCGGTCGCCGTAGGTGGATTCCAGCAGCAGATAGTCCGCCTCCGAAACCACGGATGGGTCCCTGACGATGGCCGTGCCCTTGTTGCCCAGGTCGCCGCTGAAGACGATTTTGACCTCCTGGCCGTTCTCTCTGAGCCAGACCTCGATGATGGCGGAGCCGAGAATATGCCCTGCATCCAGGAAGCGGACGCGTACCCGATCATCCAGGGCGACATCCTGCTCGTAGGAGACTCCGGTGAAGGATTGCAGGCAGTCCCGGGCATCCTGGGCAGTATAGAGCGGGTCCAGGTGCTTCTCGCCGCGACGCTTGGCCTTGCGCGTCTCCCATTCCGCATCCATCTCCTGGATGTGGCCGCTGTCCGGCAGCATGATCCCGCAGAGGTCCACGGTGGCTTTGGTGGCCAGCACCTTGCCCTGGCAGCCCTGCTTGTAGAGTCGGGGAATCAGCCCCGAGTGGTCGATGTGGGCGTGGGTCAGCAGGATGTAGTCAGCGGACAGAACCGGGGCATTCAGGCTGTGATAGTTGCGCGTGCGCAGTTCCCGGTTGCCCTGGAACATGCCGCAGTCCACAAGCAGCCTCAGCTTTCCGATCTCCAAAAGAAAACAGGAACCGGTGACAGTGCCGGCTCCTCCTAAAAAAGTCAGCCTGGCCAATTTTTTCCCTCCGTTTCTTTTCGGTGATCCCACCAAATGTAATAATGTGAGAATATAGAATTTATCAGGAAATCTTGCAGGAGATTTTCCTGTTTTGGCGAAATAGCCTAATAGGTAATCACCATAAATGGTAAAGATCGATTATTTCCGGCAGGGGGGTCGAGGAATGACGATTAATTCCGGACAGGTGGCCACCAGGCTGTACGGGATGGCAGAGCGGGTCCCGGATATCATGTACGGGCAGGTGCATGAAGAAACCGGTTTCGGCAGTGAGTACTCCCCCAGTCAGTTGAGGGAGCAACTGCGGGAACTGACAACTGTCAACCAGGCAATGGAAAAGGAGCTTCTGGAACACCGGAAACGGGAGGCCGGCCTCAGGAAAGACTTACTCGATTACAGGTTGCTGGCGGAAGTGTCGCCAGCTTTTCTTTTTGTTATCCAAAGAAGGCGCCCGCGCCTGGTCAACCCGTGCTCCTGCTCCTTTGCCGGGTATACGGCGAATGAACTCAAAAAAGTAAATTTATGGAGGCTCTTACACCCGGATTTTCGGGAGATCGTCAAAGAGCGCTATGAAGCGCACCGTCGTGGAGAGGTGTCGGCATCGACCTTTTCTGTCAAGATCGTTTCCAAGGCCGGACAGATGCGCTGGGCGGAGATCGAAACCAGGACCGTCGTCTGCCAGGAGGAGTTTTTAGTACTGGTGGCACCCCGCGACATCTCCGAAGGCGAGCTGAAGGATGAGATACTTATCCCGCCCGGGCGTGGAGAAGACGAACTCCAGGCTCAGGCCGGGCGGTTCCAGGTCGAGAAGATAGATGCGGTGGGCCTGCTGGCAGGAGGCATGGCCCACGAACTGAACAACCAGTTGACGGTGATCTATGCCTGCGTCGACCTCTTCCTGCCCGGACTCTCCAGGGATAATCCCTTGCACCGGGCATTGTCAAGGATCCGGAACAGCGCCCTGATCTGTGCCAATCTTACCAGGCAGTTGCTGTTGTTCAGTTGCCGGTTCCCCCTCTTCAAGGTTCCCACAGACTTGAACCAGAGAGTGGATGAACTCGGGAAGATGCTGCCGCAGATGCTGGGCGGGAGTATTGACATCAGGCTGGAGACGAGCCCGCATCTATGGATGGTGAACGCCGATACCGCCGCCCTCGACCAGGCGATTGCCAACCTGGTGTTGAATGCCCGGGATGCCATGCCGGATGGGGGCACCCTCACCATCAGGACTGAAAACTTATCCGCAGTTCGTTCCGGACAGACGGGCGTTCGGGTGCCCTCCTCCACATCCGGACTAACGCCCGGTCTGAAAGAATGTGGAGTACATGGGCGCAGCAGGTTCACCTGTCTCTCGGTGTCCGACACCGGCGCCGGTATCGAGGAAAGCGACCGGTCCCGCATCTTCGAGCCCTTCTATACCACCAAGCGGCCAGGCAAGGGCATCGGGCTGGGCTTACCGGTGGCCTACGGCATCGTCCGGGCTCATGATGGCTGGATCGAGGTCGACAGCGCTCCCGGCCGGGGGTGCACGTTCAAGATCAACCTTCCGGCAGTATAAGAAGTATTGTAACTGCTCAGGAGCCAAACGGCCCGCAGCCAATGACCAATTATGGGAGCTGGTTGCTCCAGGTCTTGCCGCCGTTCAGGGTGTGCAGCAGGGCCACGTTGCTGACGGTGTTGCTGCTGCCCGACTGAGTCGGGGTCTGGGTAATGACCGCAGCCCAGCCCTCGCTCCCGTTGACGAAACTGAGGTCTCCCCAGGTGCCCTTGGGCAGGCCCGAAGCGCCGGTCATCCCATCGCTGAGCGTTTCCCAGTTGCTCCCATTGTCGACTGTGCTATACAGTACCGGGTAGTCGGTGGGAGGCGATGCTGCCAGCAGGGCGGTGGTCGCGCTCACCGGTACAAAGCACGACGTGGTATAGTGGGGCGCCGCCGGGAGATTGGCCTGATCGGCTGGCGTGAGGTAGGCGCTGGTAGTCGTCCAGGTGCTGCCGCCGTCATCCGTATGCAGGACCAGCTTGGAGGTCTGCTGCATGGACGATTCTCCCTGGATCAGCGCCCAACCGGCGTTGGGGGAGACAAAGGTGACAACGCCTCCATCGTCGGGGAACTCGCTTTTGATCTTGTCCGGTATCGTCCATTGACTGTGCCAGGTCACTCCCCCGTCGGTGGTGTGCCAGATGGAGTTGGCTCCAACCGCCCAACCAATCAGGCTGTTGCTGAAACTGAAGCCGCTCATGCCCTGTGCGATGGGGCGCTGTACCCAGTTGGCGCCGCCATCCATCGTGGCTATAAGGGTGTCGCCGATCAGGGCGAAGCCGTTGCTAGTATCCAGGAACTGCATCTGATATGCCCGGCCCCCCTGTTGAAGCTCTCCTGTCCACTGCTGTGTCCAGGTCTGTCCGCCGTCGGCCGTGGCCATGACGGCGCAGCGCGTATTATTGCCGGCGGCGTCAGTTGTAGCCAGTACCCAACCGTGCTGGGCATCAGGAAAGGCCAGTTGCTGGACGACCGACAGGCCCGGGGAGTTCAACTGCACCCAGTTCTGTCCGCCGTCCCCGGTGTGCAGGATGACGCTGGCCGCCGGCTGTTGTCCTTCCAGATTGACGGCAACCCATCCCAGTTGGTTGCTGAGGAAAAACACGGAGGCATTGGTGGCGCCAATGGTCTTGGCCGGGTTGGCTTTGGCGGACTGAACCGGCGCGGGGACATTGCTCGGCGGCGGCGGTTGGGCATGTTTGGCGCAGCCGGCAGCCACGGCCAGGAACAGTAAAAGGATCGGCAGGATCTTGAGCACTTTTTTCATTGATCAATCCTCCTGGTGATGCAAGGTGGTGATGTCTGGCTATTCACTACGTATTATACCATTTTTTAGATTAATACCGCTCATTTTCAAGCAAAGGCTTGAAACAGCACTAATATACTTCGGCGATTAATTTTCCCATCTGCGAGAGGTCATACCTGCCCATGCCACTCACTTCGTTGCGGAAGGATGTCGAGCGGAGCAGAGTCAAAATGGCCTTTCCATAAGGCTTGTCCAGGTCTTCCTTGCGCATTACCAGGTCGTAGCGCTCTTTCTGCAGGGGAACGAAGTCCAGGCCCTTAACCTGGGTGGCCACCGATTCTGCGCCCAGCCCGACATCGGCGGCGCCCCTGGCGACACAACTGGCGACAGCCAGATGAGTTGTTTCCACATTGTCGTAGCCAGTTATCTGATAGTGGTCGATATCCAACTTGCGTAACTGTTCGTCAAGCAGCACCCTGGTTCCGGAGCCCGGCTCCCGGTTGGCGAACCGGATGCCAGGCCTGATCAGGTCGGCCCACCTGCCGATCCCCAGGGGATTTCCCCCCGCCACATAAAAGCCCTGAGTACGGAAAACCAGGTTGATGATCACCATCTTTTGTCCGGGGAGGATGCGCCGGATGTAGGGAAGGTTGTACTCGTCGGTATCGCCATCCCAGAGGTGCGCCGTGGCCACGTTTGCCTTGCCGTAGTATATGGCCAGCAGTCCGTTGATGCTGCCCATGTGAGCGCGCAGGCAGTTGTTCCCGGGCAACTCTCTTTCCAGCCGCCGGACCAGAATGTCGAGAATCGCATCCTGGCCGCAGATGATCACCGGTTCGGCTACAGGCACAACTGATTCCGGTATGTTCCCTGATCCCTGCCGGGTTACTCCCTTCGTCCTCTGTTTGAAAACCTCCAGATCCGGGGCCTCCACCCTGACCTTGCGCCCGACGTGATAGGCGGCCAGTTCACCGCGCTTGATCAGTTCGTAGACGGTGAACTTGGAGATCTTCAAGATCTCGGCGACCTCGCTGGGGGTGTAAGAGATGCTACCTGACATATTTTCCCCTCATTTTCGATTATTTTTCTTGCGTTTAACTATACCAAACAATATAATAGATTTACCAAATAGATGTTAGGTTACGTTAGTTTAAGTATGCTTAAGTTATGCACTCCGAGCCGGGATACCTAAACTTCAGAGGTATGGTAGCCGGCCGACAGGGTGCAGTTGGAAACGACTGCGCCTCCTTTTGGAAAGGAGTGGATGCTGGTGATACATGGTTTGATCCGGGCCGGGTAAGGCGCCATCTTGGTAGGTGTTGCCTGCCCCTCTTTTTATTTTACCACAGATGACTACCCGCTCTAATGCCCCCGCTTCTCCTCCGCTTCAGTGGAGGGAAAGCAATCCCCTACTGAAGCCAATGCCCGGGGAGTGCTGTTCCCGGGTGCCGGAGTGAAGTTATGTCAGACCCATTCATCTTGAGTAAAAACGAAAGGAATGATCGTCTTTGAAGAGACCAACTGGTATTGCCTGTATGGTTTTGGCCCTGCTGTTGGTTCTGGCGACCGTGGCCGGATGCGCCCCGAAGGCGGCGCCACCCGCTGCACAGCAACCCGTGTCCCTGACTGTTTCCGCCGCATCTAGCCTGACAGACGTCCTGAAAGATGTTGACAGCCTCTACATGAAAGAAAATCTCAACGTAACCATCACGGCAACCTTCGGTGGGTCCGGCGCCCTGCAACAACAGATCGAGAACGGCGCTCCGGTCGATGTTTTCCTCTCGGCGGCTGCCCAGCAGATGGACGCCCTGCAGAAGGAGCAACTGCTGCTGGATGACACCCGCAAAGACCTGCTGGGCAACAAGGTGGTGCTGATTGTACCGACAGGCAGCACTTTGGGCATCACTAGTTTTCAGGACCTGGCCAACGCTAATGTGACAAAGGTGGCCATCGGCGACCCCAGTTCTGTCCCCGCCGGCATGTATGCCGTAATGGTTTTCAATGAAGACAACATCGCAGCCCAGGTAAAACCCAAGGAGATCATGACCAGCGAAGTGGACACGGTCTTGACGGACGTGGAGACGGGGAATGTTGACGCCGGCATCGTGTATGCGACCGACGCCATGGCCTCCACCAAAGTCAACGTAGTGGCGAACGCCCCGGATGATATCAACGCCAAGGTGCTCTACCCGGTGGCAGTCATCCAGGCCAGCAAGAATGCGGCCGCCAGCCAGAGCTACGAGAATTTTCTGTTCAGCAGCGCTGCCCAGGCGATCTTTGTGAAGTACGGCTTCAGCGTAAAATAAAAGATCTTTGATTCTAATCTTCGGGCATAACTGATCGAAACTTGATTGTGGTATCATCCCCCTCTGACCCGCCGGGTACCCCTCGCAACGGGGTACCCGCTTTAGCGGGTCGTGCACCCGGCATCAGGATTTCTGCCGCAGTCGT
>PLQY01000083.1 GCA_003160265.1 Peptococcaceae bacterium | reverse complement strand
GCGCACCGGCAAGTGGTTCGCCATCGAGCACTGGGGCGTGGAGCCGGAGATCATGACCGTGGCCAAGGCCCTGGGGAACGGGGCGCCGATCGGCGCCTTCATCGCCGTCCCGGAGGTGGCGGACCGGTACACCAGGCCCGGGTCCTCCACCCTGGGGGGCAACCCGGTCTCCATGACCGCCGGCCTGGCCACCCTGGATGTCATCGAGAAGGAGAGACTGGCCGAGAACGCCGCCGAGCTGGGCGCATCCTTGAAGGGGCGCCTGCTCGAATTGAAAGACAGACACCCGCTGATCGGAGACGTGCGGGGACTGGGGTTGATGCTGGGAGCGGAGCTGGTGAAAAACGGCCAGGAGCCGGCGGCAACGGAGACCGACCGGGTGCTGGAGCTGATGAAGAACCGGGGCATCATAATCGGCAAGAACGGCCGCTCCCGCAACGTGCTGGCCTTCCAGCCCCCCCTGGTGATCACCGGGGGCGACGTCGAGGAGATGCTGCGCCAGTTGGACGTTGTACTGACTGCGGTAGAAGGAAAATAGAGAGAAGGTGGCAAGATGCCGCTTGGCGCCCATATGTCCATTGCCGGAGGCCTGGACAAGTCAGTTGCACGCGGCAGCAGCATCGGCTGCGAGACAATCCAGATCTTCACCAAGAGCAACCAGCAGTGGCGGTCCAAGCCCCTGGAGGCGGATGATGTCGCCCGCTTTCAGGCGGCCCGGGCAGCATCCGGGATCGATCCCATCTTCGCTCACGCCGCCTACCTGATCAACCTGGCAACTCCCGACGACGACGCCTGGGACAAATCGCTGGAGAGCTTCATCATGGAGGTGGGGCGCTGCGCCACCCTCAAGCTCCCCTTCATCGTGGTGCACCCCGGCGCTCACGGCGGGGCGGGCGAAGACACAGGCCTGAGCCGGGTCACCCGCGCCCTGGATGAGTGCTTCACCCGGCATCAGAACGATCAGGTGACGGTACTGCTGGAGATCACCGCCGGGCAGGGCTCCAGTGTAGGCTACAAGTTCGAGCACCTGGCCGTGATCATGGAGCGCTGCCTCTACCCGGAGCGGCTCGGCATCTGCTTCGACACTTGCCACGCCTTTGCCGCCGGCTACGACCTTCGCACCCCCGAGGGCTACGAGCAGACCATCGCCTCCCTGGACCGCCTGGTTGGGCTCGAACACCTGAAGGCCATCCACCTGAACGACTCCCTGGGTGATCTGGGCGGTCACCTGGACCGCCACGCCCACATCGGAATGGGCAAGCTCGGACTGGAGGCCTTCCGCCTGCTCCTGAACGACCCCCGCCTGAAGCGCCTGCCGATGGTCCTGGAGACGCCAAAGGGGCCGGACATGAAAGAGGACGTCGCCAACCTGTCCACCCTGCGCAACTTGCGAGTAATGAGTGACGAGGATTGAGTGATGAGTGTAAAGATAGAGAAATTCGAAGGACTTTCATTACTCATTACTCATTACTTACACGCCGGTTATAATTAACCGGCCCTCTAAATACTATGGAGAGAGACCACTTCTTTTGGTAATTTCTCAGCCCGTTTTAGAGGGCTGACGTTTCATTCAGGTACTCAGAATTCTTCATTACTCATTACTCATAACTTACTTCTTTTAAAG
The DNA here is from genome assembly GCA_003160265.1 of Peptococcaceae bacterium. Lineage (GTDB taxonomy): Bacteria > Bacillota > DSM-12270 > Thermacetogeniales > Thermacetogeniaceae > Palsa-1188. The sequence continues at coordinate 4,769 of PLQY01000083.1, read as the reverse complement.
GAGGGGGCGTGCAGTGCTCGCTCTGATCAACGGTAAGATATTGACGATGGATGGCCACCTCTACGAGAGAGAAAGCGTGCTGCTGATTGAAGACGGGCGGATTGTCGACTTGGGCAGCGGGCGTTCGCTGCCGCCCGAGGCGCAGTTGGTAGACGCCAGCAACCGCTATGTGCTGCCGGGTTATATCGACGCCCACACCCACGTGGGCATCATGGAAGAGATCTACCGGGTGGAGGGAGACGACGCCAACGAGACCTCGGACCCGGTCACGCCCCACATGCGGGCGATCGACGCCATCTACATGGAGGACCTGGCCTTCCAGGACGCGGTCATGGCCGGAGTAACCACGGTGATGACGGGTCCTGGCAGCGCCAACGTCATCGGGGGCGAGAGCCTGGTGATGAAGACCTACGCCCGGACAGTGGACGAGGCGATCCTGAAAAATCCGGTCGGGATCAAGGCAGCGATGGGCGAAAACCCGAAGCGGGTCTACGGCGACCAGAAGAAGGCCCCCATCACCCGCATGGCCACGGCGGCCCTGCTGCGGGAGGCCCTGGTCAACGCCCAGACCTACTGCTCCAAGCTGGGCCGCAGCAAGGACGATCCTTCCAAACGCCCGGACCGGGACCTGAAAATGGAGGCCCTGCTCCCGGTGCTCAGAGGAGAACTGCCGCTGCTGGTGCACGCTCACCGCAGCGACGACATCATGACCGCCCTGCGGATCGCCGATGAGTTCAACATCAAGGTCAGCATTCAGCACGCCACCGAGGGCCACAAGATCCCCGGGGAGTTAGCCCGGCGGGGCGTCCCCGCAGTGGTGGGTCCCTCCCTGAGCGCCCGGATCAAGGTGGAATTGAAGGACCGCACCTTCGCCACGCCGGGGATCATGGCCAGGGCCGGGGTGAAGGTCGCCCTGATGACCGACCATCCGGTGATCCCGGTGCAGTACCTGCCCCTGACCGCTGTGTTGGCAGTCAGGGAGGGAATGGACGAGGACGAGGCCCTGAGAGCGATCACCATCAACCCGGCGGAGATCCTGGGAGTTGCCGACCGGGTGGGCAGCCTGAGGCCGGGCAAAGACGCCGACGTGGTGGTATTGACCGGCCATCCCCTCGATTGGCGCACCAAGGTGGAACTGGTGCTGGTGGACGGAGAGATCGCCTATGCCAGCGGCGCTTACACCGGGCTGCAGAGCCTGGTCAACCCATCCTCCAAATCTCCCCGGTAATGCAAGGGGCTTACACTCGCGCCAGGCGGGCATACTATAGGGGGCATGCCCCCCCGAAGGGGGTGTGTCCCCATACCTTAAAAAGGGGTCCTTGTCTTGGAAGAGATCAGAGAAAGACTGCTCGATCTGATTAAGATGATGCCCGAAGATAGGCTGCAGGTGATGCTGGACTTTGCCAACCGGCTATGCAATGAGTGCCAGGAGAGTGAAGACTCGGACGATGAGTTGCTGATGACCTGAGGCCAGGCAGGCATACACGCTTTTATAAGGAATCATTGCCTTTCCCCTCGAACTTCGAACCTTGAGGATTCCCTGACCTGATCCACCAGATCTTGCAGGGTGATTCCGGCCATGTGCGAGGCAATCTGACCTTCCATCTGCAGCCAGTTCTGCTTGAGTGGGCAATTCGGCGCCCTGGGGCAACCATCCCGTCCGAGGAAGCACCGGTTCATGGCCAGCTTTCCCTGCATCGTCTCCACGACCTCCAGCAGGGTGACCTCGCCAGGCTCCTTGGCCAGGGAAAACCCCCCCTGGGCGCCGCGGTGGGAGTCGACGATGCCGCGCTTGACGAATTTTTGCAGGATCTTTTGCAGGAATTCCACCGGCACGTCCTGGCTGCCGGCGATCTCCCAGGCGCTGGCGATAGCCTCCCGGTTGTCAGCCAGGTGTACCAGCGCCCGAATGGCGTATTCCGTGTTGCGCCTGATGACCTCCACGAGCGACACCCCCTTTCTTTTTAAAGACTATAATAGTCCTGTATTAGTCGATCAATCAAGCGCTGTTCCTCTTAAACAAACTTGTACCGCTCTTTCAAGGCATTAGCCATCCCCTGCAACGTTGAACACCCCTGTAACTCACGCTTATATATCCTCGACAACTCGCCCATCGGTGCCGATAGTGACCACACCCCAGGGGATCATCCTGCCGCTGTCGGTGAGGGCCTGCTTGACCGCATTGACGATACCGCCGCAGCAGGGCACTTCCATACGCAGTACTTTGATGCTCCTGATCTCGTGCGCCTTCAGAATCTCCGTCAGTTTTTCGGCGTAATCGGTATCGTCCAGCTTGGGACAGCCGATCAGGGTGATCCTGCCGCGCATGAAATCGCTGTGAATGTTGGCGTGGGCATAGGCCGTGCAATCGGCCGCCACCAGCAAATCGGCATTATCGAGGTAGGGAGCGTTGACCGGAACCAGCTTGATCTGGCACGGCCACTGGCGAAGCTGGGACTCCGGGGCAGCCGCCTGTTGCGGAGCAGCAGCGCCGTGAGCGCATTCTCCCCTCTCGATGAGCCTGGCGCTGGTACCGGGGCAGCCACAGGCGAGCTTCTCGGGTACATCCTCTGGCGCAGACGCGCTTTCAGCCCCACCGCACCCGCATGATGCCTCCGAGCCTGGCTTTTCCGTGCTTTTTGCTTTCGCTGTCTCCATCTGCTTCTTCACAGCTCCCTCGTCAAAATCAGCCGCATTCCGCTCCTCGATAGTGATGGCGCCGGCCGGACATTCTGGCAGGCAGTTCCCAAGGCCGTCGCAGTAAGATTCAGACATCAGTCTTGCCTTGCCATCCACCAGTTGCAGAGCGCCTTCATGGCAGGCATCGACGCACAATCCGCAGCCAGTACACTTCTCTTCATCGATCCGCACAATCTTTCTCTTCATTGCAATAGCCTCCCCTCCGACCATCTTTAATTAAGACTATTATAGTCCAGTTTATTACACATGTCAACCTGTTTTAAAAGGGCATTCAGGGCAAGCACGCTATCAGAGGCTACTCAGTCGCCCTGCTGTTGCAGGGTGATCAGGGCCACCCGCATATCATCAGGCAGTGCAGCAGCCAGGGTAATAGCAGCCCCGGTCCGAGGATGGTTAAAGGTGATCTCGCCTGCATGCAGGGCCTGTCTGGCGATGAGCGGTGAGGACCGGCCGTACAACTCGTCCCCGCAGACCGGGTGGCCGGCAAAGCTGAGGTGCACCCGGATCTGGTGGGTACGGCCGGTCTCCGGATGAAGCTGCAGCATTGTATGCTGCAGGTAGCGCTCCAGCACCACGTAGTTGGTCACCGCCGGTTGGCCGTACGGCGCAATGATGCGTTTGCGCGACCGGTCCTCCAGGCGGGCGATGGGCTCGGCGATCCGGCCCTGATCAGGCATTGCCGCCCCCTCCACCAGGGCGTAGTAGCAGCGCTCGACCCGATGCTTCTGCTGCTGGCGGAAGATGCTCTGATGCGCAAACTGGTTCTTGCCAATCAGGACCAACCCAGAAGTGTCCTTGTCCAGGCGGTTGATCGGTCTGAACAGGGCGTTATGGCCCGACTGCAGCCAGTAGTAGGTAACCGCGTTGGCCAGAGTCCCTGTCTGGTAGCGCTTGTTGCTGGGATGAACCGGCATACCCGCAGGCTTGTCAACCACCAGGACATCCTCGTCTTCATAGACGATCTTCAGGGGGACTGCCTCCGGCAAGATCTCACTCCGTTCACCGAGATCTAGGTCCACGCTAATCAGGTCCCCGTCTCTCAGCCGGTAGTTAGTAAATACCGGTATTCCGTTGACGGCGATCTTGTGCTGCTGTTTCAGTTTCACCACCAGGGAATGGGACAACAGCAGCCGGGAGTACAGCAACTCTTTCAAACTCCTGCCTTCATCGGTCGGCTCCACTATCCAGGTCAGCGGCATCTGCTTCATTTCATCCCCGTGTCCGGTCTATGTCCCGGCGGCACTTTGTCACTTCATCGTCTTTTCCGTGCTTTAGCCAATCTGGAACTTCGAAGAGCTAGGCAATTACCGCCGCTGGAGAGTCGGGCAGGAGCCTTTGCTTCCGGCTCACTGGTGAGCGTACCGGCGGTGCTCGACCATGGTGCAGCGATCATAGACAACGCAGAGGCCACTGTTGACCGCATCCCTCACGGCTTCATCGCTGGCGCAGCCGAGCTGGAACCAGATCACCGGGATTCCCCGTTCGGCCGTTTCCCGCACGATCTCCAGGGCCTCACCGGGAGGGCGGAAAACATCCACCAGGTCGATCCGCCCCGGTATATCCGACAACCGCTGATAAACCCTTTCACCTAAAATCTGATCTGTTGCAGTGGGATTGACCGGAATGATCCGGTAACCCGCATCCTGCAGGTAGCTGGCGATGCAGTGGCTGGTCTTGCCCGGGTCCTTGGACAGCCCAACCACGGCAATGTGCTTGGCATTGGCCAGAATGGCGTCGATCTCCGCCCCGGTGGCGGCAACATGTCCGGATCGCTGTTCCATCGCGGCCCCCTCCTAATCATCTGTGCAGATTCACTGATACTCAGTTCGCCATTATATGACTCTATTCCTGTGGTGGTTCCGGAATGAAGGGGATGGCTTTACCCACGATGACAAAAACAAGCATGGGACCAGTATTCCCGGATGAAATACCAGCCCTCCGCCTTCGCAGGCCCGGCGCGAGCCAAGTTTGCTTTGCAGGATCGATCATCCACATTCGAGGGGGAGGGTGGATGGCCGACCTGTCATCGCAAAAGCCCTCCGGGGATCTTATCTGGACCAACAAAGAGA
>PLQY01000017.1 GCA_003160265.1 Peptococcaceae bacterium | reverse complement strand
TGAGCCGCGTCTTTTCCGGGGCGAGTTCCAGTCCGAACTTGCGCATACGTTCCTCCAGCAGTATCTGAAAGCCCTCTGCATCTCGCTTGTACTGAAAGCAGACCACATAGTCGTCGGCGAAACGGGTCAAATAGGCTTCCCCCTGGAGGCATTTCCGGTGCTTCTTCTCGAACCAGAGGTCGAGAACGTAGTGCAGGTAAATGTTCGCCAGCACCGGGCTTATCGGGCCACCCTGGGGAGTGCCTTCCTCGTTGCGCACAACCACTCCGTTCAGCATCACTCCAGCTTTCAGCCATTTCCCGATCAGATTGATGATGACCGGGTCAGCTATCCGCTGTTTGACCATCTTCATCAGCCACTCGTGGTTGATGTGGTTGAAGTAGCCACGGATATCTGCCTCAAATACGAACCGCACTTTCTTGGTCACGACATGCGTTCTAAGCGCTCTCAGGGCCTGATGAGGATTTCTGCCGGGCCGGAATCCGTACGAAATGTCCAGAAAGTCAGATTCGAATATGGTTCCCAGGATGCGGGTGACCGCCCTCTGGACCAGCCGGTCCTCCACGGTGGGGATACCTAACGGCCTGGTCTTGCCCTCGCCTTTTGGTATCTCCACGCGCCGTACCGGCGGCGCCTTGTACTGGTTGGCCTTGAGGCGTTCCCAGATGTTATGGACACGGTCATCTAGGTCGCGTTCGAACTCTTTGGTAGTCTCTCCATCGACTCCGCTTGCCCCTTTGCGGTTCATCATCCGCCAGGTCTCCTTGAGAAAGTCCGGCGTGATGATGTGCGCAAGGGATGTGAAGCGCAGTTTCGGTTCTGATTTGGCTTTTGCTGCTATCCTGTCCAGTTGTGTTGACATCCTTATCCTGCCTCTGCGTGTAGAGAATGTGTCCCTGTCAGGAGTTCACTCTGCCCCGCCGCTTCCCCATGTACGTGGCTTTCCCACGCTCCGAGTACTACCAGCGGGTCCGACTTCCACCGCGGCGTCTGCCTTCTTGTGGATGGTCCATTCAGTTGGCATACTCCGTTTTGCGAAGACCGCAGTGGATCTCCCAGGTTCCTAGATGCTTCCGTTTCCATCCATGCCGTGCACTCAGACCCCGCCGGGGTCTCCGGCAGCCATCGCCTTTTGCGGCTACCTACTGTTGCCTTCCATGTTTTCGACCATGTCGGCCCCCGGACTTCTAACGAGGCTCAATAGCTTCACTTGCGTTACGGCCTGGATGTCGCTCTGTCTACGCTTAGTCCATGCTGTTGCCACACACGGACCCAAGACTCGATTCCCGGTGGAGTGGCTATGCTCCTTTCCGGGGCGGGAATCTCACCCGCTGGAGGCACCAGGCTTATCCTGGCGCACCGAAGTAGGCTTTGATGTCGCCCTCGACAAACCACCGGACTCCGGTAAAACTGCGCTGCATGTGGGCGAGTGCCGTGTGGCAGCTTCTGCCCGGCCTGAACCCGTGGGAGGATTCCAGAAAAGTTGGCTCGTAGATGCTCTCAAGCAGCAAGCGCACTACTTCCTGCACCAGCTTGTCGTTTGCTCCCTGAATCCCCAGCGGCCGCCGACCTTTCCCGCTCTTCTTGGGGATGTAGCACCGGCGGGCCGGTCGTGGCTGGTAGCTGTGGTCTTTGAGCGACCCAATCAGGAATTCGATACGCTCCAGACTGGTGCCGTCCAGCGTCGTTCCGTCCACACCCGGGGTCATGGCTCCCTTGTTGGCGTACAGATTTTGATACGCCAGAAGGTAAAAGTCGGGGTTGTAGAGATTCCGGTACACCCGCTCAAACCGGTAGTCCTGCTTTAAAGACTGTCTCTGTAGATTTTCCAATACAATTTGGGGACTTCTCATGATGCCTCACGCATCCTTCCTTGGTTGCACTGGAGAGTAAACTGCCCTCCTTCGCCATGTGACGGGCTTTCCCCGCCTCGGACTACTACGAGGGCTCCGTGGCCATGCCGGATTTTCAGGAGCTGTCTCCATAGCTGTTGAGTTCCAGCGCTCCGGTTTAGGCCATCCCCGTTTAGGTCAGCCTGGACAGGCCTGTCCTGCTGTCGGATGCGATTTTCGCCATTTTCCGCTGATTGCGGCCGGGAGGCAGGGGATATGGTGGCATGCGCACCACGTTTTTATGCGCACCCCCGCTGCCACACGGCGTTTTTAACCATCTTCCGCCGCGGCGTACGATAGCACCCCTCTGGCTGTCGTTCAGGTAATTTAACTTTCATCCTCATGCAGGACTTCTCATCTCGACGCTCAGTCGCAGCCTGATGGTTGGCTGACTTGCGCCTTTCCCGGCATGCTACACTCCCCGTCCGGTTTCCCTTTCGGATGAGCCGGGTGATGACGGGCATTCCCATATCTTGCCCGCTGCCTTGCCAGGGGCAGATTTCAGACTGACCCGCGCAGCGCCTTCCGGCGCTGCTTACGGGCGCACCACATGGTCATAGCGCTCGGGGCTCTTGTAATGAGCGCCCCTCAGGCAGAGACCGTTCCGCTCGTTCTTGATGTCCCGGAAGCACTCCTCAATCTCCATCCGGCGGCTGTAATAGATCACGGCGTCCTCGATGCTCAGTTCCTCCGGCCCCAGGTTGGTGGTCAAAATCCAGGGTTCCTTCTGGCTATAATCGTAGAAGGTGATCAACCGGAGCGGATACCGCTTCTTGGCGGTGAACAGAGTGGTACCGAAA
>PLQY01000077.1 GCA_003160265.1 Peptococcaceae bacterium | reverse complement strand
AGCACTCAAAACAGCGATTGACTGAAGGCTAATAAAATGGTACAATTGCATAATGAGTATCCGTATGGGTGTTTACAGCCAATCATTGATATAAAAGAAAGGTGAGGTTGATGGCTACTAAACAGGTGCTTGCAGGGATCAAGCAAGACATCGAGACCTTTGTGGGCAACCGTGTCAGGCTCAAGTCTTTTAAAGGGCGAAACAAGGTTGTGGAAAAAGAAGGGGTTCTGGAGTGCACCTATCCCAATATTTTTATCATCAAGTTGGAAGAGAAGAGATTGCAGCGCCGTATTTCCTTCAGTTATACCGACGTATTGACCGAAAGCGTGGAACTGACCGTGTGTCATGAGGGTGGAGACATCAAGATCGCTGCGGTACGCGGTTAATTTCGAAACCGTCTTTGAACGACTGACGGACAACGACAGAGAAGCCCTTCATCAGGAAGGGCTTTTCTTGATCACCCACAAACATCTTTCTTGCATATATTATCCACAGCAGCCCAGCGCTAAAGCGATCTGTTCGCCGCTATGACAATTCCTCAGATCTGGAAATGAAGAATGTTTTGTCAGTGCCGGGTGCCGGAGGCGCTGGTCCGCGCCCGTCCGGGGGTACCCGCCGGGCGCGGGACCTGGTGCAGCGCCAATCATCAGAGGAGGGATTCCGGATGGCTGTAACCAGTATTAAAGAGCAGCTTCAGCGGACGCTTGCTTATGAAAAGGTGATTTTGCAATTTTACAGGGAACTCGGCGAGAGACTGACCGGCAGCGACATGGGCCAGGTCTGCAGGGAGGCCGCGGCGGCCGCCCAGGATCGTGTCAATCAGCTTTCCGCCTGGTTGGATTGCCGGGTATGAGGCGCCAAAAAATGAACCTGTAGTTCGCAGGCTATAGACACCAACCAGCCCCACCCTTGAATATACTACATTATTACAAAGCTTTTTTTGGGGGGTGGACCGATGAAGAACATGTTCAGGTCCCTGGAAGTGGCCGAGAACCGCTTTGCAGAGCTGCCTAATGTGATTGGCATGGGTATTGGCTATAAGAAGCGTGGCCGGCAGGATACGGACGAGCCGGCCGTTATTTTTTTCGTGGATAAGAAGGTGCCGGTCGCGGCACTGGGAATTGACGATATCATTCCGAAGCGGATCGCCGGCAAGCCCACGGACGTCATCGAGGTGGGGGAGATCCGCTTGCTGGGACGGATCGATAAACGCCGGCCGGCGGTTCCGGGGGTGAGCATCGCCCACTACAGGGTGACTGCCGGAACCTTCGGGGCGGTGGTCAAGGACCGGAAGACCGAAGAACTGCTGATCCTGTCAAACAACCACGTGCTGGCCAACGCCACCGACGGGCACGACGGCAAGTCCAGGATCGGAGACCCGGTGTACCAGCCGGGCAGCTATGACGGGGGCACCGACGACGACACGATCGGACACCTGGTGCGGTTCGTTCCCTTCTCCCGTTACAGCAGGAACGTCGACTGCAAACTGGCATCCATAGGGGTCAGGGCGGCCAATGCGATGATCAAGACGGTGCGCCCCCACTACAACCTGCGCCTGGAGACCATGGGCGCCACCAACCTGGTGGACTGCGCCCTCGCCCGGCCGGCGAAGCCCGAGATGATCGGCCCGGAGATCCTGGAGATCGGCCGGGTCAAGGGCTCCGGAGAATTTGTTCCGGGTACTCGGGTCAGGAAGAGCGGGCGCACCTCCGGACTGACCACCGGCACGATAAAGGCAGTCAAGGTCTCCCTGAACGTGAATATGGGCCACGGCAATGACGTGGTGCGTTTCAACGAACAGGTGATGGCGGAGTTGAAATCGCTGCCGGGGGACAGCGGCTCTCTGATCGTGGATGAGGACAACCGGGCTGTCGGACTGCTGTTTGCCGGCTCCAACGAATATACCGTCTTCAATCCGATTCAGACGGTATGCGATCATCTGGGAGTTGATGTCGTGTGAGGGTGAGGCAGCGGGATCTGGGCTTGGCTTTGGGCGGCGGTTCCATGCTGGGAATATCCCACATCGGCGTGCTGGAGGTCCTGGAGGAAAACGGCATCAGGCCGGGTATTGTCACCGGCACCAGCGCCGGGGGGTATGTGGCGGCCATGTATGCGGCCGGCGTCAGCCCCGCCAGCATGCGGAAGATGGCCCTGGAGATGAAGCGCGAGGATATCTTCGAGAGCAACTTCAGGACTGGCACCTACATACGGATGATGTTCCGGGTTTTCGGCGACCTGTTGCAGTTAATGACCGTGATGCCTAGGGGTATCCTGAACGGCGACCGCATCCGGAGCCATGTGGACCAGTGCACCGACAAGAAGAACATCACCCAGGCGCTACTGCCGCTGGGTCTGGTGGCGGTGGATCTGAACAGCGGGAACCGGGTGGTGTTCACCAACCGCCCGCCGGCGGATGATGTGTCCGGTACCGTCATTGTCCGGGATATCCCGCTTGGCCTGGCGGTCCAGGCCAGCGCCGCCATCCCCGGGGTCTTCGAACCGGTATCTTTCCGGGGGATGCTGCTGGTGGACGGTGGTGTGGCGGAAGCGGTTCCGGTGCCGCTGGCGCGCCAGATGGGGGCACGGACGGTCACTGCCGTCAACCTGATCGAGAGGGGCAGCGTCGTCGAGCCTCGGGGCATTGTCCAGGTGATCCTGCGCAGCGCCAGCGTGATTACCCAGCAGGTGGCCCTGCGCGATCTGGCCGCTGCCGACCTGGTGATCCATCCACCGGTGGTGCAGGCTGACCTGGGTGATTTCTCCCACGCCACGGAATTGATCGATGGTGGGCGCAGGGCGATGCTGGAGGCGCTGCCCGCCCTTCACGACCTGGTGAGATAAGTCTAAAAAAGTAATGGAAAAAGCGGCATAGAGCCTGCAATAGGCTATTGCCAGGGGAGGGTTAAAAACATGTCGGATGAACAGGCTTTGGGTATATCGGATCTTTTGTTCAAGCCGGTGTTGATGAGGCTGATTGACAGTCTCCAGCAGAAGTCCGTGGAGGGGGTATCCCGGAACGGGGGCGTCCGGATCCTGATCACCGGGAACGTCAGCGTTGCCAAGGTGGCCATCGGCTCTCAGTTGGCCAACGACGTGGCTGACCTGGAACAACAGGTGGCCGAGGCGGCCAACGACGCCTTCCTGAAGGCACGGGACGTGATCCGGGTGGAGGTCAGGAGAGTGCTGGGGAACATCCCCTGGATCGATGACCTGTTCAACCTCTAGACTCTGAATCTCTGCACCGGGGCTTGCAACTGCCGGGCAAGATCAGCCTGGGCCGATACATTATCTTAATAACAGAGCAAGAAAAAGGAAGGCAACGAATAATGCGAGAACTGTTACGATGATTTTTCATGCTGCAGTCACCTGCCATCCTCCTCCGAATACAATAATGGGGAGCGTATTGAGAGGTGAGAAACGAGAGGTGAGAGGTGGGAATGGAAGGCATTGGCCAAGACCAATGCCAACAAGAAATCTCACATCCTCCGCATCCGGGCTTACAGCCCGGCCTGAAGAATGCGGAGTACANNCTCACATCCAAAATAAGGGGGGTATCAGTTTGGCGCAGGAACAGGGAGCCGAGCAGGAGAGCCAGGGTCTGAGCCTGAACATGCTGCTGGCGAACACGTTAGCCAGCCTGGAACAGAAACGAGTGGATTTCCCCAGCCTCATCGCCGTTTTGTCGCTGTTCAATCTTTTCAGTGTGCTGAATAATCCGGTCCAGGGGCAGATGCCCAAGGCGGGGCCGGCAGGAAT
>PLQY01000057.1:4126-7702 GCA_003160265.1 Peptococcaceae bacterium | reverse complement strand
GCGATGGCTGCGCAGGTTTTGGCCATCTGCATCAGCGAGAAGACCCCCTCCTGCATCCTGGCGCCACCGGAAGCAGAGATCAGCAGCAACGGCAGCTTCTTCTCAATCGCCCGCTCAGCCAGCCTGGTTATCTTTTCTCCGACAACGCTCCCCATGCTTCCCATGATGAAATGGGGTTCGAACGCCCCAACCAGCACCGGCCAGCCATGTATCGCGCCCACCCCTGTTAGAATGGCGTCCTGCAGACCAGTGGCTTCCTGAGCGCGAGCCAGCTTGTCCTTGTATTCCGGAAAGGATAGAGGATCAACCGTATCCAGGTCCGCATCCAACTCCAGAAAGCTGTCCTCATCGAGAGTGATCGCCAGTCGCTCGGGAGCTGATAGGCGGAAGTGGTGACTACATTTGCGGCAGACATTCAAGTTTTTCTCCAGCTCACGCGCATAGAGTATCTCTCCGCATTCCGGGCACTTGATCCACAGCGTCTCCTTTTCCTGGGGCATAGTGTCGGAGTGCACCGTAATATACCTTTGTGGCTTGCGGAACAAGTCCTTGAACACGTAGTCACTCCCTACCAAATCGCCTTCTGCTTTTTCTAACCTCTGACCTTTTGTTTCCGGTCTCCTCCGCATCCGGGCTAACCACAGATGACTACCNNAGGCCGGGCGTAGCCCGGATGTGGAGGAAGAATGCGAAGTACATGTGCCCGCCAAGCGGGCACTAGATAGGGTCGGTGTCACTCAAGATCTCGTGCGCTGATTCCGCTTCAGACTCCGGAACCAGGACTTCGAAGGTACCGCCGGCTCCGAATTGTGGAATGCCGGCCGGGCGAAGCATTACTAAAAGCCCCTCGGCACTCAAGAGCTCTTTAATCATTTCAGCCTCAGTCCTGTTTGGTGCAATATAGACCACTGTCCACACCTGCTGCCCATCCCCATTCTATTAGTGACTTGTGGTTGATGGTTGGAGAAACAAAAACTTTGGTTGTTTGTAGACGACTTTATTTCAACAACCGATAAAAAGATTTTTCTAACAACCACCAACAACCAGTATGGCAGGTAGTGTTTCGACCTGGCAGAGAAGGATTCCTCTTTGTAATAACTTCTTTAATGTTCTCCGCCCTTACAGATGGCGGGGTTCATGGCTAATTCAAACTCCGCTTTGCTCCGTTTGAATCCTGGGGCTATGTGGAGCTATTCTGTAAATGTTTCAATGTTTCCAAACCGGGTATAGATGATGGCCTTGCCCCTGATCTTCATGGCCGACGTATTTTCAGTAAACTGGGCCAGCATGACCTCTCCCTTGTCCAGCTTCTCCGTATGGCTGAGCTTGGTTTCACGACCCCGGGTGAGGCCGATCAGGGTCACTCCGTTCTCCAGGGCTTTTATGGCAATATATTCGGACCGCACATCATCTTCCAAGGCACATCCTCCTTTACGTCTATGATACCATAATCTGTCTGATCTTTCAAAATATTGTATCTCATAGGCTGTGACCGACCGCCGCCTTTTGCGACAGCAACTCGGACTCCCTGTCAAGCAAGAAACAGGAGCCCGGGCCGCATAACCCTTCGATCTGGTAACAGAGATCCGGGGTGGCGTCAGCCCAGAAAGAGGCATCGGTTTTGATCAGTTTCTTCTGCCGCACAAAATAGAGTAGGACCGGAGTTTGCCCGCGGTGCTGGATGAAAAGTAGCTGCAGCCTCTCGACCACCTCCGGGTTGCCCGCCTGGGGGTTGATCCGGATATACAAGACATGATCGGTTTTAACGGGTTTGTTGATCTCCAGGGGAGCAATCGCGTCTGCGAAGATCCGGTAGGTCTCTTCCTGCTGACTGAGTCTCCCCGTCACCAGCACCACTGCATCATCCTCAGGTGGGTGGGAGTTCTTGCCGTTGCTTTGTGGGAAATTGCTGTTGCTCCGCTTCCGCTCCGCAACTGGATTCGCAATTTTCTGGATGAAAACCACCTCCACGCTGCCACCCATGTCCTCGAGAGCAAAGGTGATCTTGCCATCACCCCGCCTGGTGGTACCACGCTTCAAGCCTGAGACGATACCCCCCAGGGTAACCCGGTCCCCATCCTTGCACCGGGAGAGTTCGCCGATGGAATAAGTAATCCGCCCGGCCAGGATATCCCGGAAACCTTCCAGGGGATGGCCGCTGATGTAAAAGCCGAGCATTTCCTTCTCGTAGGTCAACAACTCCCGGGACGGATATTCCGGGACATCCGGCAGGGAGCGCCGGGCGTGATCTGTCCCGGGTTCATCCAGAAGGTCGAACAGGGAGACCTGGCCATCAGCCTGGGCGCCCTGACTCCGGCGGTTGGCCTGGACGGTCTCCATGCAGTCATCGAGCACCGCCACCAACTGGGAGCGGCGCCCCTGCAACGAGCTGAACGCCCCGCACAGAATCAGGCTCTCCACCACCCGCTTGTTTACCTGGCGCAGGTCCACCCGCTCGCAGAAATCGTCCAGGGAGCAGAAGGCGCTACCTGTCTTGCGGGCCTGGATAATCGCCGTCACCGCCCCCTCGCCGACATTCTTCACCGCCCCCAGGCCGAACCGGATCCGCTTGTCGCCGACCACGGTAAAGTCGGTCAGGCTCTCGTTGATGTCCGGGGGCATGATCTCGATGTTCATCCGCCGGCACTCCTGGATGTAATAGGAGACCTTGTCGGAGTTGCCCCGAACGCTGGTAAGCAGGGCGGCCAGCAGGGCAACCGGGTAATTGGCCTTGAAATAGGCGGTCTGGTAGGCGATCAGGGCGTAGGCGGCGCTATGGCTCTTATTGAAACCGTAACCGGCAAAGTTTTCCATCAGATCGAAGATCGACCCGGCGGTCTTGGGGTCCACCTGGCGTCCAGCAGCACCCTGGACGAAGCTCTCCCGCATTTTGGCAATGACCTCGGGCTTCTTCTTCCCCATCGCCTTTCTCAGGGTGTCAGCCTTGGCCATGCTGAAACCGGCCAGGTCGCTGGAGATCTGCATCACCTGCTCCTGGTACAGGATCACCCCGTAGGTCTCGCTCAGGATCGACTCCAGCACCGGGTGCGGGTATTCCACCCTGGTCTGGCCGTTCATGCGGCTGATGAAGTCATCCACCATACCGCTCTTCAGGGGGCCCGGACGGTACAGGGCAACCAGGGGGACCAGGTCCTCAAAACGCTGCGGCTTCATATTCCTGAGAATGTGGCGCATGCCCGAGCTTTCCAGTTGGAACACGCCCACCGTCTCGCCAGCGCTCAACATGGCGTAGGTGGCCGGATCATCCAGCGGCAACCGGTCCAGGTCCAGCCTGATCTTCTCCCGCTCTTCGATGATCTTCAAGGTGTCGCTGATCACCGTCAGGGTGCGCAGACCGAGGAAGTCCATCTTCAACAGGCCGATCCCCTCCACCGTCTCCATGGGAAACTGGGTGGTGATGACATCACCGGTACGTTGCAGTGGCAGGTAGTGGGTCAGGGGCTCCCTGGTGATCACCACCCCGGCGGCGTGGGTGGAGGCGTGGCGGGGCATGCCCTCGATCGCCTGCGCCAGGCCTACCAACTGGCGTACCTGCTCATCCTCGTCATAAAGCTG
>PLQY01000057.1:0-4117 GCA_003160265.1 Peptococcaceae bacterium | reverse complement strand
AAGGTGATGATCTGCGACACGTGGTCGGCCCCGTACTTGCCCACCACGTAATCGATCACCTCGCTCCGACGCTCGTAACAGATGTCGATATCGATGTCCGGCATGCTGATCCGTTCCGGGTTGAGAAAGCGCTCGAAGATGAGGCCGTACTTCAAAGGGTTAAGGTCGGTGATGCCGAGCACATAGGAAACCAGCGAACCGGCAGCGGAACCGCGACCGGGGCCAACCGGAATTCCGTGCTGGCGCGCCCAGGTGATAAAATCCTGCACGATCAGGAAGTAGCCGGCAAAACCCATCTGCCGGAGCACCGACAACTCGTAATCCAGACGCTCCCGGGCCGCCGCCGGGATTACCTCGGGGAAGCGCCGGTTTATACCTTCCTCGCAGAGTTTGACCAGGTATGAGTCCAGGGATNNTGACCAGGTATGAGTCCAGGCTCTCGCCCTCGGGAACCTGGTACTCGGGCAGGTACAGGTGGTTGAAATCAAAGTCCACCTGGCAGCGCTCGGCGATCTCCAGGGTTTGGCGCAGCGCCTCCGGGTCATCCGGAAAGACAGCAGCCATCTCCGCCGCCGATTTCAGGTAAAACTCCTGGGATTCGAAGCGCATCCGGTGCTCTTCCTTGATGGTCTTGCCGGTCTGGATGCAGAGCAGCACATCCTGGACCGAGGCGTCCTCCTTGCGGACGTAATGCAGGTCGTTGGTCGCCACCAGGGGAATGCTTAAAGACCGGGACAGCTCCCTGAGCCCGGAATTGACCGACTGCTGCTCCTTCAGCCCGTGGTCCATCATCTCCAGGAAAAAGTTGTTTTGCCCGAAGATCTCCCGGTATACCCCCGCTGCCTCAGCGGCCTTTTTCCGGTTCCCCGCCATCAGGGCGGCGGGAATCTCACCTGCCAGGCAGGCGCTCATGGCGATCAGACCCTGGCTGTGCTCGGCCAGCAACTCCCGGTCAACCCTGGGCTTGTAGTAAAAACCCTCCAGGTGCGCCGCCGAGACCAACTTCAGGAGATTTTTGTAGCCCGTTTCATTCTCCGCCAACAGCAGCAGGTGATGCTGCGACGAGTCCACGTGAGGGGTCTTGTCCAAGCGCCCGCGGGTGGCCACATAGACCTCGCAGCCCAAGATCGGATGGATGCCGTGCTGCTTGCACAGCTTGTAAAAATCCACCACGCCGTACATGACCCCGTGGTCGGTCAGGGCGAGCGAGGTCATGCCCTGGGCGGCGGCATTCCCCACCAGGTCCTTGAGCCGGGCCGCCCCGTCCAGGAGGCTGTACTCGCTATGCACATGAAGATGAACAAAATCCGGCGCCGTCATTGTATACACCCCGGTTAAGAAAAATATAGATCTCATTCATAGCACTAAAGAGCGTTCACCACAGATGACTACCGCTCGAGCGAACATCTTCTATCCGGGCGGCCTCTACTATTTAATGGCAACAGCCCTGTTCAATCCGGCACAGAATTGGCAGGCACGCAGAGATCGCCCAGGTAGGCCGCCAGGTCTGCGAAGGAGCCTCGATAATCGGCCTGGATAGGCAGGTTTTTAGGGTTCAGGAGGCAATCATCCACCAGAAATGTTCTAATGCCAAGGTTTCCGGCGCTGAGGTCCTCTTCCACGTCGTTGCCGATCATCAGGCATTCTCCGGGAGCAACTTCGAGCAGTTCGAGCACCTCTGTGTAATAATCCGGATTGGGTTTGCAGAAGTGCATCGTTTCGTATGTGGTGACCAGGTCATAGGGCAGATCGTCGATCTCCAGCCAGCGCAGCCGCTCCCTGATCGCCCGCTCCGGAAAGATCGGATTGGTGGCGATCGCCACTCGAAACCCCTTCCGGAATAAATTCTCCATCAGGGGACGGACCGGAGGATTGGCCCCTGTGGCCTGCTTGAGACTGGCAAATTCCCGGTCATAGAACTCATCGAACATCGGCTCCAGGGCCCCGGCCGAAGAGCCGACGCGGGCAGCGAAATCTGCCCAGAAGACCTCTCTGTTGGTGGAGTTCCGGTCACAACTCTTGACCATGCTGGCGGTTCCATGCAGGATATCGCCGATCAGCTTATCAGGTCGCAGGTGGGCAAACTTGCGGGTGACGCCGTGAAAGTAGGCTTTCGTGAAGGCATCTATATCCATCGGCAGCAGCGTGCCGTCCAGATCAAAGAGAAGGGCCTTGTACACCGGTTGTACCCTCCCGCTCGCTTTTCATAAGCCCTTTTGCTTAAGTTTAGCATAGGCTGCCAGGCAAGACAAGCAGTTGCCCAACGCCTGCGCACGGTACCCCGGATCGTGACCAATCGCTGCCCCCGGCAGGGGTTTGGGTAAGCAGTGTTGAATAAACTGCCAGAACCAATACTTGAGTGCTTCTTTTTTAGCCCGGATGCGGAGGAAGCGGGGGTATCAGAGCGGGTAGTCATCTATGGTAAAATATTTGCCGCACTACTGAGAAAAAGACCACTCTCAGCGCGGCGAAAGGAGTGCTACGAATGGAACAGGTCGCCCTGATAGAATGTCCCTCGTACGACGTCGATCTGGTCGAGCAAAAATTGAGGGAGGGTTTCGAACTGCTGGGGGGCGAGCCCTTCCTGCGGCGCCTGATCCCCGCAGGAAGTTCTGTGCTGCTCAAGCCCAACCTGCTAAGCGTCGAGGCGCCGGGGTCTCTGGTGGTCACCCATCACGCCGTCTTTGAAGCTGTGGTGCGGATTGTCAGGGACTATTCGGAGAAGCTTTCCTTCGGCGACTCCCCAGGCTTCGGCGATCCCCGGAGGGCGGTTGAAAAAGCCGGCCTCACAGAGGTGGCCGGGCGCTATGGAGTGAAGTTTCAAGACTTCAGGGAGTCCCTTCACGTCAAGTGCGAGGATGCGCTGCTGTGCAAGTCCTGGGAGATTGCCAGGGCGCCCTACGAGGCCGACGTGCTGATCACCCTGCCCAAGCTCAAGACTCATGGCCTGGCTTTTATGACAGGGGCGATCAAGAACCAGTTCGGGTGCGTGCCCGGACTCCAGAAAGCGGCCTGGCACACCAGGATGACCGATCCCCGGAACTTCAGCCGGATGCTGCTCGACCTGAACACTGCGTTAGGCACCCACTTCGCGATCCTAGACGGGATCACCGCCATGGAGGGGAACGGGCCGCGCAACGGCAGCCCGTTCCAGTTGAACGCGCTGATCATGGGACAGAGCCTCAGTGCTGTGGATTCTGTAGCGGCGAGGCTGATCGGTTACAGCGATCCACTGGATGTTCCCGCCCTGAAAGAAGCGCACGAGAGCAAGTGGGGAGCGGTTCTGCCACAGGAGATAGCGGTGCTCGGCGAGAGCATCGAACGCCTGAAAACCACCCATTTTAAGCTGGCAAGAAGCGCTTCCGATTCCTCGAACAGAATATTCGGCTTAATGGCGCCGCTGCTCCGGGGAGCCATGGTTCCCGAACCCGCCCTGCGGCAGGAGAAGTGTATCGGGTGCCGCCGGTGCTTCGATGTCTGCCCTTTAAAGCCAAAAGTGATCAGCATGATCGAGAAAGGTGGCAAATCCATGCCCCGCTGGAACATGGACAACTGCATCAGATGCTTCTGTTGCCAGGAACTCTGCCCAGAGGGCGCCATCGAACTCAGGTACAGGGGAATCGGTAAACTGCTGCACCGGCATTCGAATTCTTAACAGCAAATTTACCTGGCGCAGGTAACCGTTCCGGCTCCGTAAAACAGAACTGCAGGCTCATTGCCCGCAGTTTTTTTATTTAATGATCGGGGCGACAGAATTTGAAGCAACAATGCGATGTAACATTCTTTATATCCATATCATACCCTATTAAGGCGGATCTTCCTTGGATTACAAGGTTGATGACTACCTTACATTGCCGATTCCTTTTTCAACAGCCCAGTTAATATCGAGAGAGGTGAGCGAGATGTGTGAAGAACCAACAGAATGCTGCCCTGACTGCAATGAAAACTGTGTAAAAAATCATGGAGGAGCGCCTTCCATCCAGGAGGATGAGATATGGGAAAGGCCAGATTGCTGCGTAGATAAAACGGGTGCCCTTTTCTTGGATATCCGAAGCAATATTCTCTATCGCTGCAACGGATACAAGTGGGTACCCATACATTGCGCCAAGTGCGTAAC
>PLQY01000061.1 GCA_003160265.1 Peptococcaceae bacterium | reverse complement strand
TTCCCCCACTGAAGCTTAGAGCGGGTAGTCATCTGTGAATAAAGCGCCAGCCTACCTCTACTGGGGTAGGTTGGCGCTTTTTGGATGTTTTCAAGCCACGCCCCACACCGGGGCGAGATCAGATTGAATCCTTGATACCAGGCCGCTCAGTCTAGCCCTTCCCCTTGAGTAGCCTCCCTATGTACCAGAGGGCTCTTGTGCCGGTGATGGACTTTCACCGGGCGCTTGCCGGTGAACATCCCGAGGATGTTGTCCCACCCCTCGGAGAAGTCCAGGTACAGATGAGCGGCCACGCAATAGACAAAGACCCAGGCCACGATGTAGTGGACCTCCCTGATCCACTTGATGCCGCCGAGCCAGAGCGCCCAACTGGAAAAGGTGCCTGGCCACATCATGATCATCCCGGTGTAGATCTGGATCAGCAGCAGCGGGGCAAAGGCGGCGTACATCCCCTTCTGGCCGGGGTTGTACTTCCCGCCCCAGTCCGGCTCCTCATTGGTGATGAACAGGTAATAAAGCATCAGTTTGAGCATGTTGGCCATGTCCTTCGGGCCCATGGCAAAGTTCTTCCAGTCGTCGGTGGCGAAGGCGTAGTAGAGGCGCCCGACCAGTCCGGCGATTATGCAGTACATGAAGATGAAGTGGACCTTGCGGGCGGTGTCCAGGTCGTAGAACATCCACCGGAAGAACCCGTACGGGTTGTGGATGTAAAAGCCGCTGAAGATCAGGGCTAAGATCGACACCGCGTCCCACCAGTGGAAGAAACGCACTGCGAGGGTATGACGGTCTTCCATATTTGCCAATTAGATCCCTCCTAATAGACCCGGAACTTGCGAACTTTCCGGTCCGGGGTGATCAAATGTATCGCGCAGGCGAGGCAGGGGTCGAAGGAGCGCACCACGCGCACCAGCTCGATCGGGTTGTTGACGTCCGCAACCGGGGTACCGACCAGGGCCTGCTCCATCGGTCCGGGCTGGCCGTTGTCATCGCGCGGGCTGGCGTTCCAGGTGGTCGGCACGATGGCGTTGTATATCTGGATCTTCCAGTTATCGATCACGATCCAGTGGCCGAGGGCGCCGCGCTCGGCGTCGTTGATGCCCATGCCCTCCGCGTGCTGCGGCACCTCATTAGGCACACAGGTGGGACCGCCCGGAGTCAACTGCATCAGCCAATCAGCCATGGCGTGGGCGACATTGGAGCAGTCCACCGCCCTGGCGGCATGCCGGCCTATGACCGAGAAGGCTGCCTCTCCCGGTAGTATTGACTTGAGCGTCGCATTATTGTTGATCCAGAGCTTGGCCAGCGGGCCAACCTCCACGACGTTCCCGTCGTACCGGGGGGACTTCAGCCAGGTGTAGCCAGCGGCCTTGTACGGCTCCGGGGTGATCACGCTCTGATACGGGCCCTTGGGGATGCCGTCCTTGTACCAGGAATACTGGACGTCCTCGCCGATCTGCGTGGGATCTAGGGCGCCCGCCTGACCGTTGATGTAGACGCCGTTCGAATAGAAGCGCTTCCCGTTCCACCCGTTGTTGTCCATCGGGAAACCGCCGTAGGTCATTAAGTTCTTGCAGCCGACGCCGATGGCCGCCCAGTCTTTGTAGGCCCCGGCTACCGCTAAGACGTCTGGAATGTAGACATTGTCGATGAAGTCGGTTACTTGGGCCAGGAGGAACTTGGACTGGACGATCTTCTCCGTATCGACGTTGGCGGGAGAACCGCCCGGCACGATCCCCCTCTGGCCGGGGATACGGCCGCCCCAGACGGCCAACATCGTGTGGGCCAGCTTGCGTATCTCCAGGGCCTGCAGGTAGTGCTGCACCGCCGCCGCGTTGACGGCGGCAGGCAGCCGGTAGTCGCCGGCATACTGCGGCACCAGCGGCGGCAGGTTCGGAGCCGTGACGTAGTCCAGGGCCGCCAGGTGGTAGAAGTGCAGGATGTGCGAGTGCAGTAAATTGGCGCCCAGGATCAGGTTGCGCACGATCCGCCCGTTTTCGGGAATCTGACCGGTCAGGCCGAAGGCGTCATCCAGGGCAAAGGCGGCCGCCGCGCCGTGCGTAACCGGGCAAACGCTGCAGATCCGCTGGACATAGTCCTGCGCGTCCCGGGGATCGTGGCCCTGCAGGATCAGCTCCCAGCCACGGAACAGCGTGCCAGTGGTTCTGGCGTCGATAACCTTGCCACCGTCCACGTCGCATTCGATACTCAGGTGGCCCTCTATTCTGGTAATCGGATCAACTACTACTTTAGTTGCCATTCTCTCCCCACCCCCCTACTCTTCTTTGTGGCCGAGACGGCCATTTACTGCATTGCCAACCAGGTGGGCAGCCATACCGAGTACCACTGCCGCGCCCAGGGTGACCCCGACAGCGTCGGCGCTGGCGTCGATGTCAGGCAGCTTCACGTCCGGATAGCGCTGGTAGATCGGGGAGGACCCGTCCGGGAAGTTCATGTCGGTGCAGGCGTAACAAGGACCGTTGGCCAGGATGCACGAACTCACGCCGTTCCACTGCCGTTTGTAGGAGTCGCAGGCGGCAAATGGCCCCTTGCAGCCCAACTCCAGCAGGCAGTAAGGTTCGCTGAACATCTTGGCAAACTGGCTGTTGTCGAAATACTGGCGCCGCTGGCAGTTGTCATGGAGAATCCGGCCGTAGAACATCGTCGGCCGGTGATACTGGTCCATCGGCGGCAGTGTCTTGTAGAGCAGCACGTGGGCGAGGCTGCCGACCATCCAGTCCGGGTGCGGCGGGCAGCCGGGAACGTTGATCACCGGAGTGGTGATCCCTTTTTGCTTGAAGAATTCGAGCACGCCCATGCACCCGGTGGGACCGCCGTGGGTGGTGGGATTGCCGCCATAGGTGGCGGCGGGGATACCGCCGAAAGAGGCACAGGTGCCCACCGCCAAAACTGCGGCGGCCTTGGAGCCGAGATCTGCGAGCCGATCCACGAAGGTGATCGTTTGCCCGTTCTCCGTCTCACCCACGGTGCAGTACATGCCATTGGCTCCGGTAGGCACGGAGCCCTCCACCACCAGGTAGAAACCGCCGGCAGCCGCCGTATCGTTGATGACCTTCGTGGCCAGATAGCCGGAGGCGCCGGAAATATTCGGGTGGAACTTGAGGCTAATGACATCTGTCAATATCGTTGCGATGGCAGGTTGCTCCGAGTCTAGCAGGGAGACGGAACAACCGGTACAGCTTGCGCCCTGGATCCAGAGCGCCGGGGGATTTCCCGAAGCCGGAGCCGCCTCCAGCAGGTGCGGCAGCAGCAACTCTGACAGGCTGACAGCCGCAGCAGAACCCGCGCATAACTTCAGGAAATCACGCCGACTGAGTCCCTTCACACCAATCCCTCCTCTTTAATCCTTGCTTGATACCTGGCAGATAAAAACAAAATATGGACTATAACCCGCTACGGTATTCAGCCTCTCTGGCGAGAGGACTGCCCGACCACCTCCTAATGTTTCAGCCAATCTCTTCTCTAAACACAACAAGAGGCATTGTTCCATCACCTTACCGAAAAAATAAGCATCAAAACATTTGCAGTCCCCTTTTAATCGGGGCAATGACTGGTGGATGGACCCTGCCTCAACTTTCAATCCCCTTTCATGGTTCAACATGTTTCATCTGTTAAACATGATCAGGCTGCCCCGCTCGCCACTCCTGCATCTCCGGAATGCCTCACCAGACCGCCCGTCTCAGGGCAAGCGCGCCATCAATTCTGCCTGGACCTGATTGCCAGGCAACCGCGCAGCGGGCACCCGCCTCTGGGCGCGGCTGCAGCACTTGCCGGTATAGCGCAGCAATCGATACTAGTATTCATGATGTGTATTCGAGGGAAACAGCCAAATTCCTGCTGTAATCTTCAAAAAACTCCGCAAGGTTTTTTCTGTCGCCACAGCTGACTATTCATATCCAAAAGATTGCAGGGCGTTCTCATTGTCACGCCACTCTTTTTTCACTTTCACCCACAACTCCAGGAAGATCTTGTTGCCGAACAGGGTTTCCAGTTCCAACCGGGCCAGCCGGCCAATCTCCTTCAGCATCTGTCCGTTCTTACCGATCAGGATCCCCTTCTGGGATTCCCGCTCCACGTAAATGACAGCCGGCAGGTAGAGAGTCTGATTGTCCCGGGTCTGCATCTCCTCGACAACCACCGCTATGGAGTGGGGAACCTCCTCCCGGGTCAGCGACAGCGCCTTTTCCCTGATGATCTCCGCCGCCACGAAGCACTCCGGCTGGTCGGTCACCATCCCCTGCGGGTAGTAGCATGGCCCCTCCGGCAGGTTGTCGAAGATCAGCCTCTTGACCTGATCCAGGTTGGCGCCGGTGAGAGCAGATGCCGGCACTATTTCCAGAAAGGAGCCGCGCCTGGAAAACCATTCCATGACCGGTAGCAGTCCGTCCTTCCTGATCAGGTCGATCTTGTTCAACACCAAGATCACCGGGGTACGCACCCCACCAACCTGTCTGAGAATGAACTCCTCCCCTGGTCCGGTCGGGGCGGCGGCGTCCACCACGTAAAGGAGCAGGTCGACCCCGTCCATGGCCCTCCGGACCACTTTCAGCATATACTCCCCCAGACGGTGGCGCGGCCGGTGGATGCCCGGCGTATCCAGAAAGACCGCCTGCCCCTCGTCGTTGGTGCAGATGCCCAGGATGCGGTTCCTNNTCAGCACCCAGCACTCAGCACTTTAATAGCATCCGCAGGTGCGGCAGAAATATCAGCACCCCCACCGCCGCCGCGTTCAGGGCGGAGACCAGCACTGCTCCCGCCGCGATATGTTTGGCCAGGCGCGCCAGCGGGTGATAGGTGTCCACAAACAGGTCGACCGTCCTTTCCAGGGCTGTGTTGAACATCTCCGCCACCACCACCAAGCTGATGGCAAACAGCACCAGCACCCATTCCAGACGGCTCAGTTTCAGCAGCCAGGCAGCCACCAGGACCGCAACCGCTACCCCTAGGTGCGCCTGCATGTTGCGCTGGGTGCAGAGGCAGTACCAAAGCCCGGACAACGCATCCTGTAAAGACATTTTGAAAGAGCGCCTAGACATCGCCACCTGCTCCCAGACCCAACCTGTCCATCACCTGGCGGGTACGCTCCATCATCCCGGCGGCGCCAGGTTCGGTCTCGTCATCGTAGCCCAGCAGGTGCAGCATCCCGTGCACCGCCAGGAAGACCATCTCCTGTTGAAAAGAATTGCCGTAAGCAGCAGCCTGGCTGAGCGCCCTGGGGATCGAGATGACGATGTCCCCCAGCAGTACCTCTGCCTCCGGTGCCGGCGCCGCAACTTGCCCTGGCGGGAACAGCGTGCCTTCCTCGCCATCCTCATCCAGCATCGAGAAAGACAGCACGTCGGTAGTACCGGCAATACCCCGGTACTGCCTGTTCAGAGACTCCATCCTGACGTCGTCGACCAGCACCAGGCTGACCTCCGCCTCTCGATTCCCGATCGCCCGGCTGACAGGTCCGCCTGGCTCACCGGCCAGCACCTCCTGGAGGGCATCCTCGATCAGCGAGCAGAGATCCTCGCCGACCGCGGCATCCTCCAGCTCGTTACTGATTAACAACTGCACCCCGCGCCCTCCTTCTTTCGATCTCGGTGATCATCGTTTCCGGATATTCGATGCGGGAGTGGAAGATGCCGCCGAGCACCTGGACAAAGGTGGTGGCGATGGTGTCCAGGTCTTTGAACGTCAGGTCGCATTCATCCAACTGCCCGTCTTGCAGTCGCTCCTTGATGATCTTCCTGGTCAGGCCCTCCAACCGTCCCGGGGTCGGCTTCTGCAGGGACCGGACCGCCGCCTCCACGCTGTCCGCCAGCATCACCAGGGCCGCCTCCTTGGTCCCGGGCTTGGAGCCGTCATAACGGAAATCCGCCTCGGTCACCAGCTCCGGGCGGTCGCTCTCCAATGCCCGCTGGTAGAAATAAGCCACCAGGCTGGTGCCGTGGTGCTGTTCGATGATCGCCTGCACACTGGCGGGGAGCTTCTGCTCCCGGGCCTGCTCCAGACCGTCCCTGACGTGCGAGGTGATGATCAGGGTGCTCAGGCTGGGAGCGATCTTTTCGTGCGGGTTTTCCCGGGCGACCTGGTTTTCAATGAAGAAGTAGGGCCGCTTGAGCTTGCCGATGTCGTGATAGTAGGCTCCCACCCGCACCAGCAGCGGGTCGGCGTGTACCGCCTGGGCCGCCGCCTCGGCCAGGTTGCCCACCAGGATGCTGTGGTGGTAGGTGCCCGGCGTCTCCACCAGCAGGCGCTTGAGCAGCGGTTCATTGGGGTTGGCCAGCTCCAGCAGCTTGACAGAACTGGTGATCCCGAACAGGGCCTCCAGGTAGGGCAGAAATCCCAGCATCATGATCGAAGACAGAAAACCGCCCGCCACGCCCAGCCCCACTCCCGTCAGAACGGTGGCGGTATCGGAGGCGTTCAACAGCCCCAACACTAAAATCACCGCTGCGTTGACCAGCGAGACGAAGGCGCCGCCCCGGATCAACCCCGCCCGGTCGCTCAGGTTGGACACGCTGTAGATCCCGGCCAGGCTGCCGGCCAGGCCGGCAATGGCGAAGGAGATCTGCCCGTCCAGCATCACCGCCAGCAACAGGCTCAGGATAAAGGAGGTGAACACTGCCAGTTCGGCATCCATCAGCACGGTGATCAGCATCGCCCCACCCGCCAGCGGCGCCAGATAACCGATCAGCCCGGCAGTCTCCGCCGGCGAGCCCAGCCTGATCATGGTGACCCCCTTGGCGACTAACAGGGTGAGGGTGACGAGTATGCCATAAAGGGCGATGTACCGGTTCCGCTCATAAAACCGCGGTTGGAACCGCTTCAGGTAGGCCGCCGTCAACCCTGCCAGCAGCAGCACCAGAAAAATGACGCCGAACAGGGGCGGCCAGATATTCTTAGTCTGCAGCAGCCCCAATTGCTGGAGCTCTGCCAGGAGGGCGGCGTCAATCGTCTCTCCCTTCGCCACGATCACCTGGTTGGCCAGGACCGCGTGCTGCACCGGGCTGACGCTTGCCTGAGCCTCAGCCACCTTGCTGGCATACGTCTCCAGGTCCAGCACCAGGTTCGGCCTCAGGATATGGGTCAGAACGAAGGTCACTGCAGGCTTCAACTCCCGGTCCAGGTTCGAGGAGGCCACCTGGCCGGACAGGTTATCCCGGGCGTTCGGCAGGGCATCCTCGGTCAACCCATACTCGAGAGAATCCTGAAGCCAACCCATGCAGACAGTATACAGCCCGGTGAGTTGGGCGCTGTTCAAGGACAACAGCGCCCCCAGGGAGGCGGGGTCCACCGAGGCGACATCCGCGTCGGAAGCCCCGGTCGCCTGGGCCAGGTAACTCTGAAGCAGGCTTTCGCTGCGCTGGGCCGGCAGATTCTGGCGCTGCAGGTCCCTGATCTCGTTGAAGACCCCCTGGAGATTGGACTCGACTTCCGGCAGCACCTGGTCGTCGCTCTGGTAGACGTTCTCCACCCGGCTGGCCGCCTCCCGGCGGGCGGCCTCGGTCTGCGCCTGGTCGACATAGGACATGTTGCGGGGCGCCCTGATATCTAAGGGCGAGATCTGACCCTCCACGAGGGTGTAACCCCGCCCTATCAAACCAGACCCGATGACAGCCGCGGCGATCACCAGGAATATGGCAACCAGCTCCACCCTGCGCAAACCGCGGCGGGCAAACCGCTGCCATCTATTGTCTAGCCAGAGTCTCACTTGTTGCCAGGTAATCATACGATCCACCCCTAATAGCTAATCCCAGTTCTCAACTCTCACCTCTCGCATCCCAGTTTGCATAGGCCTCCACGATCTTCTGCACCAGCGGGTGGCGAATCACGTCGTCCCCGGTCAAGTATTGGAAGGACACGCCATCCACTCCCTTGAGCACTTTCTGCACTTCGATCAGGCCGGATGCCTGGCCGCGGGGCAGGTCTACCTGAGTGATATCGCCGGTGACCACAGCCTTGGAGCCAAAACCGAGGCGGGTCAGAAACATCTTCATCTGCTCGGGAGTGGTGTTCTGAGCCTCGTCAAGAATGACGAAGGAGTCCTCCAGGGTGCGCCCGCGCATATAGGCAAGCGGCGCCACCTCGATCACGTTCTTTTCCATATTGCGTTGGGCAGCATCCGCTCCGAGCATGCTGTAAAGCGCGTCATAGAGCGGGCGCAAGTAGGGGTCGACCTTCTCCTGGATGTCCCCGGGCAAGAAGCCCAGCTTCTCCCCCGCCTCCACCGCCGGCCGGACCAGGACGATCCGGCTCACTTCCTTGTTGCGAAACGACCGCACTGCCATCACCACCGCCAGGAAGGTCTTGCCGGTCCCGGCGGGGCCGATGGCAAACACCAGGTCATGGTCCCTGATTGCCTGGATGTAGCGGACCTGCCCGGCAGTCTTTGGCCGCACCGGTTTGCCCCTGATATTGGTCAGGATCACCTCGGACCTGATCTCCGCCAGGTTCACCTGTGAACGTTCCGACACCAGGCGCCAGGCATAATTGATATCCGGAATGGTCACCGGATTCCCCTGCTCCGTCCAGGTGATCAACTGCTGCAGTAGGGCGAGAGTCCGGGCCACCGCCTCTTCCTCGCCGCGGATGATGATCTCACCGCTCCGGGCGACGATCCTGGTTGCGCTTTTCTCCTCNNTGACTGACAAGTTGACCCTCCTAAATAAGTGATGGGTGATGAGTGATGGGTGATGAGTTTAGAACAAACTGCATTTATCACACACCCTTGGCTTCATAGGTGCGGCCAACTAGTTTTAGCCGTGCCGGGGCTGCGAATTCATTTAACCGGTCGGCTCATTCATTGATCAAATGACTGGTTTTTTTAGCTTTGGTCTAGAAAAACTCATCTGCTGCCATGCTCTATTCTTTTCTACTCATTACTCATTACTCATCACTCATCACTTGTT
>PLQY01000050.1 GCA_003160265.1 Peptococcaceae bacterium | reverse complement strand
CCAGGCAGTCAATCTGCTCCTGGATCGCCCCGTACAGGGCCGGGTCGCCGGTATGCAGCCGGACCACCGTCTGATTGACAGCAATACCCTGTCTGATCAGCGCCACCGTCTCCTCCAGGGTCAGGGACGCCGTATCGTGGCAGGGCACGCCTGATCGGACGTACCGGAGCAACTCCGGGTTCACCAGGGAACCGGCATAGAGCACCAGGTCCGCCTCCTGCAGCAACCGTTGGCCCCGGACGGTGATCAGTTCCGGGTCGCCTGGCCCCGCTCCTACAATGTATACCTTTCCTGTCGCCGCTTGCCGCACACTCNNCCCACTGAAGCTAAGACCCAGTTGAACGGCCGCCATGGCGCACCAGGATCAGCGAGTAATAATCAGCGGGCAGTTCCCCAGCTCCCGCCAGGGAGTCCTTGATGACCTGGCCGGCCATGCCGCACCGGCAGACGTAGGCGGCGTCATCGAGGCGACCCAGCTCTGCCAGCAGCGCCTGCACCTCCGCCAACACCGGCGCCACCTTGAGCAGCACCACATTCTCGAAGGTGGACAACACCTGCCGCAGATAATCGACACCACGGGTGGCCGGCACCACTGCCAGGCCCTCCTGCCCCATCGTCAAGGCCCGGCCCAGCAGTGACGCCGCAGCGCTGAAAGAGGTAATGCCCGGCACCGTCACCACTTCTATGTCCGGCTGCTGCCGGTGCAGGGCCTCCAGAAGGTAGAAAAAAGTGCTGTAGAGCGTGCTGTCGCCCAGTGTGAGAAAGGCGGCGTCCCGCCCGGAATCCAGCACGGCCAGGACCTGGGCGGCGGCCTCATCCCAGGCCCGCGACCGGGCCTGGCGGTCGCGGGTCATGGGCGCCGTCAATTCCCGCACCTCCTGGCCGCCGGAGATAAACGGCCTGATGATGCTGAGGGCTATGCTTTCGTCGCCGGTGTCCCCCCGGGGCACGAAGACCACCGGGACCTCGCCCAGCAGGCGCACCGCCCTCAATGTCAGCAGGTCCGCCGCTCCGGGGCCGGCCCCGATCCCATACAGTCTGCCTCGTCGTGCCGGCAAACGCTCCCTTGACCGCTCCTCTATGCCCTGTTCAGTTTCAGGCACCGTCAGGACTCCCTTCGATTTCACAGATGCCGCCGGACAGCCTGGCCGACAGGATGAAGACCGGGTTCTCCCCGCTCCAGATCTGGGCGTTCCCACGGGAAGCGACTCTGGCCAGGCTCATCATGACCGTATCCTGATCCTCCCATGGCCCTTCCTGCAGCACCTGCCAGGCGCCGCTGAATGTATCCGGGGTGACGGCGGTGATCACCACCCGCCCGCCAGGCCGCAGCCGGCCGCCGGCCAACCCCAGGATCTCCCGCAGCCTTCCGCCGCTCCCCCCGATCAGGAGGCAATCCGCCGGAGGCCACCCGCGGCAGGCATCGGGCGCATCCCCTTCCACCAGCCTGACATTGGGAATGCCGAACTTCAGCAAGTTTGCCCGTACCAGGGCTGCAGCGGCGGGGTTCTTCTCCACCGCCCAGACGGTGCCCGGAGCTACCAGGCGAGCCGCCTCCACCGTCCACGATCCGGTGCCGGCGCCAATCTCGTAGACCACCATGCCCCGCTTCAGCCGGGCCTTGCACAGGGTCAGGGCGCGCGCTTCCTCCTGGGACATGGCCGCCGTTCCCTGCACAAACAGCTTGTCCGGCAGGCCGGGGGTGACCACGCCAAGATATGCGCCCAGATCTTCACTAGCGCTAACGGCGCCCTCGATTGTATTCCCCACCGTCCCGGAAGGCGTCTTGCCTACCGGCAACTGCCCCGGCTCCGGTTCGTCCCCCAGCAGGATCAGGATGCTGTTGCCGCGCTCAAAGGGCACCCCCTGCTGCCCGGCAATCACCTCCAGGCTGCCGTAAGCGATCGCTTCCCCGGGCAGCCCCAGGTCGGTGAGCACCCAGGCCTGCCTGAACCAGCTCCCCTGCTCCAGCAAGTACCGGCAGACCGCCGCCGGAGGATATTTGGGCTCGGTCAGCACCGCCGCCCGCTCCGCCCCGGCAATGTCCGCCAGGCCGTCCAGGCCGCGGCCGTGGACGCTGGTAATACTCAGGTCATCCCACTTGATCCCCAACCGGGCGCAGGCTAGTTGCAGCGAGCTGATACCGGGGACGACGCTGATGCCGCCGGCGCCGAATCGCTGCCGCAGCCGGGGCAGCAGGCTGTAGAAGCCGGGGTCGCCCGAGAGCAGCACCGCCAGCCGCTTGGCCTGCCTGGCGTCATCGATGTATTCCAAAATACCGTCCAGGTCGCGCCCGATCAGGCGCTGCTCCTTACCCAATGAATCGAACAGCGCCAGGGCGTTGCGTCCGCCCACCAACACTTCCGCCGCCAGCACCGCCTCTCTGGCAACCGGCAGCAGATATTCCTCGCTCCCGGGTCCCACACCCACCACAGTTATCGGGTAAGCCAGCGCCACCACCCCCATTCTCGATGTTCGAAGTTCGACTATTTCCACGTCTGTATGAGTTTGCCCTAGCTGTCGACTCAGACGATCATACTCTTCTTAAATTTTTTCATATTCCTGGCTATCATAGCCCCGGTCTTTCCGAGTCTCGTGTCAGTTCCCGCTTCAGCGTCCAGCCCGCCTCCCTCATCAGCGACGCCGCCTGCTCATCCCAGCCGACGGCCTCTCCGCTGTAGGAGAACAAGACGGTGCCCACCTGCAGTTCGTCCCGGGAGTAGGCCTCCGCCCGGCTGCTGGCCCGCAGGGCCAGGTCACGCCAGACCACGTCCAGGCCGGCTTCCTGCAGCAGGCCGACCATCGCCTCGGCGGTAGGAGCGTCCAGGATCGCCCTGACCAGGTCCGCCCCTGCTCCCCTGACTGCGGCCAGGGCAGCCGCCGCCTCGGCCCTGCCGTCGGCGATCCGGTTGTAGGTCTGGAAGGAGCCGGCAGCCACCTTGGCCAGCTTGCCCACGTGGCCCCACAGCACTACCTGGCGGAAGCCGCAACGGACGCACTCATCCAGCATGAAGCCGACAAAGTTGCTGATCAGGATCACCGCCTCCTGCGGCACCCCAAACCCCGCCGCCAGGCTGACCCCGCGGCGGCCCGGCGTCAGCAGCAGCGTCCGCTGCCCGGCCGCCCTGGCAATTTCGAGCTGGGGCACCAGGGCCTGCTTGAAGGCCTCCTCGGACATCGGCTCCACGATCCCGGTCGTGCCCAGGATGGAGATGCCGCCGGTAATTCCCAACCGGGGGTTCATCGTCCGGCGAGCCAACTGTTCACCCTCCGGAACGCTGATCACCACCTCGGCGCCGGTCCCAGAAGAGAGCACAACCGATAGGTTATCCCTGATCATCTGCAGCGGCCCCGGGTTGATGGCCGGCTGACCCGGTGGCACGGCCAGACCCGGCTTGGTGACCACCCCGACGCCGCGGCCGCCACGAATAACAATCTCTCCGGGCTGCAACCGAACTGTAGCCTCGATCCGGGCGCCATCGGTGACGTCCGGATCATCCCCGGCGTCCTTGATCACCCAGGCCCGCGCTCTGTCTCCCTCAAGCTCCACCCCGGCCACCGGCAGCACCGCCTCAGCGTCGCCCCCGCCGGGCAGCCGCACGGTCACCTCCGGCGGCGCCTGGCCTAACAAGGCCAGCGCTGCGGCCTTGGCGGCAGCCGCGGCACAGGTTCCGGTGGAGTAGCCCCGGCGCAGCATCTTTCCGTCATGCAGCCGGTACCCGGCCCCCTGTGTTTTGTGCTCCAACATCCGCCCCGCCACCTCCGAGTAGGTATCCCATAATGGCAACGTTCACCACAGATGGCTACCTCTGGGCTTGCCACCGTATTAACTGGCTCGTAATTATTCCAGGTACCACTATAAAGCTTTTATCGGCAAGGATACGAGACTCTATCATAGTTGGCTGGCTGATCCCGGTGAGCGACCTTCTCCATTAGGGAGCGAGCGGGATCGGCTAGCCAACCCGGCCACTTTCGGGCTAAGAGACTTTGTTTTAAATCCTTGGCAACCTGGGCAGTTACACCGCTTTCAGACGCTCCAGCAGCAGTATGTTTCTCGCCCGGTCCTTGACCGCCACCCGGATGAAGCGGTCCCCCAGCCAGCCAAAGTTGCTGCAGTCCCGCACCAGTACCCCCCGCCGGGCCAACTGCTCCCACACGCCCGGAGCGGTAGCCGGCGGCTGCAACTCCAGCAGCAGGAAGTTGGCTGCCGAGGGGTAGACCTTCCTGACCAGGCTCAGTTCCGCCAGCGAGGATGTCAGAAAGCGGCGCTCCCGCCGCACCAGGGAGACCGTCCGGCAGGCATACTCCCCGGCCTCGAAGGCCACCTCTGCGGCAGCCTGGGCGAGGCCGTTGACGTGCCAGGGAGGCTGGTAGCACGACAACCGCGAGATCACCTCTGCGCTCCCGATGCCGCAGCCGATCCGCAGGCCGGGAATCCCGTAGAACTTGGTCAGCGACTGCAGCACCAGGACGCCACCGTCAGCCGCGGCCTCCGGGATGCAGGTCAACTGCCTCCAGCGGGGATGAAACAGCAGGAAGGACTCGTCGACCACCAGAAAGATCCGCTGCGCCCGGCAATGCTCCAGAAACGGCTGCAGGACGCCCGGCGGCGTCAGGCTGCCGGTGGGGTTGTTGGGGTTGCAGAGCCAGACCAGGTCGACTCCCCGAGTTGCCCGGATCAACTGAGGCAGATCCGGCAGGAAGTCCTGCCGGGGTGGGAGACGGAAATGCTTCACGGAGGCGCCCTGGAGACGGCAGGCGATCTCGTACTCCCTGAAGGTTGGACCCAGGATCAGGACGGTGCGGGGGCGCAGGACCTGCGCCACTAAATAGATCAGTTCCACCGCACCGTTGGCGGCGATGACCTGCTCCGGGTCGACGCCGTAAAAGGCGGCGGCGGCTGACCGCAGCGCCCCGCAGCCAGGTTCCGGGTACACGGCGGCCAGGGCTGTGGATGACTGCAGTAGTCCGGCGATCTCAGCCGGCGGCCCCAGGGGATTGGTGTTGACGCTGAAATCTATAAAGATCCCAGGGTCAATGTCGAACCTGGCTGCCACCGACGCAACGTTCCCGCCATGCAGGTGCTTGTCCAAGAGAAACTTCCTTTCCGATCTTGATCTTGCCCGGGCAGCGCGGCCCCCCGCCGGTGAGGCGCAGGGAATAGTGGCTCCTGACCTCTGAAAAGCGGGTGCGCAAGCTCCGAATCAGTTGCCCGTCAGCCTCCCGGCCGGGTGGCAGCAGAATCCCGACCACGGTGCCGCTGTGGGCGACATTGACCCCATAGGCGCCCCGGGCCAGGACATAGTCGATGATGGCCTCCAGGTGGGGCTTGGGCAGAACTCGCTGGTTGGCGAGGGCGCTCATGGTAGCCCCTTCCCCGATCCGTTCAGGATTCTGGCGCCGAAATCCATCCCGCACCAGTTGCAGAGCCTGCCTGATGGCAGGTTCATTGGCAGCGTTCAACTCGGCCAGATCGGAGCGCCGGTGGAACTCCACGGTGTCCACCGCCCCGCCGAAATCGAGCGCCAGCAGCCCCAGGGGGAATGGTTCCCCGATCCGTTCCAGGAACCGGCCGGTAACGTGGTCGATCAGGATAATCCCCGGGGCAAAGGTGCCGTCCGAGGGCTCGATGGAGAGAGCGATCTCCGCCACCGCCTCCGGGGAGAGCCGCCGGTTCAGAGCGGCAGCCACAGCATAGCAGGCGGCAGACAGGTCGGCGGTACTGCTGCCCATACCCTTGCCGATGGGCAGGCTGGAGGCCACATCGATGACCGCCCCCAGGCCGGGGTAGCCCTCCCGGTCAAGAGTCTTGCGCACTGCCCGGGCGGTCTTGATGCGCTCCGCGGGAAACACGATCCGCCCAGCACTCAAAGGCGCATCTTTCTTTGCGGCAAGAGTATCCGGTCTGATGACATCAAGAGAACTGCTATCCGGGCCTCTTTGAGCGCCGGATTCGCTATTATTGATGGCGACCGTCACCCTGCTGAACCAGTTCACCGGGCAGGTGACCAGAAAGTCGTTGCCTGATAAAGTGCCCTGCACCAGCTCTCCACAGGTGCCGGGCACCAGGGCGGTACCTCGCAAGATCATTGGAAACGGCCCCCCAGTAAAACTCCGATCAACAGCACGAGTATCTCCGTCAGTTCGCACAGCGCTCCGTAGGTATCCCCGGTCAATCCGCCGAGTAGGCGGGAGAGCCAACCGGCGATCAGGTAGAAGAACAGGAGGGCGGCCATAAAGATGCCGACTCCGGTTAATTTTAACAGAGCCACCAGCAGAAATAAAGAGATCCCGGTGGTGATCATCAGCATCTTATAATTGCCGTAGATTGAAAACAACGAACCTATGCCCTGCTTGCGGGCATAGGGAAACACCACCTGGGCCCAGACCAGGACCTGCCTCCCCAGCACCGGGGCAGCGACCAGGTAGGGCAGCAGGTTGAAGCTGATCTGCGTGTATAGGCTGTACTTGAAGATCAGGATCAGGACAACAGCGATCACCCCAAAGGCGCCCACGTGGCTGTCCTTCATGAACGCCAGACGCTCCTCCCGGCTTCGGCCGCCGTACACCCCGTCGGTGGTGTCCATCAGACCGTCCAGGTGCAGACCGCCGGTGAGGCAGACAGACACGCCGAGGAGCAGGGCCGCCAGTACCGTGGCCGCCAGGAAACCCCGCAGCAGGTACCAGAGGAGGCCGAGGATGGCTCCCAGCAGCAGCCCGATCAGCGGAAACCAGTAGATACTGCGGCGGAAATCATTTTCATCGAAGCGGCTCCACCTGCCGGGGACCGGAATGCGAGTCAGAAAGGCCAGCGCACATAAAAAGGACCGTACCAATCGCATCTTCAAATCACTCCCCACGAAATCACCGAGAAAGAAGAACCCATCCAACAGTAGCTATGACCAGGAAGATGGCCGCTGCACCGTATAGTATCCTGATCGCCGCCTCGATATGTCCCGGCGCCAGAGGCTCTTTCGGGTCGCCCATGAGCGCCCGCAGGGACGGCACTCCCCCATAGTAGTTCAAGCCGCCCAGTTGCACACCCAGGGCGCCGGCCACGGCAGCCTCCGGGTAGCCGCTGTTGGGACTGGGATGTTTCGGCGCGTCCCGCCAGGACAGTTTCCAGGCCTGACGCCAATCGAGGCCGAGCAGCAGGGCGCCGCCCACCAGCAGCAGCATGGTCAGCCGGGCTGGAATAAAGTTGACCACATCGTCCAGCCGGGCGGCCACCATTCCGAAATCCCGGTAGTGCTCGTTCCGGTAGCCGACCATGGAATCAAGGGTGTTGATTGCCCGATAGGCGCAGGCCAGAGCGGGGCCGCCCAGCAAGAAGTAGCACAGCGGAGCGATCACCCCGTCGGAGATGTTCTCGGCCACTGTCTCCACTGTCGCCCGGGCGATCTCCGCCGGATCCAGCCGTTCCGTATCCCGCCCGACGATGAAGCCTACCCGCCGCCGGGCCTCCACCAGGTCGCCCCGGCGCAGCAAGTCGAGAATCTCCCGGGCCGCCCGGTCGAGGCTGCGGATGGAGATGGTCGACCAGAGAAAAAAGGCGCTCACCACCAAGTATATGTAAACCCACAATTGTGGATGACCTCCGGACAGATACAGCCTGTGCAGCCAGGTCAGGCAGAGGTAGACCAGCAGCCACACCGGCAGCACCGTTCCCAGCACGAGCAGGGCGCCCGCCACCCGCTTCGCCGGCTGCGGTGACGTCCCGCGGTACAGCAGGCGCTCCCAGGCCGAGATCAGCTTGCCGATCAGAGCGACCGGATGATAGTCGACCCGGGGGTCTCCGATGAGGAGATCCAGGAGAACTGCCAGGAACAGCACCGCCAGTGGCATCAAGTTCATGATCGAGCCCCGTTGTCTAGAATTATGATTCAGCCGAAGACGGTCTGCCGGGGGTCGCAGTGCAGGGCCTTCAGGTCGAGAGCCAGACCGGAGACGATCATCAGAGCGCGATCAGCCCGGGCGGCCATCGCCTGGTTCGCCCAGCCGGCCAGGTCGCGGAACAGGCGCGCCTCCGGGCTGGCCGGGACCAGCCCCAGTCCCACCTCGTTGGAGACCAGGATCACCTGGGCGCGGCTGGAGCAGGCAGCTTCAACCAGGCGCCGCACCTCCGCCGTCACCCGATCCTCGATCTGTTCCGTAACGCCGGGAGGCAGCACCCCGGTGGAAGCGCCAGCTGGCTGCAGTGGCCAGTCATGGTAGATCAGGTTGGTTATCAGCAGAGTCAAGCAGTCGATGAGAATCGTCCCCTCCTGCTGCCCGATCCGCTCCAGCAGGCCAGCCACCGCCCGGGGCTCCTCTATGGTTGTCCACGAGGCAGGGCGCCGCCGGCGATGCCTGGCGATCCGCTCCTTCATCTCCGCGTCCCCCGCCTCAGCAGTGGCCACGTAGGTTACCGCCCGTTCCAGGGCTGACGCCAACAGCTCGGCATAGGCGCTCTTGCCGCTGCGCGCCCCTCCGGTGATGAAGTAGAATCTCCCGTGTTCCATACAGAATAATCCTCCTTGATGACCGCGACCACGCTCCACCTTTCGTGGTGGTCGGCTCGCATTAAAAAATGCCGCCCAGAAGTCGCAGCACTCGAACATTAAAACATTTCTCTCTAAATGTCAAAATTCCTTTTTGCCAATCTTTTTTCGACACCATAATCCAAATCACCCATCCCCGCATATGATCAGTGTTCGCTCCGGGCCCCGAAGGACCTGACCCGTTGCAGCAGGAAAAACCCGATCAGCAGCGGCAGCCAGAAGGTGAGCCCGCGGAAGGTCAGGGCGGCCAGCACCGCGGTGGCGCCGGGAACACCCAGCGAGGTGTACACCAGGGCCATCACGGCCTCAACCACCCCGATACCCTGAGGGGTGGGAGAGACGACCCAGAACACGAAACCGAAGGCATAGCCGGCCGTCAGCGGCCCGAAGGCGAGCGGCCAGCGAAAGGCCATAAAGATGGTATACAGGCAGGCCAGGTTGACTATGTGGGAGGCCAGGGATACCACGAAGGCCTGCAGCAGCCGGCCGGGATGGTGCTGGATGGCGACCGCAGCCCCGATATATTCGGAGGCATTTTTGGCCGGCCAATCCCCGGCCAGTGGAGAGGGCCGCTTGAACAAACCGGACACCCAACCGACGCCCCGGTGACACCAGACGAGCACCCGCTGCAGAATGGCCGGCTGCCACAACCCGAGGAGCAGCAGGCTGCTCAGCAGCAGGATAAACAAGAGAAACAGGATGGCGCCGGTGACCTGGTACGGTCGCAGGTCGGCCTGCCGGAACAGGTAGATGATCCCGACGGCCAGGAGCAGGGAGAAGGCGCTGAAATCCACCACCAGGGTCAACAGGGTACCGGCGGCGGCCCGAGCCGCCGGCTGCCCGTGCAGGGAGGCATCGTCCATGAAAAGAGCGATAGCCGCCGTACCCCCCGTGGGCGCCACCACGTTGACGAACAGCGCGGACAGCACCAGCGAGAGCATGTCCCGAAGGCGGCGATCGATCCCCACAATAAAGAACGTATTTTGGTAGAGGACGGCATGCAACAGGTAGAATAGAACCTGCAGCAGGGCAGCCAGCCCTACCCACTGCCATTGCCCCTGCCGGACAGTCAGGGCAAGTTTTTCAATCTCGGCATAGCGGCTCACCACCAGCCAGATGAAGGCGATCAACAGCAGCCCGAGCAGCCAGCGGCGCGCCGGGTGTCTTTCAATCTGTACCTGCGCTATATGCGTCCCCCCTTCCGACCGGAGTAATATTCTCTATTATTTGGCGGGTTATTCAATAACGGTTTCTGTCGGGGAGCAGTGGATCGCATATTGCCAAATGCAACATCCATCCGGACCGTGGCGCAAAACGCAGCGCAGGTTGTCTCACTGGTACCGGGGGCGGCCGGGAGCGTCATTTCCGATTCCGTCGAGATGGTCAAGACCACCGCATCTCGCATTATCGAGAAGGATTATTCGCAAAACTTGGTTTCAGGAGTGGACCACCTGCCCACATGTTGGACAGACCTTCTGGTCCGGGGCTTCATCGCTCCCGGTTTTCGGGCTCCCGGTTTCCGGGCTCTTGGCCTCAGGGGCATTGTCGTCAGCCTTCCTGATCTCGGCGATTTCGCGCTCTAATTCCGCAATCTCTTCCTGCTTCTTGACAATCTCCTGGCTGAAACCCTTTGCTGCCTCTTCTATGCTCGACAATGCATTATCCTGGACAGCCTTGAAGGTCGCCTGGCCAATTTGGTTATAGAGCTGCTCGATCTCTCTCTGCTTCTGGCCGATGTGATTATTCAGCTTGGTGATGTCAACCATATCCTTTGCCTTAGCCCCAGCATCGCTGAGGCCCTTCTTCATCTTGTCAAAAAAATCCACCTCATTCATCTCCTCTCAGGTTTTTTCCTACTTTAATTTTCGGTGATCATGTAAGCAATGCCGGCTTCTTCGAGTTTCTCCAAAACTGCTTCGAGTGCGTTCTCCGGTTTCATGGCCTGATGTTCACGGCCTGGGGATAGGCACTGATAAACAGTGGCTCGGGGAGGAGAATGCGAATTACAGCCAGCCTTACCTCATCTTCCGTGTATTCGGGATGCCTTTGCCGAACCCCCTGCGCCAGCAATTCCCTTGATGTGGCCGCCAAATCAAGAGCCAGTTCCAGGCGCTCGGAGGGGCTCATTCTCCGTAAGATTTCAATCTGCACTCTTTCGGCGTCATTGGATGTATCAATGCCCATATGAACCAACTGCCTCCGATTGTAGCTCACCAAATAGCAACAGAAAACTATTCACTCCTCTACAAAGCTGACGCCGTTCTCCTCGCACCAATCGACGGCAATCTTCCTGATACTCTCGTCCCGATACCGGTACCAGCCCTCCTCAAGGTTGAACCGGCGGATATTGTCCTTGAATCTCCTGAAGGCGCCGCATCCTCGTATGGAGTTGCACATGGTATCCCTGAGCCGATCATCCTCGAGGGACCGGCAAAACTCTTCCATCATGCTATATTCGTCAATATCGTAGTTCGACGGCAGGGCGATATAATCATCCTTTTCCAAGATCTCCACGGCAGCCTTGATGTTTTCACGCTGCCAGGCAGGAAAACGCTCCAGGGGTTCATCCTCTTCAGCAGCGCTCATCTCTTCGCGGGATACAGTTACCACCTCACCAGTTTTTGTATTCAAGAAAGAGAGGCCATCATCGCTCTGGAGTTCTATTCCCGAAATTATATCAGATAATAAGACCGGACCAGCCATCGCGGCCACCTCGCTTTAGAGTATACGTCTCGCATCGCGACAGTTGTTGCTTGCGCTGCCGAAGCTTCAACCGATGGGGCGGGGGTCCGCCTACCTAATAGGCAAATACTGTTTTCAAATTAATTCTTAAGTCTTTGAGCACAGTCACTTGAATCTCATCATCATCTGAATAAACATCTTGCCTGCCATATCTGCCATTGTTGCCTAGAACAAAAACTGTTACGATTTTTCCGTTTGGTTCAACAATCCAGTATTCTTTAACCCTGGCTTTTTCATAACAATTAAACTTCTTCAACATATCATTTTTGACTGACGAAGGCGATATAATCTCAATAATTAGATCTGGAGCACCTTTGCATCCCTGGTCATCAAGTTTTGACAAATCACAAACAACTACAATATCAGGTTCAACTACCGTATTAATCTCAAGATCGGATGTTTCATTGCCTTGTGGCAATCTAACACCAAATGGGGCCGCATATACCTTACAAGGTTTACTTATAAGGTAGTTGCTAATTTGACGAGATAACTCCACTGAAATTTCTTGATGAATTCGGGAAGGCGGGGCCATCAAATAGGGCATGCCATCGATTATTTCCCATCTTTCATCTTCCGGCCAGGATAGATAGTCTTCATAATTATAATTATCCCGGTCTATTTGTGGTTGTGGCATAACATCAACTCCCTTCGCCAGACTGTCTAATTTTATTATGTCAGAACTTGCTTGATTTGTAAATTCCAATTCCAGGCCATCGAGTAACACGATTCGGCTAAGGCAATGGAAGATTCTCAGGCAATCTGCAAAACCACGGTTCGATATTTTTCAAGCAAAATCTTTTTCCGGGTTGCCTTTTTCCAGTTGCCGTAATATACTGAACCTGACAACTGAATATAACATTCCTTCGTTAGGTGAGGCTTCTGCGTAGACAGACGCCACTGCCCGGAAACGTCGAAAGACGCCAAATGGGTCAACAGGTATTACCGGATTAAGGTTCTACCTAATGTGGCTGAGGGACGATCTCTAAGCTGCGCAGTGTCAAAACTCGACGAGTGGGGGGATGAGGTTATAGGTATTTATAAGACTACGTCTTCCCGCGGGGAAGACTTTTTTATTGGCCGGATTTCGGATGTCGAAAAAGGTCTTAAAGCAGTAGTTACAGCAAAAGCACGCAGGTCTTGTATCCAGCCTCCGATTTAGGCAGGGATTGAAAAAGCGATTCCAGGCAGGTTAATACCGGGGCGTCAGTCCCGCTGAGCGAGGAGGGGAAGGCCATGAAAAGGATCACATCGCAGAGGGAATTCTTCTTCAGCCAGACGCTCGGCAAGCCGATCTACGACCGAAACGGCAAGCCGGTCGGTCGCCTGCGGGACATAGCGGTGCGCTGGGATAACCACTATCCCAGGGTGACGGGGATCAAGTTCGCCAAGGACGTCCAGAAGCATATCAGGATCGGCCAGATCGAACAATGGGACGAGCGCAGCATCCGGCTTAACGTGGTCTTCACCGACAAGCTGCAGCACCTCACCGAAGAGGAACTCTACGTCGGCAAGTGGCTGCTCGACAAGCAGATCATCGACACCAAGGGTTCAAAGCTGGTGCGGGTCAATGATATCATGCTGGCCTGGATCAAGAGCGGCACCGCCCACGAACTGATCCTGCTGGCGGTGGACGTGGGCGTGCGCGGCCTGCTGCGCCGCATCGGCATGGAAACCCTCGTCAAGGGTCAGCCGCAGAACCTGGTCGACTGGAAGTACATCAAACCGCTGGAGTCCAAGATGGACAACCTGCGCCTTACCCTGGAACACCCCTCGCTGAAAGACCTGCACCCGGCCGACCTGGCCGACATCATCGAGGATATGGACAGCATCAGCCGGACTCACCTGCTGGCCGGCCTCGACCGTCAGACTGCCATCGAGGCCCTGACCGAGGCCGATCTGGATACCCAGGTGGAGATCATCACCGATATGGACAGCACCAGCGCCTCCGAGATGCTGGCGGACATGCCGCCGGATGAGGCGGCGGACATCCTTGGTGAACTGCCTGAGGAGAAATCCAGCGAGTTGCTGAACCTGATGGATAAGGATGAGGCGGAGGACGTCCGGGAACTGATGGAGTACGAGGAAAACACCGCCGGCGCCCTGATGACCACGGAGTTCATCTCCTTCCCGGCTGACACTACCGCCGAGGACTGCATCAACCGGCTGCGGGAGCTGAAGCCCTCGACCGAGACGATCTATTATCTCTATGTTATCGACCACGCGGAAGTTCTCATGGGAGTAGTACCGCTGCGGGACCTGATCGTCGCCCAACCTCAAACAGAGCTGGGCTCCATCATGCGCTCCCGTGTCGCTACCGTCCGGGGAGACGACGACCTGCGCAAGGTGCAGGAGACAGTCACCAAGTACGACCTGCTGGCGCTGCCGGTGGTCGATGAACAGGGTGTTCTGCTGGGGATCATCAGGGTGGACGACGTCATGGAGACGGTGTTCCCTGACCGCGGCGGGCTGGAGAGCTTCACCGACTTCATGACTCACAGCAAGTCCTGGATGAGGTGGAAGCCGTGAAAACATTTAAGAAATTCAACCTGCTGCTACCGTCTCTGATCCTGTTCCTGGCGATCATGGGTCCGGGGATCATCACCGCCAACGTGGACAACGACGCCGGCGGCATCACCACCTATTCGGTGGCCGGGGCCTCTTTCGGATTGAAGCTGCTCTGGATCTTCATCCCGATGACCCTCGCCCTGATCGTCGTCCAGGAAATGTGCGCCCGCATGGGCGCCGTCACCGGCAAGGGCCTGTCCGACCTGATCCGGGAGCGCTTCGGTGTCAAGGTGATCATGTTCGTGATGGCGGCCCTGTTGCTGGCCGATCTGGGCAACACAGTGTCCGAGTTCGCCGGCGTGGCTGCCAGCGGAGAAATCTTCAACATCTCCAAATACATCCTTGTGCCAATCGTCGCCTTCCTGGTCTGGTTTATTGTAATCAAGGGTTCCTACAAGATGGTTGAGCGTGTTTTCCTGGTAGCCTCCGCCCTGTACCTGTGCTACATCCCCTCGGCGATCATGGCCAAGCCCAACTGGGGAGTCGTGTTCAAGGCAATGGTCGTGCCATCCTTCAGCTTCAGCCCGGTCTACCTGGCCATGCTGATCGGGCTGATCGGGACGACCATCGCCCCCTGGATGCAGTTCTACATACAGTCGGCAGTGGTGGAGAAGGGAATCACCGCCAAGGATTACGCATACTCCCGGACGGATGTGATCGTGGGCTGCTTCATGACCGACATCATCGCCGTGTTCATCGTGGTGGCCTGCGCCGCCACGCTGTTCGTACACAACATTCAAATTGCAACAGCCAAGGACGCGGCCATCGCCCTGCAGCCGCTGGCCGGCCGGTGGGCCGGCCTGCTGTTCGGCTTCGGACTCCTCAACGCCTCGGTCTTCTCGGCCTCGATCCTGCCCCTGGCCACCTCCTACTATGTCTGTGAGGCGCTGGGTTTCGAGGCCGGCATCGACAAGACGTGGAGCGAGGCCCCGGTCTTCTACTGGCTGTACACCAGCCTGGTGGTCATCGGGGCGGGGCTGATCCTGATCCCGAACGCCCCGCTGATCGCTATAATGCTCTGGTCTCA
Organism: Peptococcaceae bacterium; assembly: GCA_003160265.1. Lineage (GTDB taxonomy): Bacteria > Bacillota > DSM-12270 > Thermacetogeniales > Thermacetogeniaceae > Palsa-1188. The sequence goes on along the minus strand of PLQY01000050.1, from coordinate 4,908 downwards.
AGTGGCCAACGGGGTACTGCTGCCCTTCATCCTGATCTTCATGCTGATCCTGATCAACAACAAGGATATCATGGGCCGGTTCACCAACTCCCGGGTCTTCAACGCCGTATCCTGGGCGACTACCGCCATCATGATCGCCCTGACCCTGCTGCTGGTGGCGATCTCCGTCTTCCCGCAACTGTTGGCCTGACGCCATTAGAAACCCGAATTTCCACAGCCGCCGGAGCAACCCCGGCGATTTTTTGATCCTCTCCGGGTTTTCGGAACCGTTTCCGATTTTTCGGCGCCTTCACGGTCTATGGCAGGCAATATACCGCAACACAACCAGGCCGACAGCATCTTTCCGTTGGCACAACCGAGGGCACCCTATCCCCCCGGCGTCTAAACCAGCACCTCGTTCAGGCTCCCGGTCCGGTAGCCGTCCAGGTCGAGGGTGACGTAGGCAAAGCCGCAGGCCTTGATCCTGCCGGAGATCACCCGCAACGACCCCCGGTTCAACACCTTGTCCAGTTCCTCCGGAGCGACCTCAATCCTGGCGATCTGGCCGTGGTGCCTGACCCTGACGTTGCGCAGGCCGAGTTCTATCAAAACGGCCTCCGCCCGGGCGACCTGCTCCAGGCTCTCCATAGTCAGCGGCACACCGTAGGGAATCCGGGAAGCCAGGCAGGCCTGGGCGGGCAGGTTCCAGTTTGACAGTCCGAGGCCCCTGGCCAACCGGCGCACCTCCTGCTTGTCCAGGCCGCACTCCAGCAGCGGGCTGTAGACAGTGTCAAAGCTGCGGATGGCAGCCATGCCAGGGCGGTAATCGCTGCAATCGGTGCGGTTGGTGCCGTCCAACACCGCCAGGTAGCCCTCCTGCCGGGCAATGCCGGTCAGCAGGGCAAAGGTGTTTTTCTTGCAGTGCCAGCAGCGGTTCGGCGGGTTGGCGGCAATCTCTTCCACCTGCAATTCATCGGTGGTGATGATCCGGTGCCGGGCGCCCAGAGACTGGGCCACTGCCTGCGCCGTACCCTGATCCCGCTCTGGCATCAGGGGGGAGACTACCGTTATCGCCAGCACGTTCTCAGGTCCCAGGGCATCGAGGGCAGCCTTCAGCACCAGCGAGCTGTCGACCCCCCCGGAAAAGGCCACCACCACCCGCTGCAGCCGTGAGATAAACGACTTCAAGCTATCCAGCTTGCCTTGCAGGGCATCGCTCTCGCCCTCTTCCCCGCTCTCCGCAGGCCGGTCCGCCCATTCGTTCACCACTTCCACTCCCTCCGCCTCTCACGTCTCAATTATGCCGCCCCCCAGCACCATGTCGCCGTCGTACAGAACCACCGACTGGCCCGGGGTGATCGCCTTCTGGAGCGCCTGGAAGTCCACCCGGAGCCGGTCTTCGCCAATGGCTGCGGCCACTGCCTCCACCTGAGGCGCCTTGTAGCGGATCTTGGCCGTGACCGGCTGCGGCCGTTCGAGGGGTATCCCCGAGATGTAGTTGACCTCGCCGGCGATCAGGCTGTTTTGGTAGAGGTCCCGCTCCGCCCCCACCCACACGGTGTTGGTCTGGGGATCGATCCTGGTCACATACAGCGGGTAGTCATAGGTCAGCCCCAGACCCTTGCGCTGGCCGACGGTATAGCGGCAGACGCCCCGGTGCCGGCCAAGGACCTGCCCATCTGTATGCCTGAACAACCCCTCGGCCCCCGTGGAGCCCGTTCTCTCGGCCACGAAGTCGGCGTAGCTCTGCCCGGAGACGAAACAGATCTCCTGGCTCTCGGCCTTTTCCGCCACTGTCAGATCAGCCTGACTGGCGATCCGCCGCACCTCCTGCTTGCGGTATCCTCCCAGGGGGAAGAGAGTGTGCTCCAGTTGCTGCTGGGTCATCTGGTAGAGGGCGTAGGTCTGGTCCTTGGAGGCGTCCGCCGCCGTGCGCAGTTGCCACCTGCCGTCGTCGCTCCGCTCGATCCGGGCGTAGTGTCCGGTGGCCAGGTAGTCCGCCCCCAGGCCGCGAGCCTTGTGCAACAGCGTCCCGAACTTGAGGTAACGGTTGCAGGCGATACACGGGTTAGGGGTGTGGCCGGAGTGGTATTCCCTGCAGAAGTAGCTGATCACCCGGTCCTCGAACTCCGCCCGGAAATCCAGGACGTAGTGGGGGATGCCCAACTGACAGGCTACCAGCCGGGCATCGTCGAGGGCCGACAGCCCACAGCAACTGCGTTCACCCACGGAGCGCGGCCAGACCTGCATGGTGACGCCGACCACCTCGTATCCCTGGCATTTTAACAGCAGGGCAGCCACGGCGCTGTCCACCCCGCCGCTCATGGCTACCACCACCCGCCGTCCCGGGCGCGGCGCTGCCTCGTCGCCGCTCACCGGGCTGCTCCGGCTTTCATGACAATCCGCTCCGGGTGGGCATAGAGGTTGCAGCGGTTGCCCCTGGCGAAGCCGGCCACCGTCACCCCCAGGTCGTCGGCCAACTGCAGCGCCAAGTCGGTGGGAGCCGAACGGGAGATCAGCACCGGCACCCCCATCTTGGCAACCTTGAGCACTATTTCCGAGGAGACCCGCCCGCTGAAGACGATGACTTTATCATCCCGGGGGATCTCCTCCAGAAAACACTGACCGTAGATCTTGTCCAGGGTGTTGTGGCGCCCGATGTCCTCCCGGAAGATCAGGATCTCCCCGTCTTTGGCCAGGGCTGCCCCGTGCACACCGCCGGTGCGCCGGAACAGGTACGACCGGTCCTGCAACTGCTCCGCCAGGCTCAACACCGTGGCCAGCGGTACTTGCAGAAGAGCGGTGACCGGCTTGCAGAGCATGGCGTCCGCCGCAAAATAGAACGAGGCCCGGGCGCGCCCGCAGCAGGGGGTGATGTAGCGCTTGAGAAAAACCTTCTCTCCCAGGTGATCCCGGCGGGTGGTCACCCAGGCCATCCCCTGCTCCTCATCGATGGTGATCTGTTCGAGGTCATCGCGCTGGAGCAGGACCCCCTCGGCGCAGAGGAAGCCCACCGTCATGTACTTGAGGTCCATCGGCGAACAGACCAGGGTGGCCAGCTCTCTGTCGTTGACGTTCACCGTGAGTGCCGCCTCCCGCACAACGAAGTCTTCGTCATCGGCGGCCCCGGCCTCATCAATCCTGGTGATACGGCGCCTGATCACCGCTGCGCCCGCTAAAGCCGGTGTCTGGCTCCCGTTGTCGGCGTTCTCGTCAAGCTTCATGATTTTCGCCCTTTCAATGTATTCAACTGCTGAAAAGGTGCTGCGCAATGAGTTGCGCTGCGGCGCTGGCCGAATCGGGATGCTTCAGGCGGGCAGCCGCATCCCGCATCCGGAGGCGCAGGTCCTCGTTTCGCAGCACGTCGCAGAGCAGCGTGCCGAGTTCGGCCAGATTCTGAGCAGACAGGGCCGCCCCCTCCCGGGTTAGAAGATCCCGGTTCCGTTCCTCCTGGCAGGGCAGCGCCTTATAGATGATCATTGGCACCTCCGCCGCCAGGGCCTCGCTGCAGGTGATCCCCCCCGCCTTGGAGATCAGGCAGGAGGCTGCAGCCATGAACATGGGCACTTCCCGGGAGTAGCCGAAGATAAATACCTTGTTTGGCCCCTTCCTGACCGCCTGGCGCAGGTTCAACCGCAGCCTGGGACGCACGCCCAGCACTACTGCCACGTGAGGTACCGGGAGCCCGATCAGCATCCGGCAGATCCGGCTCAACTCGCCGCCAAAGTTGTTGGGCCCGCTCATCACCAGAACCAGGGGCAGTCCCTGCAGTTCCTCCGGCAGATCAGGCAACAGCCTGGGCAGTAACCGGTCAGCCTTCTTCATAAAGGGCGGATCGATGGGAATACCGGTCGCCGCCACCTGTTCGGGAAGCACGCCCTGCCGTACCAGGTCCCCGGCCACCAGCCCGTTGGGAGCAATATAGAGATCGGTGCCCGGCTGGATCCACAGCTTGTGCAGCACGTAATCGGTGATCACGGTTACCAGGGGGCAATTGATCAGGCCGTGCTGCTTCAACCAGGAAACAACCGCCGCCGGGACCGGGTAGGTGCTGACGATCAGGTCCGGCTTCTTACGCCTGATGTAAAGGAGAAAGGCGGGCACTCCGTAGGCCTTCATGACTTTTTGAAACAGGGAGCCCTGGGGCTGGCGATCGGTATACTGAAAGAAGTGGCGGTAGATGGGCGGCACGCGGATCATCAGGTCCTGATAAACCGATCGCAGTATGATGTCCAACAAAGAACCGGCAAATTTGAAATAGTTGACGACCTCTACTTCAATTCCCGGGTGTTCCTGCACCAGAGCCCTCTTGAGCGCCAGGGCAGCCTGCCAGTGCCCGCTGCCGAAGCGTACCGCCAGGATCAGCACACGCTTGGTTTCCGCCATTTAACTGGTTATCCTCCATTAAACTGAAATCAGATACCAGATGTCGGAGGTCAGATGTCATTGTTAATATACAGGTATTCAGAAGTCACTCCCGACTTCCTGTATCTCTTTGATCACCAGTTCCAGGACAAAGGGGAGACTGGCCGCTACCTCGGGAGTCAGTTCCAGGCCAACCTCGATCTTGCCCGGCTCGACCCCGACAATCACCATCGGTGGGAGATGCCCCTCCATCAGCTCCAGCATCCTCAACACATCCATGATTCTAATGTCGTGCAGGGAAACGGCGACCCCTTGGGACTCCTGCTCAAAATCCTGCGGTGTCAGGCGGTATACCGCTCCGGGTGGTTCTCCGCCCTGCAGGGCATCCACGATGACCACTCTCTCCGCCCCGGAGATCAACGGCAAGAGATCACAGCCTGCAGTCGCCCCGTCGATGACCTCCACGTCCGGGGGAAACTGGTGTCCGGCAAGCGCCTTTACCACGTGAATCCCTACGCCCTCGTCCCTCAAAAGCAAATTGCCGACCCCGAGCACGACCTTTCT
>PLQY01000034.1 GCA_003160265.1 Peptococcaceae bacterium | reverse complement strand
CCTGCCGGTGGTCTATACCCCTTGCGTGATGGCCGGGGGAACCGTTCCCGTCACCATGGCCGGCGTGATCACCAACGGCCTGGCAGAATCCTTGAGCGGACTGGTGATCAACCAGACGGCGCGCGAGGGGGCGCCCTTCATCATGGGCGGCGTCTTCACCATCATGGATATGACCAGCACCATCTTCAGCTACGGTTCGCCGGAGTTCAATTTACTAATGGCCGCCCTGGCGGACATGGCCCACTTCCTGAAACTGCCGATGTTCGGCACGTGCGGCTGCACCGACTCCTGCATCATGGACGAGCAGGCAGGGATCGAGGCCGCCCTGTCCATTACCATGACCGCCCTCAGCGGACCGAACCTGAACCACGACGTCGGTTACGTGGAGTATGGCACCACCTCGTCGCTGGACTACCTGGTGACCTGCAACGACGTCATCGGCATGGCCCGCCGCCTGGTACGCGGGATCACGGTGAATGACGACACCCTGGCCCTGGACGTCATCGACAAGGTGGGACCTGGCGGCCACTTCCTGGCGGAGGACCACACCTACAAGTACTTCCGTACGGAAACCTATTATCCATCCCTGATCGACCGGCGGCGCTACGATATCTGGAAGGAAAACGGAGCGAAGACCCTGGAGCAGCGCGCCAACGAGAAGACGCGCTCCATCATCGAGGACTACGAGCCCGAACCACTCCCCAAGGACGTGCAGCAGAAGATCCACGACATCGTCGAACGGTCCGAGCGCAGTCTCAAGTCCTGATGTTGATGAAAGGGGGATTTTAAGATGTTGATTGTCGGTGAACTGATCAACACCAGCCGGAAGTCTATCAAAACAGCAGTAGATGCCGAGGATGCCGCCTACATCCAGCAGATAGCCCGCGGCCAGATGGAGGCCGGGGCGGATTACGTGGACATCAATTGTGGCACCAAGGTTTATAACGAGCCGGAGACCATGCAGTGGCTGGTGGAGACGGTTCAAGCAGCGGTGTCGGCGCCGTTGTGCATTGACACGCCCAATCCCAGGGCAATGGAGGTGGGATTGGGCCTGGCGCAGAATGGCCAGCCCATGATCAACTCCATCACTGCGGAGAAGGAGCGCTTTCAGACCATCCTGCCCCTGGTGTTGAAGCATAAGGCCAAAGTTGTGGCGCTGTGCATGGACGACAGCGGGATGCCGGGGACTGCGAATGACCGTAAAGACATTGTGCGCCGGCTGGTGGCCGACCTGACTGCCAACGGCGTGCCTGAGGATGACATCTACCTGGACCCTCTGGTCAAGCCGGTCAGCACCGGTGACGGAGCGGGGCTGGATGTTCTGGAGACAATCTCTTTCATCCGCGACGAATTTCCGGGGGTCCATACCATTTGCGGTTTGAGCAACATCTCCTTCGGCCTCCCCAATCGGCAGGTGCTCAACAGGCTGTTCATGGTTCAGACCATGACTGCCGGCATGGATGCCTATATCCTGGACCCTCTGGACAAAATAATGATGGGGTTTGTCTATGCATCCCAGGCTCTGCTGGGCAAAGACCCGTTTTGCGGGCGGTACCTGGCTGCTTACCGCCAGGGGTTGTATGCATAAACCTTCAACTACCTCCACTTAAGAAGTGGCGGCTTCCTGCTTCATCGACCGCTGCTTTCTCTCTGAATGTTGTTAAAAAACAACAGCTACCCGGACATGCCAACCCCCCCCTTTTTGCCTGTGCAAGTAGCGGGGTCAAGCAAGTATCCTTGACCCCCGTCTTGCCAGGTTTAGGGTGTTGAACAGCGGGATACCCGTGGCTTTAAGAGCAGGAATGGAGTGACAGATGTGTCTTTGGCGCTGGGCATCGACACCGGTGGCACTTATACCGACGGTGTGTTGCTGGATCTGGCGACCGGCGAGATCAAGGCCAAGGCCAAGGCTTTTACCACGAGGAGAGACCTGGCCGAAGGCATCCACAAATGTATCCAGGGACTCCGGTACTATGACCTGAGTCAGGTGAGTCTGGTCGCCCTGTCGACGACGCTGGCCACCAACGCTATCGTGGAGGGCCGGGGGTGCAGGATCGGCCTGATCCTCATCGGGCACGAAGCATCCGGCAGCCTTCCGGCACAGGAAATAGTAGCGGTAAAGGGCGGACACGACATCAAGGGCCGGCCTCTCGCTCCGCTGGACCGCCATGAACTGGAGCAAGCCGTCAGGCGGCTGCAAGGGCAGGTCGATGCCCTGGCCATCTCCGGTTATCTCAGCGTGCGCAATCCCGAGCACGAGTTGGAGGCCAGAGCGATAGTGCAGCAGGTATGGCCGGTGCCTGTGGTCTGTGCCCATCAACTGACGACCTCCCTGGGGTTTTACGAGCGCACGGTAACTGCCTGCCTGAATGCCAGACTGCTGCCGATCATCGCCGAGTTGCTGGAAGCGGTGAAGAAGGTGATCGAGTCGGAGAATATTCAGGCGCCGCTGCTGGTGGTGAAGGGTGACGGATCGTTGATGAGCGAGGCGATAGCGCGCCAGAGACCGATCGAGACCATCCTGTCAGGCCCTGCGGCCAGTATTGTCGGCGCCACCTTTTTGACGGGAACGGACAATGCACTGATTTTAGATATGGGTGGGACAACCACCGATATCGCCATCGTGGAACATGGCCGGCCACGCCTGAACGATGAGGGCGCCACTGTGGGAGGCTGGCGAACCAGGGTCGAAGCGGCGGATGTCAGCACCTTTGGCCTGGGAGGGGATAGCTACCTCCAGGTAGCTGATCGCCGGCTGAAAGTGGGGCCGCGCCGCGTCTGGCCACTATCAGTGATGGCGATGCAGTTTCCCTACCTGGTAGAAGAGTTGCACAAGGCAGATCCCTTCAGAGAGATCACCGGCGGCCAGCCCGTTGATTGCTGGATGCTTGTCAAAGACGCCGGCAATGAAGCGGGATGGCTCGAAGATGAGCGGCGAGTGATCAGCGCCCTCAAAGATGGAGCGCACAACGTGTTCACTCTGGGCGAGAGGATGGGCCGCGACCCCAACCTGTTGCCGCTCAAGAGGCTGGAGCAGGAGCAGGTGATCGGTCGGATCTCCCTGACCCCTACCGATGTGTTGCACGCTCTGGGGCGCCTTGCCTTCTGGAATACTGCGGCGGCGGTCGAAGGCGCCAGGGTGCAGGCATGGCGCATGCGGATACAACCGGAAGAGTTTCTGGACCTGGTCATAAAGCAAATAGAGGAAGATCTCAGCCTGGCCGTTTTGCAAAGTCTGATCAACCGGGATGGCGTCAGCTTGAACCTGGCGACAGACGCCGGCAGCCAGATATTTTTAGAACGTTTCTTGGCAGGCAGCTCCAGGGGATTTGGTGTCGAACTGAGGCTTGATTACGGGATCATTGCCATCGGCGCCCCGGTTGCCGCCTACCTCCCCGCCATCAGCGAGCGCTTCCGGGCGCATTTGGAGATTCCCGAACACGCTGAAGTGGCCAATGCCGTAGGGGCTGCTGCCGGTCAGGTGATCGAAAACGTTCGCGTGCTGATCAAACCTGGGGAGCAGGGAGGCTTCCTGGTCCATACTCCCTGGGAAAGAAAGTCGTTTCTCTATCTGGAAGAGGCGGAGAAGTATGCTTTGGAGAAGGCCAGAAAGGAGGCGGTGGCAAGCGCCCTGCGGGCAGGGGCAGCCGACCCGGAGGTCGTGGTCAAGCAGGATAAGGTAGTCAGCCGGGCTTTCGGAACTAGTGACGAGATGTATGTCGAAACACGCATCCAGGTTACTGCTGTCGGCCGGCCGCGCTGGGGGAGCTGAGGATACTGATGATTGGCTGGCACAGACTTGAGGTTTCATGATCAGACACAAACTAAAAAAAAGGGGGTACAGAAAAGAATGAAGAGTAAGGGCACATTTGTTGTAGTCCTGGCAGTCCTGTTGTGCGGCGCCCTGGTTCTAGCGGGGTGCAGCAAGAGCAACACCGGCAGTTCGACCAGTGGGAAGACGATCAATATCGGTTGGGTGGCTCCACTTACGGGTACTGCCGCCGATGACGGCAATCAGATGCTGAACGGCGCCAAGATGGCAGCAAGTGAGATCAATGCCGCCGGCGGGATCAACGGAGCACAGATCACACTCATGCCGCAGGATGACCAGTCCAACCCCACGGAAGCAGCCAATATCGCTACCAAGTTCACCGCAGATTCCAGCATTGTGGCAGTGCTGGGCAACTACAACAGTTCCTGCGTTCTGGCGGGAGCTCCCATTTACGATCAGGCCATGTTGCCCGTCATTCACGTGGGGACATCTCCTGAATTTAGCACCATGGACATTCCCTATCTATTCCGGATTTCAATGACCGACGCCTTCCAGGGTGGTTTTGTCACTGATTGGATGGTCAGCGACGGGCATAAAAATGTGGCCATCATGTATGAGAACGACGACTACGGGAACGGTTTGAAGAGCGTCGTGCAGACTGAGATGACCAAGGATGGAGGCACGGTGACCGGAACCTACAGCTACGACCTTGGCCAAACCAAGGACTTTACGCCCTTGCTGACCAGCATCAAGGGTTCCGGGGCGAACGCCATATTCATCGGCGGCCTGTACACGGAGGGTGCCCTGATCTGCAAGCAGGCGCAACAGCTCGGGATGACTCTGCCTTTCTACGGAACCGACGGCTTGTATGAACAAGACCTGATCACACTGGGTGGCAGCGCCGTGAATGGAATCAAGGTGTCCGGCCTGTTCCTGCCGAATAGCACGGTTCCAGCGGTCGCGGCATTTGTTGCGTCCTACAAAGCTGCGTATAACAACAGCACGCCGGGCACCTATGCCGCCCTGGATTACGATGCCATGAAGGTGCTGGCGCAGGGGATCACGCAAGTGGGCACGGATCATCAGAAGCTCCAGGCGTGGCTGGCCAATATGCCCGCGCCCTACGCTGGCGTCACGGGCAGCCTGAGTTTTAACGCACAGCATGATTGCGCGCGTGCGACAGTGAATAAACTGACCGTCCAGAACGGCCAGTGGGTGCTTTTCACGCCGCCAACAACATAGAGACTGAAAAAGGCTTGCAGGTGTGGGAAGGTTGGCCGGGAAACCCCGTTCCCGGCCACCCACACTGAAAAGTCCGGTGAAGAGAAATGGCCGTGAGGCCGGGAGGAGCTAACGCATGTTTTTACAGCAACTGGTCAACGGTCTCATGCTGGGCAGCGTTTACGCCCTGATCGCTCTCGGATACACCATGGTCTACGGTGTGATGAAATTTATCAACTTTGCCCATGGAGATGTCTATATGTGGGGGGCCTTCTTCGGGTTGTTGTTGGCCCGGTATACGGGACCCCATTTCCTGGTTATTCTTCCCCTGGTAATGTTGCTGACCGGACTGCTGGGAGCGGCCGTGGAGAAGGTGGCCTACCGGCCGCTGCGGAAAGCCCCCCGCCTGGTGGTCACGACCAGCGCCATTGGAATGTCGATCGTCCTCTCCAACCTGGCGCTGCTCCTGATCGGTTCGGAGACGTTTCCCCTCCCGGCAATGCTACCGGTGCGGGTTTTCCACATCGGAAACGCCCTGATCAACACTACCCAGATCCTGGTCCTGGGAACAGCGCTGCTATTGATGGCCATTCTCTACTGGTTTATCAACCGCAGCCGCTACGGCAAGGCGATCCGGGCTGCCTCGGAAGACCGCGAAACGGCGGGGTTGATGGGGATCAGCATGGATCAGGTGTCCTCGGTCGTCTTCTTTGTGGGGTCGGCGATGGCAGGGGCGGCCGGACTGCTGGTGGGGATATACTACGACGCCGTCTATTCAACCATGGGCTTTACAGCCGGGATCAAAGCTTTCACAGCAGCGATCATCGGTGGCATCGGCAGCATTCCGGGCGCCATGATCGGCGGCCTGCTGCTGGGAGTGGTGGAAAACTTCGGGGCGTCAGTGATGTCCAACTACACGGACGGCATTGCCTTTGCCGTGATGATCCTGGTGCTCCTGTTCAAGCCGGGCGGTTTATTCAACGCCTACATCTATCAAAAGCGAGTGTAGGGGGGATCAGCTTGAGAGGCGCTAAATTACTGCAGTATCTTATTCTGGGGGCGATCCTGGTGGTGGTGCCGCTGGTCGTCCACAGCGGTTACGTGATGCAGATCTTGATCATGCTCGCCATCTACGGCATCCTGGTGCTGGGCCTGGAGATTATTTTAGGTCAGACAGGCCTGTTCTCCCTCGCCCAGGCCGCCTTTTACGGCATGGGGGCGTACACCTCCGCCCTCCTGGCGCTCCGTCTGGGATGGCCGATCTGGCTGGCGACGATCGGGGCGATGGCGACCAGCGCCCTCTTTGGAGCAGCCATAGGCTTCCCGGTCCTGAGGCTCCGGGGTGATTACCTGGCTATTGCCACCCTGGGCTTCGGGGAGATCTTCCAACTGATCACGAACAATTGGAATTCGCTGACGCGCGGCCCGATGGGCCTGCCGGGCATCCCGCGCCCGCACGTTTTCGGCATAATGTTTGATCGCACCATGTACTACTACATGATCGTGGCCATCTTTTTCATCGCCTTGATTACGGCCTTCCACCTCTGCCGATCATTTTTGGGACGGACCTTCCGGTCGATCCGCGATGATGAGGATGCGGCAGAATTTATGGGGATCAACATTACCAAGTACAAGATCCTGTCCTTCGTGATCGGCGGTATCTTTGCCGGGTTGGCAGGAAGCCTGTTTGCCCACTACATCACCTTTATCAGCCCGGATACGTTTACGTACACGGATTCGGAGATGCTGCTGGCCATGGTTTTCCTCGGCGGGGCGGGAACGGTGATCGGGCCGGTGATTGGCGCCGTGATCCTGACGCTGCTTCCGGAGGTCTTTCAGTTCCTGGTGCAGTGGGACATGTTCGTAATCGGTGTGATCATGGTGTTGGTGATGATTTACCGTCCGCAGGGCATCTGGACTTCAGACATCCGGTGGCCGTGGAGCAGAAAAGATCCGGCATTGGCTGCACAGGGAAAGTAGGAGGAGGCCTCTGGCATGTTTATTCTCAAGATTGAAGCGGCTAGCAAATATTTTGGCGGGGTCCGGGCGGTGGACGCGGTTACCGCAGATATAGAAGAAGGAAAGATCACCAGTATTATCGGGCCGAACGGGGCTGGCAAGACCACTCTCTTCAACCTGATCACCGGTACGTATGAGTTGACCAGCGGTGACATTATATTTCACGACCGGTCGCTGAATAGGATGCATCCGCACGTCATCCACAGTCTCGGCATTGCCCGCACCTTTCAGAATATCCGCCTGTTCCCCACCATGTCGGTGCTGGAGAACGTCATGATCGGATTTCATTCCAAGCTCAAGCCAGGTATCGTCGATCTCTTTATTCCCAACCGCTACCGGCGCGTTGAGCAGAGCATGAAAGAGCGGGCGGAAGCGGCGCTCAATCTGCTGGACATTCTCCCCCGTGCCGGCCTGAAGGCAGTTTCCCTGCCTTACGGAGAACAGCGCCGGGTCGAAATTGCCCGGGCGCTGGTAAGCGACCCGGAGATCGTGCTGCTGGACGAGCCCTCGGCAGGTATGAACGTTGGCGAGGGCAAGAGCCTGATGCAGTTCATCACCAGGATCAGGGACGAGATGCATAAGACAGTGATCGTTATCGAACACAACATGCGCGTGGTACGGTGGATCTCCGACCGGATCATCGTGCTCGATCACGGACACAAGATCGCCGACGGAGATCCGGAGCAGGTTTTGCACGATCCCAGGGTGATCGAGGCTTACCTGGGGAAGAGTGGTTTGACGAATTATGCCCAAGTCAACTAAGGTGGTGCGGCGATGCTAGTGATTAAGGATCTGGAAGTGAGCTACGGGGCGATCAAAGCTGTGCATGGAATCTCTCTGCATGTGGACCAGGGGGAGATGGTGGCTTTGATCGGTAACAACGGGGCCGGGAAAACATCCACCTTAAAAGCGATCACCGGGATCAACACTTCAGTAAAGGGTAGTATCGAGTTTGATGGCGAGAATATTACCGGGAAGCCGTCGGATAAGATCGCTGCCAGAAAGGTGGCCATGGTCCCGGAGGGAAGGCGCATCTTCTCAGGGATGTCAGTGCAGGAAAACCTGGACATGGGCGCTTTTTTGAGGCGGGACGCGAATGGTGTCAAGCAGGAC
>PLQY01000081.1 GCA_003160265.1 Peptococcaceae bacterium | reverse complement strand
TCAAGTTCACGACGCTGTTCGGCTTGCTGGCGATGGAGATCGCCATCAACGCCTCGTTCAGAAACGTGGCCCCCGTTGTCGGGGTTGTTTTCCTGCTGATCGCCCTCTTCTTCGTCTGGCGTTCGTTCTACGGGATGAGGATCCCGACAGACAAGTAGAACAACAGCCACTCAACTGTGCTGTCAAAGTAAAAAACCGCTCTCCTTCATTAGGATGGCGGTTTTTTTACAATTAACGCAACTGTTCAGATACCGCTATTAAGTTTTTGTCAACTAGGAGATGAAACTCTAGCGCAGGTTGCTAGCTGATCCCGGTGAGCGACCTTCTCCATCAGGGAGCCGGGTGCCCGCTTGCGGGCGCGGATCAGCTAGCCAACCCGGCCACCTTCGGGTTAAGAGACTTTGTTTTTAAATCTTTGGGCGGCTGAGTAGGTGCCAATGAACAATCCTAAAAAATTTCTTCACCAAAAAGCAGCCCTCTTGTATGGGCTGCTCATATCATCATTCCAACCTGAAATAGCTGATTTTTAAGATGCCCAGGGCATGGCCAGCAGCAGGGTCAGCAGCAGGAAACCGGCCGCGAATACCATGGACAGCCTGTTCAGGAAATCGTCGATCCCCTTTTTCTTCCCCAGCAGTGACTGGGCGCCGCCGGCGATGGATCCGGACAGGCCGGACGCATGGCCTGACTGCAGCAGGATGGTGCTAATGACCCCGAGGCTGAACAGCACCTGCAATACAATCAAGACCGTTTTAAAATAACTCATCGAGAAGTCCCCTTCCTCTAAGGCCATTCTAGCACCGCTAACAAGTATTGTAAAGCATGNNTGGTTGTACTTGGCCACCCGGTCGGTCCTTGAGGGGGCTCCGGCCTTGATCTGGCCGGCATTGAGGGCCACCGCAAGGTCAGCGATGGTGGTGTCCTCGGTCTCTCCAGAGCGGTGGGAGATAATCGCCTTGTATCCGGCACGCCTGGCCTCCTCCACGGTCTCCAGGGTCTCGGTCAGGGTTCCGATCTGGTTGATCTTGACCAGGATAGCGTTTGCCACCCCCAGCTCGATCCCTCTCTTCAGACGTGCCTGGTTGGTGACGAAGATGTCATCCCCCACCAGTTGGATCTTCTTGCCCAGGCGCCGGGTCATCCGGTGCCAGCCATCCCAGTCGTCCTGGGCCAGACCGTCCTCGATGGAGACGATCGGGTAGCGTTCAATCAGCTTCCCGTAAAAATCGATCATCTCGTCGGAAGTGCGGACGATCCCGCCGCTGCGGAAGTGGTACCCCCCGTCCTGGAACAGCTCGGTGGCCGCCACGTCCAGGCCGAGGAAGACCTCCTCGCCCGGCTTGTAACCGGCCTTGCGGATCGCTTCCACGATCACGTCCATGCCTTCCTCATTCGAACCCAGCTTTGGGGCAAAGCCCCCCTTATCCCCTACTGTGGTGCTGTAATCCCCTGCCTTCAGTACCGAATGCAGGGCGTGAAAGATCTCGGCCCCCATGCGCAGGGCGCTACGGAAGCTTTCCGCCCCCAGAGGGATGATCATGAACTCCTGGATATCCACGTTGTTATCGGCGTGTTTGCCTCCGTTCAGGACGTTCATCATGGGCGCCGGCAGCAGGCGCGCCCAGACACCGCCGATATAGCGGTAGAAGGGCAGTCCCATGCTCTCGGCCGCCGCCTTGGCCGCTGCCAGGGAGACCCCCAGGATAGCGTTGGCCCCCAGCTTATCCTTGTTGGGTGTACCATCCAGGTCGATCATCGTCTGGTCGATCAGAACCTGGTCGGTGGCGTCCATGCCGGTAACCTGAGGAGCGATGACGGTCATGACATTGTCGACAGCATTAAGGACTCCCTTGCCCAAATAGCGGCCCTCGTCCCCGTCCCGCAGTTCCAGGGCCTCGTGAGCCCCCGTAGAGGCCCCCGCCGGCACCGCCGCCCGGCCCATACTGCCATCCTCCAGGTACACGTCCACCTCCAAGGTGGGATTGCCCCGGGAGTCCAGGATCTCTCTTGCCAGCACCTCCATGATCAGAGGCAATGTCAGCACCCCCTTCTCGACGTTCGAAGTGCGAAGTTCGATGTTCGATTTTTAATGATGAATTGGCCTTAGCCAATTCCTTCTTCATCTAACTTCGAATCTCGAATCTTGATTTTTTATAGAAAGCTTGCTCAAGCCCAGCTTAAAGCAGGAAAAAGCCCCTTCTCAAAGCTAGATGTTCAGCCTTTCTCATGCGAACCTCTAACCCGATAAAGCTAATTCCTGTTTCAATCCAATTTCGAACCTCTATCTCGAACCTCGATCAGCGAGCGCCCAGTCATCTCCGGAGGCTGGGGAACCCTCAGAATCTCCAGCATGGTCGGAGCGATGTCCTCCAACGCTCCATCCTGGCGCAGGATATTGCCCCGGTACCTCTGGCCGGCCAGGATCAGCGGGACGCGGTTGGTGGTGTGAGCGGTGTGGGGTTCCTGGCCGTTCGGCTCCAGCATCTGTTCGGCGTTGCCGTGGTCGGCGGTGACCAGAGCCGTCCCGTCACGGCTCAGGACTGCTTCGACCACCCGGCCGAGGCAGTCATCCACTGTCTCCAGGGCACTGACTGTGGCGTCGATCATACCCGTGTGCCCGAGCATATCGGCATTGGCGTAATTCAATACTATAACATCATACCGATCCTTGGCAATTTCTGCAAGCAACGCCGTGGTCACCTCCGGGGCGCTCATCTCCGGTTTCAGGTCATAGGTGGCCACTTTCGGCGAGGGAATCAGGATCCGGTCCTCGCCCGGGTTCGGAATTTCCACCCCACCGTTGAAAAAGAAGGTAACGTGGGCGTATTTCTCAGTCTCGGCGATCCGCAACTGTTTCAGCCCTCTGGCTGCCAAAACCTCGCCCAGGGTGTGTTTCAGGGTCTGGGGCAGGAAGGCCACCGGGGCCTGGATGGTGGCATCGTACTGGGTCATGCAGACATAGTCGACATCCGGGTAGCCGCCTGATCGCTCAAAGCCTGAGAAGTCCCGGTCGACGAACGCCCTGGTGATCTCCCGGGCGCGGTCGGACCTGAAGTTGTAGAAGATGACCACGTCCCCAGGCCTGACCCTGCCCACGGGGTGACCATCCCCATCCAGGATCACGGTGGGGAGCACGAACTCATCGGTGACCTCCCGGTCGTAGGACTGGGCTACCGCCGCATCCGCGCCGGTAGCGGTCTCACCCCGGCCATATACTAGGGCGTCGAAGGCCTTCTGCACCCGGTCCCAGCGTTTGTCCCGGTCCATGGCGTAGTAGCGCCCCATCACCGTGGCGATCACCCCGGTGCCCAGAGAACGGCATTTTCCCTCCACCGCCTGGATGTACGTCCTGGCGCTGTCCGGTGGTACGTCCCGGCCGTCCAGGAAGGCGTGAATGAAAACCTGGGGCGCCTGGATACGGCGGGCCATATCCAGCAGGGCGAACAGGTGGGTGAGGTGGCTGTGCACACCGCCGTCCGAGAGCAGGCCGAACAGGTGCAGGGCGGCCCGGCGCTCGGCGGCCTTCTGCATGCCGCCCAACAGCACCTGGTTGGTGAAGAACTCCCCGGTACGGATCGCCCGGCTGATGCGGGTAATGTCCTGGTAAACCACACGCCCGGCGCCGATGTTCAGGTGCCCGACCTCAGAATTGCCCATCTGCCCCTCGGGCAGACCCACCGCCTCTCCCGAGGCTTCCAAAGTAGTATATGGATAATCGACACGCAACCGGTCAAAGTTCGGTAAATGGGCCAAGGCAATGGCGTTGCCCCTGACCTCAGCCGCACAGCCCCAACCGTCCAGAATGATCAATGCCAGCGGGTGAGCCAAGCTGCCGCCCCCTTTCCTTGATTGTTGCCCGGCACTTTCAGTGCCGAGAAACGAGGCCTACCACGCACCGCGCCCACCTGTGCGCTGCATTCTTTCCTCCTCCGCATCCGGGCTGCGGAGGGCACCCGGCCATGCGCGGGGGCCTCAGGTTCCCTGCTTGGCCTCTGCCGCAGCGCGGATGATGGCGCTGAACGAGTCCAGTTTTAGACTGGCGCCCCCCAACAGCACCCCGTCGATCTGCTTTTCCTTCATAAAACTGCCGATGGATTCCGGGCTCACACTGCCACCATACAGGATCCGTACCTTCTCTGCAAAATCTCTTCCGTGCCAGGAGGCGATCTTTTCCCGCAGCCGTTCCATCACTGCCACCGCGTCCGCCGGCTGGGCGGTGCGGCCAGCGCCGATCGCCCAGATCGGTTCGTAGGCGATGACCAGGGCTTCCGGGTTTGCCCAGGGCAAACCCTCCAGGCCATCGGCCAACTGGCTCAGGCAAAAAATCTCAGCTTCACCAGCGTCCCTTGTCGCCAGTTCCTCGCCGAGGCAGAAGATCGGCTTCAGGCCATAGGAGAGAGCCGCTTCCACCTTCTTGCGGATCTGCTCGTTTGTTTCGCCAAATAACACCCTCCGTTCCGAATGCCCCAAGATCACGAAACGGCAACCCAGGGCCTGCAACATCGGCGCCGACACCTCTCCAGTGTAGGCGCCCTCAGCATCCCAGTGCATGTTCTGGGCACCCCAGCAGATCCAGCTATCCGCCAGCTTGAGAGCTACCGCCGGGAGAGCCGGAAAGGGCGGACAGACGACAACATTCACGGCAAGGTTATTGGGCAGATTACCCAGCAGGTTGCGGGCAAAGGTCCCCGCTTCCGCGGGAGTCTTGTGCATCTTCCAATTTCCGGCAACTAAAGGAATCCTGCTCGCCATGACTCCATGATCTCCTCTCCAGTTTCAATGGCTCAATACGGCAACTCCTGGCAATTCCCGGCCTTCGAGAAATTCCAGGGAGGCGCCGCCCCCCGTAGAGGCGTGCGTGACCTGCCCGGCCACACCGGCCTGCTCCAGCAAGGCCAGGGAATCGCCGCCTCCTACCACCGAGACCAGCCCCGGCCGGACTATCGCCCGCGCTATCGCCTCACTGCCGTGGGCAAAAGCGGGCTGCTCGAACAATCCCAGCGGCCCGTTCCAGAAGACCGTCTTGGACTTGGCAATCGCCTCTTGGAAGCGTTCGACAGTCCTGGGTCCGATATCCAGAGCCATCCAACCATCAGGCACTTCACCAGGCGCCACCACCCGTGTTTCCGGGTGACTGCCGCTATGGTTGGCTGGGGCGATCACCAGGTCCACCGGCAGGTCTACGACTACTCCCCGGTCGCGGGCACGTAGCATAAAATCCCTGGCAAAGTCCAGGTGGCTCTCGTCGACCAGGGAGTCGCCCATGGCGTTGCCCCCCGCCTTCAGGAAGGTGTTAGCCATGCCGCCTCCCAGCAGCAACCGGTCGACCTTCTCCGCCAGCTTCTCCAGCACCCCGATCTTGTCGGCGATCTTGGCGCCGCCCAGCACTGCGGTGAAGGGGCGGTCCGGGTCTGTCAGGAGCCGCCCCAGCATAGTTACCTCCTTCTCCATCAGGAACCCGGCCGCCGACGGCAGGAATTCGGCCACTCCGGTAGTGGAGGCGTGCGCCCGGTGAGCGGTGCCGAAGGCATCGTCAACGTAAGCGTCTGCCAGCGAGGCCAGGCTCCGGGCAAATTCCCGGTCGTTGGCCTCCTCCTCCGGGTGGAAGCGCAGGTTCTCCAGCAGCAGCACCTCGCCGGGCTGCAACTGACCGGCAGCCGCAACCACCGCCGGACCCACGCAGTCGTCAACCTTCTTGACCGGTCGGCCCAACAACTCTCCGAGCCGCCGGGCCACACCGCCAAGGCGCAGCTTGTCATTTACCTTACCCTCGGGGCGTCCCAGGTGACTCATCAGGATCACCCCGGCCCCCTGCTCCAGGAGGTACCGGATGGTCGGCAGGGTGGCAACCAGGCGGGAGTCGTCGGCTACATCTCCCTGATCATTCAGGGGGACGTTGAAGTCTACCC
Source organism: Peptococcaceae bacterium (assembly GCA_003160265.1). Classification (GTDB taxonomy): domain Bacteria; phylum Bacillota; class DSM-12270; order Thermacetogeniales; family Thermacetogeniaceae; genus Palsa-1188. The sequence continues at coordinate 1,279 of PLQY01000081.1, read as the reverse complement.
GGACCAACACCCTTTTCCCCTTGACGTCGATCTCCCTGAGGGTCCTCAGGCTCTTGATCTTCAGGCTCAATGACCCCATCNNGCCTTTCGAAGCCACGAAGACGGCGCAATCCACCACCCGGCAGGAATAGGCCCACTCGTTGTCATACCAGGCAAAGACCTTGACCATCGTCTCTCCTATCACCATGGTGCAGGGGCCGTCCACGATGGCGGAGTGTTCGTCCCCGTTGTAATCGTGGGACACCAGCAGCTCCTCGGTGTAGGCGAGGATCCCTTTCAGGCTCCCCTCGGCGGCTGACTTGTAGGCGCCGTTGATCGCCTCCACGCTCGCCGGCCTCTCCACCTCGGCCACAAAATCCACCAGGGAGACGTTGGGGGTCGGGACGCGGATAGAGATTCCGGTCAGCTTCCCTTTGAGTTCGGGCAACACCAGGGTGACGGCCTTGGCCGCCCCGGTGGTGGTGGGGATCATGTTCAGGCCTGCCGCTCTCGCCCGGCGCAGGTCCTTGTGGGCGAGGTCGAGCACCTGCTGGTCGTTGGTGTAGGAGTGGATCGTGGTCATCAGGCCGCGCTTCACCCCGAAGCCCTCGTGAAGCACCTTGACCACCGGCGCCAGGCAGTTGGTGGTACAGGAGGCGTTGGAGATGATGTGGTCTGTGGCGGGATTGTAGCGCTGCTCATTGACGCCAATCACCATGGTCATATCCTCGTTCTTGGCGGGAGCGGTGATGATCACCTTCTTGGCCCCGGCCTTCAGGTGGGCGGCAGCCTTCTCCGCTTCGGTGAACTTTCCGGTCCCCTCGATCACGATCTGCACTCCCAGATCGCCCCAGGGCAGGTTGCTGGGGTCCTTTTCTGCGAATACCTTGATGCTCTTGCCGTCGATGACGATCGCTCCGTCCACTGCTTGCACCGTTCCCCGGAAGGTCCCGTGGACGGAATCGTACTTGAACAGGTGGGCATTGGTGGTGGCGTCGGTCAGGTCGTTGATGGCCACAACTTCAATCTCCGGGTTTTCCAGAGCCTTGCGCAGAACTAGCCGCCCGATGCGGCCAAAACCATTGAGCCCGAGTTTTACTGGCATTGCAAAGCCTCCTTTATAATTTAGGATGTGCATCCAACATCTCACTTTGAAGCCCGGCCCGAAAGAATGCGGCGCGTCAAGCCTGCAGCGAACTTCCGTGGTTGGCTTTCTGGATCAGACCGCGCCGTGCTTCGCCCGCGGTTCGGACAACCAGCGCTCGGATCGCCGCTCACCACCAACCTCTTATTATTCTGT
>PLQY01000059.1 GCA_003160265.1 Peptococcaceae bacterium | reverse complement strand
GTCACCGAGGCCAAGCGCCAGGTTGGAGGCGCTGTCGGCATCGACATGCTGGCAGGGCCGAGCGAGACGCTGATCATCGCCGACGATACCGCCCAGTCCCGGTTGGTGGCCGTCGATCTGCTCTCGCAGTGCGAGCACGATCCCAACTCCCGGGCCATCCTGGTCACCACCAGCNNGACCTGGGAGGACAACGGGCAGGTCATCCTGGCCGACTCCCTGGATGAGGCGATCGAGATATCTGACGGGCTTGCTCCCGAGCACCTCCAGGTGATGACCGCCGGCGACGGTGAGTTGGCGGCCAGGCTGCGCAACTACGGCTCGCTGTTCATCGGCCGGTACGACCCGGTGCCGTTCGGCGACTATGTCTCCGGTCCCAACCACACCCTGCCCACCGGCGCCACTGCCCGGTTCAGCAACGGGATCTGGGTGGGCACCTTTATCAAGGCGTCCACGTACGAGAGGGTGACTCCGGAGGGCGCCGCCACTTTGGCGCAGCATTGCTCGCACCTGGCCGGCGTGGAAGGATTGCTGGCGCATCAGCGTTCGGCTGATCTGAGAAAACCGTAAATGCCCTGGGTGCTACCGGTTTGAATAACCCGCTCCGCACGAACTTCGAACCCCGAACCTCGATGATGTGTTCTTTGCGCCTAAAATGAAGAAATAGGTGATCGGCAGTATATATATGAAAAATGCATAGGGTATGTATCCCGCAGTGCCTACATTCAGGGCTGTTGTGGGCATGAGGGCGGCGATGTTCCAGGGGATAATGGCGGAAAGGATAATTCCGCTGTTCTCAAGGTCTAAAGCCAATTGATAGTTGTCGAGGTCATTATAGCAGTCTTTCACAATTTCTTTCGTCATGACGACAGACATCGTTTGACTGCAGCCAAAGGCGGCGGTGATCACGCTGACTATGGAGGTTGCTCCAAACAACTCATGCCTCGTCAGGTGCCTGCTTGAAAGCGTATTTTTCAAACCCTCGAACATTTTTATTCCTTCAAACAGGCCGGCCAGAGAGCAGGAGACGAATATCACCAGACAGGTTTCGAGCATGGAAACGATCCCCCCGCCCGTAATGATGTTTTGCAGCGGGCCGGGGGTATTGATGCGGAATCCGAAAATAATATAGTGAAAAACCTGTTGCCACTGATGGTTTTGGAAAAGCACACCCAGGACGGCAGCCGAAAGGATGCTGGTCAGGATGGAGATATCGATGCTTACCCTGCATAATGACAGGACCAGGATGATAATGGCCGGCAACAGCATGATGAGCTGAATGTTGAATGCTTTTGCAAGGGCGCCTGCCAGGTTGTTGTTTATGGCTTGCAATGGATGGTATACGGATAGCGTGTAATAGAAAGCAAATGACAGCAATAAGGGAATTATTGCTGAACGAAGCATGTTCTTGATATTGATAAATATGTTTGTTCTGGTCAAGTTCGCCACCAAATAGGCGCTCGAAGACATCGGGGAACACCGGTCTCCAAAATAAGCGCCTGCGATAATGGCTCCGGCTATTATATTCAAGTTCGCATGTCCGCTCCTGGCAATGATCATCAGGGGGATGCCCACGGTGCCTACTGTTCCGAAGGAGGTGCCGATCAGGAAAGAGGTCAGGCAGCAGATAACAAATACGGCCAGGGCAAAGGTGTAGGGTATTAGAGGCGTCAGGCGCAGGCTATAGTAAACTATGGTCGGTATTGTGCCGGCGGCCATCCAGATGCCGATGGCCGCCCCGATCAGAATCAATATTCTTAAAACAACAAAGGATTGCCTGCATCCGTTAAAGGACATTCTGGCGATCTCTTTTAACGCATAGCCCTTTTTCAGCGAGATTAAGGCGAACAAAACCCAGCAGGTGATTAACGTGTAGCCGATAAATATATTTCTGAACACGCTGAATATAAGAAGGCAGAAAGAGATCGGCAATCCTATGTATATTTCCATCATATCGCCTTTCGGCTTCTTTTCTATTCAATCATATACCAAGTGGGCGATTAATACATAGCCATTTTTAGGGGCCCGAAGTTGAGGGAGTTGTTCAAATAACCGATATACAATTAGCGGCCCCGCAATTCGCTCTCATCACCGTACCCTTTGCTGTGTCAGAGCTTGCTTATATACAAAAGAGCTACTTTATGCGAAAATAAAGATCGATACAAACAGTTTCAACTCGGCCTCGACTGCAGCCGTGCACGCCCGACGCTCCCGCAGTCTGAGACGAAGCCCCAGAACCTGCCAACGGAGAGCAAACCTATGCCCGTGTCCCTCCCCATATTTTTACTTGAAGGCATCTAATTGCCATGGATGAGAGGGTTTAGGTTGGAAGCAAGGACTTAGAAACGGGGGGTTGAGTTTTTGGCTGCCGAAAACAGATCGGTCGTTCCGGTCGATATCAATCGAGAGGTGCAGCGGTCATACCTGGATTACGCCATGAGCGTGATCGTCGGGCGCGCCCTGCCCGATGTCCGGGATGGTCTGAAGCCGGTGCACCGGCGGATTCTCTATGCTATGTACGACACCGGGATGGGCCCCGACAAGCCCCACAAGAAATCGGCCGTTGTGGTCGGCAACGTGCTGGCCCGCTACCACCCCCACGGCGACGCGTCGGTCTACGACGCCCTGGTGCGCCTCGCCCAGCCCTTCTCGTCCCACTATCCCCTGGTGGACGGGCATGGCAACTTCGGGTCGATAGACGGCGATGCCCCTGCGGCCATGCGGTATACCGAGGTGCGGCTGGCGCCCCTGGCCCTCACCCTGCTGGCGGACATCGACCAGGAGACGGTGGACTTCATCCCCAACTATGACGGTACCATGACCGAGCCTTCGGTGCTCCCGAGCCGGGTGCCAAACCTTTTGATCAACGGCTCCGCCGGAATCGCCGTGGGCATGGCCACCAACATCCCGCCCCACAACCTGACCGAGGTGATCAGCGGCCTGGTCTACCTGATCGACGACCCGGAGGCCACGATCGAGGATCTGATGAGGCTGATCCCGGGCCCCGACTTCCCTTCCGCCGGCTTCATCCTGGGCGGGGACGGCATCAGGTCTGCCTATCAGACCGGGCGGGGCACCGTCATCATGCAGGGCAAGACGGAGATCGAGCGCACCGACAGCGGACGCACCCACATCCTGATCACCGAACTCCCCTTCCAGGTCAACAAGGCCCGGATGGTGGAGCGGATCGCCGAGCTGATCCGGGAGAAGAAACTGGACGGGATCAGCGATCTGCGGGACGAATCGGACCGCAACGGCATCCGGGTGGTGCTGGAGCTGCGCCGCGAAGCCAATCCCAGCGTGATTCTCAACCGGTTGTACAAGCACACCCAACTACAGGAGAGCTTCGGGGTGATCATGCTGGCCCTGGTGGACGGCGCCCCGCGCGTCCTGAATTTGGGGGAGGTGCTGTCGTATTACCTGGAGCACCAGGTGGTGGTGGTGACCCGGCGTACCCAATTCCAGTTGAAGAAGGCCATGGAGCGTCTGCACATCGTGGATGGCCTGTCCATCGCCCTGAACCACCTCGACGAGGTGATCGCCCTGATCCGGCGTTCCCGGACCGTGGACGAGGCCCGGCAGGGGCTGATGCAGAACTTCGGCCTGAGCGAACTGCAGGCCCAGGCGATCCTGGACATGCGGCTGCAGCGGTTGACCGGGATGGAGCGGGACAAGATCGAGGCTGAGCGCAAGGAACTGGAGGAGCGGATCGCCGGCCTGAACAGGTTGCTGGGCAGCGAGAACCTGATCCGCGGGGTGATCCGCAAGGAGTTGCTGGAGTATAAGACCAAGTTCGGGGACGAACGGCGCACGCGGATTGTGGGGCCTGCTCCCGAATTCAGGAAAGAGGACACCATTGCGGAAGAGGACATGGTGATCACCATTACTCACCGCGGCTACATCAAGCGCATTCCCCTGGACGCTTACCGGGGTCAGCACCGCGGGGGACGCGGGGTGACCGCTCTGACCACCCGTACCGAGGACTTCGTGGACCACCTGTTTGTGACTACCTCGCTGCACTACCTGTTGTTCTTCACTAACAAAGGCAAGGTCTACCGCCTGCGGGTGTACGACCTGCCGGAGGGCAGCCGCCAGGCCAAGGGCACCGCTCTGGTCAACCTGCTTCCCTTTGCTGGGGACGAGGATGTCACGGCGGTCATTCCCCTGCGGGAGTTCAGCGACAACCGCTACATCTTCATGGCTACCAAGCGGGGGATCGTCAAGAAGGGGCGGCTGTTGGACTACAATACCGCCCGCCGGGACGGCATCATTGCCATCCGCCTGGATGAGGGAGACGACCTGATCTGGGCGAAGCTGACCGACGGCAAAAACGAGGTAATCATGGCCACCCGGGATGGACTGGCGATCTGCTTCCCGGAGGAGGAGGTACGTCCGACCGGACGAACGAGCATGGGCGTGCGGGGCATCCGGCTGCACCCTACCGACGAGGTGGTGGGGATCGAGCGCAAGGATGATGTCGGCGACTTGCTGGTGGTGACCGAGAAGGGCTACGGAAAGCGCACCCCCCTGAAGCAATACCGGCGCCAGGGGCGCGGCGGCAAGGGGGTTACCACCCTCAGGGTGACCAGCCGCAACGGCGGCCTGGTGGGGATCAAGATTGCCGGAAACAACGACGAGGCGCTGCTGATCAGCAGCGAGGGGATCGTCATCCGCATCCCGGTCGGGGAAGTCTCCCGGCAGGGACGGAGCACCCAGGGCGTCAGGCTGATGCGCCTGGACAAGGGCGACCGGGTGGTGGCGGTAGCCAAACTCGCGCCCGCCACCCTGAAAGAGATCGAACCGTAGCGCAGTAGTCCGAATGGCAGGGCTGCCTGCGGGTCCGGGGGCAGCCCTGCCGTTTTTGTTGTTGCAAGCTAACTTTATTATGCATATAATCATACTAATGTATAGGGGAATACTGGAGTTATGAGCACGTCATGGCCGGATGCGGAGGAAAACAAAAGACCGGCCAAGCGGGGGCATTAGAGCGGGTAGCCATCGGTGAAATGGCGTGAAGACGTGGAAAGGATGGGGTTAATCGTGGAAGAGAAGGGTACCTGGAAGTTGAAGAAAGGCCTGGCGGAGATGCTCAAGGGCGGCGTGATCATGGATGTGACCACTCCCGAGCAGGCCAAGATCGCCGAGACCGCCGGAGCCTGCGCCGTGATGGCCCTGGAGCGCGTGCCGGCGGATATCAGGGCACAGGGCGGGGTCGCCCGCATGTCAGACCCCGACGTTATTTTGCGGATCATGGATGTCGTCTCCATCCCGGTGATGGCCAAGGCCCGGATCGGGCACTTCGTCGAGGCCCAGATCCTGGAGGCCCTCGGGGTTGATTATATCGACGAGAGCGAGGTCCTCNNCATCGACGAGAGCGAGGTGCTCACCCCCGCCGACGAGTCGCACCACATCGACAAGAACCAGTTCAAGGCGCCCTTCGTCTGCGGCGCCCGCGACCTGGGCGAGGCTCTGCGGCGCATCGGCGAAGGAGCGGCGATGGTCCGCACCAAGGGCGAGGCCGGCACCGGCAACATCGTGGAGGCGGTGCGCCACATGCGCGCCGTGATGGGTGAGGTCCGGAGGCTGCAGAATCTGCCGCACGAAGAACTGATGGCGTCAGCCAAGAACTTGGGCGCCCCCTATGAACTGGTCAAAGAGGTGGCGGAACTGGGGAGGCTGCCGGTGGTCAACTTTGCCGCCGGAGGGGTGGCTACACCAGCGGACGCGGCCCTGATGATGCAGTTGGGGGCCGACGGGGTTTTCGTGGGCTCGGGGATCTTCAAGTCCTCCGACCCCGCAGCCCGGGCGAAAGCCGTGGTGGCTGCGGTCACCTACTACAACGACCCGAAGATGCTGGCGGAGATTTCCCGGGGGCTGGGAACGGCAATGCCTGGCCTGGAGATGTCCACTATCACTCTGGAGGAGCGCCTGGCGGTGCGGGGCTGGTAATGATGAGGGTTGGAGTACTGGCGCTGCAGGGCGCCTTCCGGGAGCACGCTGCAGCGTTTAGAAGCCTGGGGTGCGAATGCCTGGAGGTGCGGACGCCGGGGGATGTGGCAATTATTGATGCTCTGGTGATCCCCGGGGGCGAGAGTACCACCATCGGCAAACTGCTGGGCGATTACCTACTGCTGGACCCACTGCTGGAGCGGCTGCAGGCGGGCCTGCCGGCCTATGGTACCTGCGCCGGGGCGATCCTGCTGGCCCGGGAGATCGCCGACAGCGACCAGCCGCGCCTCGGCCTGATGGATCTGAAGGTGCGGCGCAACGCCTACGGGCGCCAAGTGGACAGCTTCGAGACATCTCTGCTGATCCCCTGCCTGGGAGATGAGCCCTTCCCCGCAGTCTTTATCCGGGCACCCCTGATCGAATCGGTGGGTCCCGGGGTGGAGGTGTTGGCCCGCTACAAGGACGGGGTGGTCCTGGCCCGTCAGGGCAACCTGCTGGCCGGTACGTTCCACCCGGAATTGACCGGGGACCTGCGGTTGCACCACTACTTTCTGGAGTCGGTGGCAGGGGGCCGCAACTGAGAAAAGCCGAGATTCCGATGTTTGGATGGCGAGAATCGGCAAGCTGGAGATAGAGCTTTTGTCGCTATGGTGACGAGAGCTTTATGTTTTGCATAACTGTATGGCCGGCAGATTTAAAAACACTGCTTCTTATCTGTTATTGATCCTTTACAAATTGCCCAATTTATTTTACACATAAAGAATGCTCAGGTCATTTCGGTTGTTGGACATGCTCTTAACTGGATTATATTTTTAATCGGAAGTGATAAACGTGCGGGTAAGCAAAATACGGACTGAAGAGGCTGTCGGCCAGGTATTGGCGCATGACCTGACCAGGATCGTTCCGGGCAAGTTCAAGGGGGCGGCCTTCAAAAAGGGTCATTGCCTGGTGCCGGAGGATATCCCCGAACTGCTCCGGATGGGCAAGGACTCTATTTACGTTCTGGAACTGGAACCGGACGAGATTCATGAAGATGAGGCCGGGACCCGTCTGGGGCGGGCCGCGGCCGGCGCCGGTGTCACCTGCTCCGATCCCCAGGAGAGCCGGGTCAACCTCTTTGCCTCCCGGTCTGGCCTGTTGAAGATCAATGTTGCAGCGCTGGAGGAGATCAATGATCTACCGTCGGTAGTGCTCTCCACCCTTCCGAACAATACGCCGGTGGCCGCCGGTGACCTGCTGGCCGGGACCAAGGTGATCCCTCTGGCAGTCAAAAAGGAAGTCGTCCAGGCAGTGGAGCAGATTGCCGCCAAGCTGGGCGGGGTGGTCAGCGTTATCGAATACCGGGCCCTGGATGTGGGCATCATCGTCACCGGCAATGAGGTCTTCCATAAGCGGATCAAGGACCGGTTCGGACCGGTGCTCAGGGACAAGGTGTCATCCTTCGGGTCGCGGGTGCTGGACTTCCAGTATGCGCCGGACGATCCCGAGCGGATCGCTGAACTGATCGACGGCATGATCGCTGCCGGGGCCCAGTTATTGCTGGTCAGCGGCGGCATGTCCGTTGACCCGGATGATGTGACCCCCCAGGGGATCTCGCTGAGCGGGGCGGAGATCGAGATATACGGGGCGCCGGTGCTGCCCGGGGCGATGTTTCTGCTGGCCTATCGGGGCGAGGTTCCCATCATCGGGGTGCCTGCCTGCGGCATGTATTTTCATACCACCATTCTGGACCTGGTGCTGCCGCGGTTGCTGGCCGGAGAGCGGTTGACCAGGCGGGATATCGTATCCATGGGCCATGGCGGCCTGTGCAGAGCCTGCCCCGAGTGCCGCTTCCCGCGGTGCAGCTTCGGCCTGGCCGGCTCCTGAGCATCCCGGGGCCAAAGCCAAGTAATTAGCCAGGCTTTAGATGCTTACAAATATCCGGTGAGCAATTATAATTAGTGGAGGAAGAACTGGTGCGGCAGAATCATTATGGACACCTTTCATTTTGGACAGACTTGAACTGAGGACGGAGATGCCTGGATGCTCGAACTGAAGGATGTGCAGGAGTACGCCCAGCAGATCGCCGAGGCGATCGCTGCTGTTTTGAAGATCGATGTCGAGATTGCCGATAAAAACCTGATCCGGGTTGCGGGTACCGGGATCCATAGCCATAAGGTCGGGAGATCGATGAACCGGCAGGGCTATATCTATCGTGAAGTGATCAGGCATGGCCACGAATTGGTGATCGACAATCCCGGCAAGCACGAGCTCTGCCAACCATGCGAGCAGTGGGGAAATTGCCTGGAAAAATGCGAGATCGCCTATCCGATCAACCTAGACGACCAGGCCGTGGGCGCCATCGGCCTGCTTGCTTTTACCGAGGAATCCGCCAGGCTGGTAATGGAAAATCGGAATTCCTACCTCACATTTCTCGGCAAGATGGCGGAAACCGTGGCCCTGAAGCTAAAAGAGAGCGAATTCCTCGATGGCCTGGTGCTATCCAATCGTTATCTCAATTCGATCATGGACTGCCTGAAAGAGGGGCTGCTGACAGTCGATCTGAACGGCAAAATCAGTCATTATAACCAGGTGGCCGCAAGTTTATTCCCCGGCAATATCTCCCTGCCCGGCGCCACGCTCGATCTCCTGCTTGGGCACAGGTTGGCCGGGGAGATCCTGACAGTCGCCAAAAACGGTAAAGAGATACTGGAGCGCGAAGTGAGCGTGGGCAACAAAGAAAGTCGTTTGCAGTTGGTGCTGCGTGCCCGTCCGATCGTAGCGGCAATGGGTGAGGGCAGTATCATTATAACCCTGGACAGGATCACCGAGATCAGCCGGATAGTCAACCGCTTTTCAGCGCATGAAGCGAACTATACTGTCGACGATATCTTGGGAGCCAGCGATACGATAGTTCAGCTTCGGGAGCGCGCCAAGATCATCGCTTCGAGTAACTCGACAGTGCTGATCAGGGGAGAGAGCGGCACGGGAAAAGAGATGCTGGCCCGGGCGATCCACAGCCTCAGCCCTCGCCGGCAGGCGCCATTTATAGCCATCAACTGTACCGCCATCCCGGAAGCGCTCCTGGAAAGCGAGCTTTTCGGTTATGAGGACGGAGCATTCACGGGCGCCCGCAGGGGAGGCAAACTGGGTAAGGTAGAACTGGCCAACAGGGGCACGCTTTTCCTGGATGAGATCGGAGACATGCCGATATTTCTCCAGGCAAAGATTTTGCGTATGCTTCAGGAGAGGCAGATCGAGCGCGTTGGAGGGCTGCAGCCGATACCCGTAGACGTGCGGGTGATTGTTGCCACGCACCGCAATCTTGAGCAGATGATCAGCCAGGGGGAATTTCGCCAGGACCTCTATTACCGGATCAATGTGATCCCGATGCTGATCGAACCGCTGCGCGACCGGAAGGAAGACCTGGATATTCTGTGCGAGCATTTTATCGGGGTCTACAACCAGCAGCTCAATAAAAACATCCAAATACTCTCGCCAGGGTTTCACCGGAAACTTGAGGAATATGATTGGCCCGGGAGCGTTCGCGAACTGCAGAATACAATCGAATATGCCATGAACCTCGCTCCGGGGGATACCCTGGATGTGGAGCACCTCCCGGCGAGGATCAGGGATGCCGGGGGAAACAGCCAGGCGGGCTCGTCATATAATCTGGAGACGATCGAGAGGGAAGCCATTCTGCGCTGCCTGCAGAAATTCGGCACTACCTTGAAGGGCAAGGAAAAGGCGGCGGATGCCCTGGGTATTGGTATTGCCACCCTGTATCGCAAGCTGGTCCGCTACGGGATCAACACTGCGCAAAATAGCCCAACTCTACGATAAATTGAATTATCATTATGACACTACTGACTTCAACCGAAGCGATAAATAAACAAAAACATACAAGAGGGAGAAAATGTCATGGTAAATGAAGATGTTGTTTTTGTTCACGGAATGCAATTATGGGGTACTCATGGTTATTATCCGGAAGAAAATAAACTTGGCCAGAAATTTGTCGTAGACGTGGAAGCCGCCCTTAATATGACAGCAATGTGCCAAACCGACGATCTGAGCAAAGGATTTAGCTATGTAACAATTTATGAGATTACAAAAAGAGTGGTTACCCTGGAGGAGTATAAGTTGCTCGAACGTCTTGCACAACGGATAGCGGATGAGATCATGGCTGCGTATCCGATTAAATGGGTCAAAGTGACAGTGAAAAAGCCGTCTGTGGCTATCGGAGGGATTGTAGATTATGCTGGTATTTCCGTCGTCAGGGGGATAGGGATTCAGGGTGGGTGAAAAAAGTGAAGTGAAAGATTTTTTAAGTGGTTTATAGCATTGATAAAGGGCTATCATAATGATACTTTTTGGGATGCGAAATATTTTCATTGCGGAGGCTGGCCGTATGGCGGCCTCTGAATTGTTTTACTGCGTTCCGGCGGCCACATCTCCAGCACCAAGACCAGTTTCTCCGCTCCCTAATATCATAATGATAGTAAGGTAATTGGCAAATGCAATAAAATAACCGATTATTATTTTGGCACAGGATTTGCAGGTAGATCTTTATCGTAACGTGTATTCCGCCATGACATATGTAAAAATGGAGTGCAGGGTATGCTTGAAAGATCGCAACATCTTGACCAGATCGATCCGGAGATTGGTGCGTTGATTCACAAGGAACTGATGCGCCAGAACAACAAGATCGAGTTGATTGCCTCGGAAAATTTTGTCAGTGAAGCCGTAATGGAGGCAATGGGTACCGTTTTAACCAATAAGTATGCAGAGGGTTATCCCGGCAGGCGCTACTATGGGGGTTGTGAATACGTCGACCAGGTTGAGGACCTGGCGCGGGAACGGGCCAAGGAGCTTTTTGGGGCGGAGCATGTCAATGTCCAGCCTCATTCCGGATCGCAGGCCAATACGGCAGTTTATTTCGCCATGCTGAACCCCGGAGATACAGTTTTGGGTATGAACCTGTCTCATGGCGGCCACCTGACTCATGGCAGCCCGGTCAATCTCTCCGGCAGGTATTATCATTTCATTCATTATGGTGTCACCAAGGAAACGGGAATGATCGATTACGACGAGGTAGAGAGGCTTGCGGCCAAGCATCAGCCCAGTATGATTGTGGCAGGAGCCAGCGCCTACCCCAGGATTATTGATTTTTTGCGGTTTCGCCGCATTGCCGATGAGGTTGGCGCCTACCTGATGGTGGATATGGCTCATATCGCAGGTCTGGTTGCGACCGGGCTGCACCCTTCACCGGTACACTATGCAGATTTTGTAACCACAACAACCCATAAGACCCTGAGGGGCCCCCGGGGTGGCATGATCCTCTGCCGGCAAAAATACGCTGCGCTGATTGATAAGGCGATTTTTCCAGGAATTCAGGGAGGCCCTCTCATGCACGTCATAGCCGCCAAGGCTGTGGCGTTCAAGGAGGCCCTGCAGCCGGAATTTGAAGAATATCAGAAGAATACAGTCACCAATGCCAGGGTCCTGGCGGCGAGGCTGTCGGACTATGGTTTCGACCTCGTCTCCGGGGGAACCGATAACCACCTGCTGCTGGTGGATCTGCGCAATAAGAACCTCACCGGCAAGGACGTGGAACAGCGCCTCGATACCGCTGGAGTTACTGTCAACAAGAATGCCGTGCCCTTCGATACAGAGAGCCCTTTCGTCACCAGTGGGATCCGGATCGGTACACCGGCTGTCACCAGCCGTGGTTTCGGACAGGATGAGATGAACCAGATTGCCGGCATCATCAATCTTGTCGTAACCGGCGGCAGCACAAGTAAGGCGCAAGCGCTGGCGCAACAGCTTTGCGAGAGGTTTCCGCTCTATGCCTGGCTCTACTCTTGAGCCTTCATTCTGAACGCTTGACGGCGCGGCAGGAAGTTTCAACAGCTTCAGAAAGTTAGTTCAACTGGATTACGGGCAGGTTGCGTCCGATACCATTTTGTACTGGCAGCAATTATCGGGGGTAGAGNNAAGCATGAATTATATGTTGGGCCTGCGCTGTATTAAATGTGGAAAAGAATATCAAGCCGCGCCAGGAGTTTACACCTGCCCCAGGTGCGGGCCGGTAGCAGGAATCCTGGACGTAGTCTATGACTATCAAAAAATAAAAAATAATCATAGCCGTCAATTGCTGGCGGCATCGGAAGACTATTCCATGTTTCGATACTCAGCATTCCTTCCTCTGAATCCGAAGACGCCCCGGCCGCACTTGAGGATCGGCTGGACCCCCCTCTATCGACCACCAGGCCTGGCCGGGGCGCTCGGATTCCAAAATCTTTACATCAAGGATGAGGGACAGAATCCGACGGCTTCATTGAAGGACAGGGCATCCGCCATTGCTGTGATCAGGGCGGTCGAGGAAGGGGCGACCACCATCGCCTGCTCTTCGACAGGCAATGCCGCCTCATCCCTGGCCGGCAATGCCGCAGCGATGGGCCTGACCGCCTATATCTTTGTACCGGGCCGGGCGCCCCAGGGAAAGGTTGCCCAACTGCTGATCTTCGGCGCCAACGTGATCAGCGTCCAGGGCTCCTATGACGATGCTTTCCGTCTCTCGGCGCAGGCGATTGAACGCTGGGGCTGGTATAACCGGAATGCCGCCACCAACCCCTACCTGGTAGAGGGCAAGAAGACCGTGGCCATGGAAATTGCCGAACAACTGAACTGGGAAGTTCCTGATTGGATAGCGGTATCAGTGGGTGACGGATGCACCATAGCCGGGGTTTGGAAAGGCTTCAGGGATCTGTACCGGGTCGGCTGGATCGATAAACTGCCCAAGCTGCTGGGGGTGCAATCTAGCGGCTGCAGCCCGCTGGTCGATTCCTTCCTGGAGAACAGGCCCTGGCGGCCGGCTGAGGAGAACACGATTGCTGACAGCATCGCCGTGGGAGTGCCGCGCAATCCCGAAAAAGCACTGCAGGCGGTGAAGGAATCGGGGGGAACGATGGTGGCGGTCAGCGATGAAGATATACTAGACGCCATGCGCCTGCTCGGGAGAACCAGCGGCATCTTCGGTGAACCGGCGGGGGTGACCGGCCTGGCCGGCCTGCGTTATCTGGCGGGCAATGGCGTGATCGGGAGCGGCGAGACGATCGTCGCCATCGTCACCGGCAATGGCCTGAAGGATGTCCAGAATGCCATTGCGGCCGCAGGAGAGCCGATCAGGATCGAACCATCTCTGGAGCAACTCGTGAAAGAGCTTAAATGGCGAGGCCTAGACTAAAAAGACGGAGGTTTGAGCAACGATGTCCAAGATTCCTTTTGGTCCTACTTATTCTGAGATGCTTTACCCGGACACGATCCCCCGAGAGGTTCGGGAGCAGGCCCTCAAGGTGAAAGATTCCAATGAACTGGATCCGATCAACCTTTTCAATATCACCTGGAAGGACGAACACGGCGCTGTCCGGAAGATCGTGCTTCCCAGAGAACTGACCGGCGTCAAGGCCAATATCGTGGTGCTCCTGGGCAAGTACTTTCCGTCCGGTTCCCATAAGGTCGGGCCTGCCTACGCCACGCTCATCGAGGGGTGCGTCGAAGGGGATATCCTTCCCGGCGCCCACACGATTCTCGGCCCCTCCACCGGAAACTTCGGGATCGGCGTTGCCTATATCTGCAACCTGATGGGATACAGGGCGGTGATCATCATGCCCGACAATATGAGCAAAGAACGCTACGACCGGATCCGCAAATATGGGGCCGAACTCGACCTGACACCGGGCACCGAATCTGACGTGATCCTCACCCTGCAGCGGACTTACGAGCTGAAAAAGGACCCCCAAAACCGTCCCCTGGCCCAGTTTGAACTGTTGCCCAATTACCGTTTTCACCGCTACGTTACCGGCAACTCGGCGATCGAGGCGGTCAGGGGGATCGGCAACGGGCGGATCGCCTGCTTCACTTCCGCCCCGGGATCTGCGGGAACAATAGCTGCCGGCGACGAGATCAAACAGGCCTTCCCCGAGGCCAGGGTAGTGGCGCTGGAACCGTATGAATGCTCCACGCTCGCTACTGGAGGACGGGGGCAGCACCGGATCGAAGGGATCGGGGACAAGATGTGCACTCTTATCCATAATATCCTGACCACTGATTTTGTCGCCCTGATCAGAGATGACGATGCTGTACGGGGCCTGAAAGTGATTCAGGAAGGAAGCGCCCTCGCTAAACTGGGCGTCGCCCGGGAACAGGTTGCCGGCATGCATGACCTGTTTGGCGTATCCGGCATCTGCAACATCCTCGGGGCGATCAAGATGGCCGATTACCTGAGGCTGGGCCCCGACGACAACGTGGTGACCATTGCTACTGACGGCTTTGACCGTTACCCCTCGGTGATGGATGACCTGGAACGGCGCTGTCTGGAGACCGGGGACTCCGTTCTCGGGCGCTGGGCCGGAGATATCTTTATGAAGAAGAATACAGAAAATATCTACGATTTCCGTGGTGCAGCAAGCAAAGAACATCTCTTCCGTCAGAAAGAGAGGGATTGGCTCCCCTTCGGATACCCCCGGGAATACCTTGACAGCATGCGCAATGACCAGTTCTGGGAAGAAGAGTATCAAAAGGTAAAGTATTATGATGAAGCAATTATCAATATGCGCCCTGGCGAAGGTTAGTGATATATTATGTCGAAACATAGATTGTAGAGACAAGCTGATTGCCGGGAGTCTCTGAGACTTTGCGGCGAAGGGAAGAGTGCCGATGAATCTGAGAAGCGTTGTCATCCCCCTGGTGGCCATTATTCTGGCGTTAATCATCGGAGCGCTGATTATAAAACTCCTGGGCATGGACCCGGTGCTGGCCTATACCAATCTGGCCATCGGAGCGTTTGGCAATATCTATGGCATTAGCAACACGCTCACCCAGGCAACGCCGCTGATTTTCACCGGGCTCAGTTTCGCTCTGGCCAGAAGGGCCGGACTGCTGAACATCGGCGCCGAGGGCCAGTTGTATATCGGAGGTCTTTGCAGCGTTTTAACCGGTGCCTTTATCCACGGCTTGCCCATGATCATTCACCTCCCGCTGGCCCTGCTCGCAGGATTTGTCGGGGGGGGATTCTGGGGATGGATAGCGGGCTGGCTGAAAGTAAAGTTCGGCTCCAATGAAATTATTACCACAGTCATGTTGAACTACATTGCCATCTACCTGGTCTCCTATATGGTGAGCGGCCCCATCATCGAACCACCCGGCGACCTGCCGCAGAGCCCGCCCGTCCTCCCTTCGGCACAATTGCCTTATCTAGGCTCCGGTACCCAGTTGCATTTGGGTTTTGTACTGGCCTTAATAATGGCGGGATTGTATTGCATCTTCATGTGGCATACGCGCAAGGGATACGAAGCCCGTGTGGTGGGATTCAACCCCGACGCTGGAGCTTATGCGGGAATTAATCGGAACCAACTGATCTATCTGATCATGTTTCTTGCCGGTGGCCTGGCAGGACTTGGGGGGAGCGGGGAGATTCTCGGTATTCAGCACCGGCTCTATCAAAACTTCTCACCGGGTTATGGCTACGATGGAATTGCTGTCGCCTTGCTTGGCCTGAACACCCCGATCGGTACCGTGCTGGCCGCCATTCTTTTTGGGGCGCTACGATCCGGCGGCAATTTGATGCAAGTGGTTGCCAAAGTGCCATTGGACCTGGTGTATGTCATCGAGGCGCTGGTCATCATCTTTGTGGCTTCCGAATATTTATTCCGCCGCGTAAAGCTGCCCAAGCTTAATTTTCGGTTCAGAAGGGGGATTGAGCGTAGTGAGCCTCTCTAGTTTTATAGCGGCATCTGCAAATTTTGTCAACTCTGATATCCAAACAGCCATGCCCATTCTCTTGGCGGCTACCGGATTGATCTTTAACGAACGGACGGGCGTGGTCAACATTGGTGTCGAGGGTGTGATGCTCATGGGTGCATTAGCCGGCGTGGCTGGTTCGTTCCTGCTCGGCAACGTTTGGCTGGGGGTATTGGTTGCCATAGCAGCCGGTGGGATTTTGGGGCTGATTTTCACCTTTTTCGTAGAGACTGCCAGAGCGGACCAGGTAGTGGTGGGCATGGCTTTTAATCTGTTGGGATTGGGGCTGACGACCATGCTCAATCGTGCCATGTTCGGTTTAAATACGACCCCACCCAGGATCGATAGCTTTCATCCGGTGAGCATACCTTTTCTTTCCAAGCTGCCATTTTTCGGTACCGCATTCTTCACCCATACCTATTTAACGTATCTGGCGTTTTTGGTGATCCCGCTCGTCAGTTTTATTGTATTTAAAACCAATATCGGCCTGGTTCTGCGCTCGGTCGGAGAACATCCGCGTGCGGCAGATACCGTTGGCATCAATGTTGTACGGGTGCGTTATCTTGCCGGTATGGTCAGTTGTATGTTCGGCGCTGTGGGCGGGGCGTACCTCTCGTTGAGCCAACTCAACTTCTTTACGGAGAACATGACTGCCGGCAGAGGGTTTATCGCCCTGGCGGCCGTAGTGTTTGGAAAGTGGTCCCCTGCTGGAGTGCTCGGCGCAGCCATCTTGTTTGGGGCGGGCAGCGCCCTGTCATATCAGTTGCAAACCCTCAACAGCTATATTTCCAGCAGCCAACTGCTTCTTACCCTACCCTATGTTCTGACCCTGCTGGGACTAGCCGGCTTTGTCGGCAAGGCGGTCGGACCGGCTGCGAGCGGCAAGCCGTATATTAAAGAATAGAGAGGCCGGCAATAAATGGATGGGTAGTCACCCGGGATGAGCAGGGCGCCATTTACTACAGATGGCTAATCCGCTCCGCCGTATTCTCCGCATCCTGGACAAGCCTTGACGCGGTGGGATAAGAGCGCTGTTTGACAGGACAATCACGGAAATCGGGTTTTAAGACTTCGTTTAGCGAGGGGTGGCGCAGTGATCTAAAAATGTTTTAAGCCGGACAGGGCGCCTTATGGCTTGTCCGGCCGGTTCAACCGGGTCTTGGGTTCAGGTGGGGATGCTTTTCCCCAACTGAAGATTAGGTACTTCGCACTATTTCCTCCGGGCCTCCGGCCTGGATACGGAGGATACGGCGGAGCCGGTAGCATCGGTAAAATGCGGCACAAAGTAGACTTGAGAATTCTAACTTTACAAGGGGGGTTCGCAATGCTTAAGATCCTTAACCGCAAAATTAATTGGCTGGTGTTGGTGTTGGTGTTGGTGTTAGCTTTTGTTGTTACCGGTTGTAGCTCCAAGGGCGCGCCATCGGGCAACTCTGGCAGTCAGGCTCCGAAACAGTTGAAAGTCGCCC
>PLQY01000067.1 GCA_003160265.1 Peptococcaceae bacterium | reverse complement strand
ACCACTACCACGCAATAATTGCGGGTGGCAGCCCAGGCATCTGATTGGATGTCAAGCCATTCAACTGGGTCTTGGCTTCAGAGGGTGATTGCTTTTCCCCCACTGAAGTTTAGAGCCAGGTAGTCATCTGTGGTCGGTTTTTCAAGCAAGCGTATTCCTCCCATAGCTAGACCGGCGCCTCAACGGCACCGGTCTTTTTTATGGTACCCGGGATGCGACCGTTCCGGCTGAATCGGGACGGACGTTTTTTTTGAGAGGCTTTCAAGCAATTTTGGAATGGCAACACTTTCATGCATTTTTTTTCGCCCTTCGGCAAAGATATAAAAAAAACATACGGAGGGATCTTGCATGCATCATTTAACCACCAGAGAGTTGCTGTACCTCGAAGACATGAGCAGCCTGTTTGAATCGATCGCCAAGAACTGTGACTACGCGGCAGGCGGCGCTATCGATCCCCAGCTTAAATCCTATTGCCAGTCCCTGAGCAATGAGCACAAGCAGTGGCTATCCGCTACGGCTTCCTTTGTCACCAATAAGAGCAAATTACAATAAGGGGGAAAGCAGACATGGCAAACCAACCACAGGAGAAAGAATGGGCCGGAACGCTTCTCTACCTGCAGAAACTCGAGGCCCAGATGCTCTGCCACGCGACGCTGGAGGGCTCATGCGACCAGGTCAGGAATCATGCCTCCGGCTTGCTGAACAAGAGCCTGCAGAACCAGCAAAACCTTTTCAACATCATGAGCCAGAAAGGCTGGTACAAGGTGGATTCAGCCCCGCAAGAACTCTACGCCAGCGCCGAGCAGAAGTTCATCACCATGCAGGCCCAGATGCAATAGCGATCGGTATTTAACCGAAACCAGTGATGCAACGGGCTGCCCGTTGCATCCTTTTTTCGTTCCCGGAGCCATGAGCAGCCGGCGCCACATTTGTTAGCCGGGGGAAGTAGCATGAAGACGCCTGAATATGATAAAATGTTCCTGTAAGCTTGTAAGCGGTCGCTGATAACCCGCTTTAACAAAACAGGAGGTTTTGTTATGACGCACGAGAATGGCAAGGAATTTTCCCCGGCCTTTCTGATTCTGGCCTGCCTGTTCGTGATGTTCCTGCTGCTTTCCAACATTATCGCCGGGAAACTGATCCAGGTATTCGGACTGGTGCTACCGGCAGCGGTGATCCTGTTCCCGCTCTCCTACCTCTTCGGTGATGTGCTGACGGAGGTTTACGGCTACCGGAAGTCTCGCCTGGTGATCTGGGTGGGGTTTGCCTGCAACGTCTTGATGGCCCTGATCTTTCTGGCGGTGATTGCCCTTCCCCATCCCTCTTTCTGGCAAAACCAGAATGCTTATGCTACTGTGCTCGGCATGACCCCCAGGCTGGTGGGCGCATCGCTGGTGGCCTACTGGGCCGGGGAGTTTTCCAATTCCGCCATTCTGTCGCTTATGAAGAAGCTGACTGGCGGACGGTGGCTGTGGACACGCACAATCGGCTCGACGGTGATCGGCCAGGGGGTGGACACCCTGATCTTCATCGCGGGCGCCTTCTACGGCCTGGTGCCGGGTGGAGTGCTGATCCAGATGGTAGTCGCCCAGTATGTTTGGAAAGTGGCTTACGAGGCCGCGGCCACCCCGTTGACCTACCTGATCGTAGGATGGTTGAAGCGGGTGGAAAGAGTCGATACCTTTGACTGGGGCGTGAAGTACAACCCATTCCGTTTGGAGGTGTAGACAAACGATGCCGGAGTTTAAAGCCTTGGGCCAGCAGGTCCCGGAGCCCGGGCGGAACCTGGAGACCTTTGCCAAACCTGCCAGAGTGGCCAGGGTGGTTATGGAGAGCGACGAGTTCACCAGCCTGTGCCCGGTTACAGGCCAGCCGGACTGGAGTACGGTGATCATCGAGTATGCCCCGCGCAACCGGTGTATCGAGAGCAAGAGCCTCAAGCTGTACCTGTGGAGTTTCCGGGAGGAGGGGATCTTCTGCGAGGCTCTGGCAGACCGGATTGCTGCCGATGTGTTTGCGGCCTGCCAGCCTGGCTGGTGCCGGGCCACCGTTGTCCAAAAGCCCCGCGGCGGTATCAAGATCACCTCGGTAGCCGAAAAAAACGCCTGAGCGTTGCCCGGGCCGGCAGTATATTATTCCGGGCGATATTGTCATACTAGGAGCGCGGAGCATTATTGTTATTGGTTCAAGGTGGTCGTGGATGGCCCCGGTGCTGAAGTTGAAACAGGAGTTGCCTTCGGATTATAGTCGTTGATCGGGAATCGTTGCGGGCCGATCAACGGTGCGTGGTGCAAGATAGCGCTTCCACGAAAGGTTTGACCAATTCCGGATCAAACTGCGTCCCTGCGCAATTTTTGATCTCTTCCACGGCATCCTTATGTTTGACGGCCTTTTTGTAGGGCCGTCCGTTAATCATCACGTCATAGGCGTCGGCAATGGCCAGGATGCGGGAGAACAACGGGATCTGCTTCCCTTTCAGTCCCTGCGGGTAGCCCGTCCCATCCCAATGCTCGTGGTGGGACAGGATCGCTTCGGCAATGCTGACGAGATCCGGTACCGATCGGGCGATCCGCTCCCCGATCTCCGGATGCTTCTTCATCAACTCCCATTCGTTCTCTGTCAGGTAGCAGGGCTTCATCAGTATATCGGTCGGTATGGCAATCTGGCCGATGTCATGAAGGGCGGCCAACAGGCTCATCTCGTTCTGTTCCATGCTCGACAGGCCAAGCTGGATTCCTATTTCTTTAACCAGGTCCTGGATACGTCTGCCATGCTCCAGGGTTTCCGCAGATTTATCGGCCAAGGCTCTTTGAAAAGAGGTGATCATGGAGAAGCGGGGGGTTCTGCTGTCCAGCGGCTTGTCCCGGTACATCATATTTTCTGCTTCCCGGAGAACAATATGGAAGGCCTGATCTATCTCCTCCCTGGTGGCGACTCCCAGGGCAAAGCTTATCGGCGCCAATTTCCGTTCAGTTTTTTCACAGGCCATTCTCACTCGATTGCAGATCTTCATCGCAGTTTCCTTTTTGGTCTTAGGCAGGAGAACGGCGAATTCATCCCCGCCAAAGCGGCAGACGACGTCTTCCTTGCGGCAGATCTTCTTGAGGATCGCGGCGGCATCGATCAGCAGCCGGTCACCCTCCTGGTGCCCGAAGGTGTCGTTCACTATTTTGAGGCCGTTGACATCGCCCATGATAATACTTAGAGGCGTCTGCCTTTTGGTGTCCAGTCGGTTAAGTTCTTCCTCGAAATAGAACCGGTTATAGATCCCTGTCAGCATATCATGAAAACTCAAGTATTTCAGGCGCTGCTCCGCTTGTTTGCGCTCGGTGATGTTCCGGACGATCACGACGACCTGGTCCTCAAGCAACGGAAGAAACCGGGCCTCATAAAACATTTTGACGCTTTTGTGAGTAATTGTATATTCGATTATGACCAGTGACCGCGTTTTTAGAACCTGGTCGATTGCCTGTTGGAACAACTGGCTATATTTAAAGGAAACATCCTGGATCCGCTTTCCGAGCAGCACCTCTTTCGGTATGTACAGATCGCACGCCTGACCTGCCTGAACGTCCAGGAAGACGCCGTCGTTGCTGAGACGGAAGTAGAGATCCGGCAGTGCCTGAAAGACTGTCTGCAGTTCGGAGGCTGTCCGGAGCAGCCTTTCCTCGGCTTTTTTGCGCTCAGTGATGTCCCGGTTGCCGAGGATGGCCCCGATTGCCTTTCCCTGGTCATCAAGCAGTGCTTTGCCTACCGATTCCATCCACAGGTAATGGCCGTCGGCATGCCTGATCCGGAACTCCATCCTAGCGGCGCCAGTGCTGAGGCCGGTTTGAAAGGCGGCTATCGATTCGGTCAGATCGTCCGGATGAATAAGGTCAAAAATAGATTTTCCCGTTAAATTTTCCGGTTTATAGCCCAGTGTGCCTTTAAGTGATGGACTCCATGATATGCTCGTATATTGGATGCGTCCACGGTCATCTGTCTTGATGACCGTGTCGAGCATGTTGTCCGTCAACTGTCGCAGTTCCTCTTCTCTTGCCCGCAGCGCCTCATCCGACAGCTTGCGGGCGTTGATATCACGGGACACAAATATACCGCCGGTAACTATGCCATTGTCATCCAATATCGGGCTGATGACGGACTCCAGCCATAAATAGTGGCCGTCGGCATGCCGCAGGCGGTACTCTATTCTGGCATTGGAATTGGTAGAGATAGCCTCCAGAACGGCAGGCATCATCTTCTCTATATCGCCCGGATATAAATAATCATAGACAGTTTTCCCCAGTACCTCTTCGGGCTCGTATCCCAGAACGATTTTATTCGATGGGCTGACGTGCTGGATAAATCCCATCAGATCGGTCTGGGTTATAATATCGAACATGTTGTTTGTTATGCGCTGCAGTTGGGCATCACTTTCCCTGAGCGCATCCTCTGACGCTCCTATCTTTCGTTGCAACGCCTCCAGTTCTGCAAGTAGCTCTTCCCTGCTCTTTTCTCGCTCCATCGTTTCGCCTCCGGAGTGGTTATTTTATCGTCAACACCCGGCTGTTCCAAGCTTGAGCAATTGCGGAATATTTAATATGGCCACCGCATTCTTTTCGCGGGGGTCGCGCTGTTCCTGCGCAAAAATTTCAAGTATATTAATGTTGGTTATATTTGTTCGATAATCATACTAAATTTCCTCTCTTGACGAGATAAAATGCCAAAAAAATATTATACATGGAACGTCAAGATTCATCACCGGGGAAAAGGGGTGGACCTTGGCTTTTTGTTGCGGTCATCGTGGAAAAACAGGGCTGAAGGAATTGGCGCCGAGTCCGAAGGCCAAAGCCCCAGTTGCACTTATACCTGTTTCCTTATAATATTATACAGACAAGTTGTGCGCTGGGGGATGGAAACGAATGATCAGCATCAGCAAGCTGCTCTGTGAGACCGAAAACTATGGCGACTCGCTGCGCTACAGCCAGGCCGCCAGGGGCCAGGAGCATGGAACGGTGGCGGGGCGCGGTCCGGTGGTGGTCTGGAACTGTACCAGGGCCTGCAATCTGCATTGCGTGCACTGCTATGCCAGCGCCAGCCAGGGCCGGCACGCCCGGGAGTTGGACACTGGTGAGGGGAAAAGACTCCTGGATGACCTGGCCACCTTCAATGTGCCGGTGATCCTGTTCTCCGGCGGCGAGCCGCTGCTGCGCCCGGACTTTTTCGAGCTGGCCGGCTATGCTGCCAGCCTGGGTCTGCGGTCGACCATCTCTACCAACGGCACCCTGATCACGCCTGAGGTTGCCCGCCACTTCCGGTCTATCGGAGTTGGCTACGTGGGGGTCAGCCTTGACGGTACCGGGGCGGTCAACGACCGCTTCCGCGGCCGGCCCGGGGCTTTCGAGGCGGCACTGGCAGGGATTCGCCACTGTCTGCAGGCCGGCGTGCGGGTTGGCCTGCGTTTTACTATCAACCGTCGCAACTACGATCAGCTTCCGGCTATCTTTGACCTGTTGGAGCAGGAGAATATTCCCCGGGCCTGCTTCTATCACCTGGTATACAGCGGACGGGGAAAGGCGATGCAGAATGAGGACCTCACCCATGTCCAGTCCCGGCAAGCGCTCGACCTGATCATGGAGCGCACCCTGGACTTCCACCACCGGGGGATTGCCAAGGAGATCCTCACGGTAGACAACCACGCCGACGGTGTCTATCTCTATCTGAAACTGCTTGAACGGGATCCGGAGGGCGCCCGGCGGGCCTATGAACTGCTCAGCATGAACGGAGGCAACCGGACCGGCATCGCCATCGCTGCTGTGGACTGGGAGGGCANNTGCACCCGGACCAGTTCACTCTCAACCATAGCTTTGGCAACGTGCGGGACAGAAAGTTCGGGGATATCTGGACCGACCCCGGCCAGCCGGTGCTGGCCGGGCTTAAAAACCGGCAACCCTTGCTGAAGGGGCGCTGTGCCCGCTGCCGCTGGCTGAAGATCTGCAACGGCAATTTCCGCAGCCGGGCGGAGGCGGTCTACCAGGATTTCTGGGCCGAGGACCCGGCCTGTTACCTGACCGACGAGGAGATCCAGGCCGGATGATTGGCCGGTGATCATCAACCGGCCTCTTGGCGGAAGGAGAATGACGTGCTAAGCGAAAGAGACAAGGAGATCGTGAGGGTCTTGCAGGAGGGCATTCCCCTGCTCAGCCATCCATACCAGACCATGGCCGGCAAGCTCGATATGAGCGAGGAGGAACTGCTGGCAGCGATCGAGGACTTTCTCCAGCGGGGGATCATCCGCCGCTTCGGGGCGGCCGTGAAGCATCAGGACCTGGGCTACGTGGCCAACGCCATGATCGTCTGGCAGGTCCCGGATGAGCGAATCGAGGAAGTGGGCGGAATCATGGCCGGCTTCCAGGAGGTCACCCACTGCTACCAGCGCCCGGCATACCCGCCTGACTGGCCCTACAGCCTGTTCACCATGGTACACGGCCGGAAGAGGGAGGACTGCCAGGAGATCGCCTCCCGGCTAGCCAAGGCCAGTGGCATCGATAACTACCAGATGATCTTCAGCACTGACGAACTGAAAAAGAGCGGCATGAAGTATTTCCTCGAGGATTGAAATCTGAAAGTTGGTGTGCCGGGGCCCCTGCATGGAGTATTTCAGCCGGGAGGAGCAGGATAGAATGCTGCAAGAATTCTGGGAGTTCGACCGGAGGCTGATCCACGAGAAGTATATCTCGGTGGTGGAACAGTTGGAGCATCCTTTTTAATGGACGGGGGTATTGATCGTGCAAGCAGGTGCATGGATGAAGGAGTTTCCGGCGTCAATCATGGTCTGTAATGCCGAGGGTGTGATTCTGGAGATGAATGACCGGGCGTGCGAGACCTATTCCAAGGATGGCGGCCGCGACCTGGTGGGACGCAACGTGCTGGATTGTCACCCGGAGCCGGCGCGGAGCAAGTTGCGGCGGATCCTGGAGGAGCGGTTGACCAACTGCTACACCATCGAGAAGAACGGCGTCAAGAAGCTGATCTACCAGACGCCCTGGTGCGAGGGTGAGCAATACATGGGCCTGGTGGAGCTGGCGATTGAGTTACCGAAAGAGATCCCGCATTTTAGCCGCGATGACTACCCGNNACCCGCTCTAATACCCCCGCTTTTGAAGCGGTGGGAAAAGTGCGAATCCAATTGCGCAGCAATAGCACTTTCCCCCTAAGAGCGGCTACGTCCTTGGATTAACGATTTCTAAGCTTCAGTGGGGGGAAGGCAATCCCCCACTGAAGCCAAGAACTCGTTGAACAGGTGACCGGCGGACACTTGTTTCTTTTAATTTTTGTTCAAAACAAGTATACTGGGGGTCGAGGTGAAAAAAATTGGCCTTGACCTGTGGCCTGATTGGACTGTCCCTGGTAGGCAAAACCACTCTTTTCAACTTGCTGACCTGCGCCGGCGCCGAGACCTCCAACTTTGCCGGGCGTACCAAAACAAACGTTCACACTGCCGGCATTCCGGATACCCGCCTGGATTTCCTGGCGGGTTTATATCGTCCCCGCAAGTATACTCCCGCCGCCCTGGAGGTCATCGACGTTCCGGGCCTGAACCGCGGATCAGGGGCCGCCTTCCTGGCTGCGGTGCGGGAGGTGGATACCCTGATCCACGTGGTGCGGGCGTTCCGTAGCGATACTATACCCCACGTGGAGGAAAGCCTGAATCCGGCCCGCGACCTGGAAAACGTGGACGCGGAACTGATCCTGGCGGATCTCCAGGTGGTGGAGACCCGGCTGGAACGGATCGCGGCCGGCAAGAAGATCAAGGGCGAGACTCTGGTCGAGCAGGCGGCGCTACGTCGCTGCCAGACCACCCTCGATGCCGGTCAGCCGCTGCTGGCGGTCGATCTGGCCGGGGAGGAGTGGCAGGCGGTGCGTTCTCTGGGCTTCTTGACGGTCAAACCGGCCCTGGTGGCGGTCAACGTTGACGAGGACCAGTTGCACCGGGGCGGTTACCCGGGTGAAGCGGAACTCGAGCTTTACGCCTCCGCCAGGAACATTCCGGTCATGACCATCTGCGCTCAACTGGAAACGGAGATCGCCAGCCTGGAAGCGGCCGAGCGCTCGGCCTTTCTTGGCGCCATGGGGATCGCCGAACCGGGGATCAACCGGATGGCTCAAGCGATATATAGCCGCCTGGGGCTGATCTCCTTCCTCACCGCTGGTGAGGACGAGGTGCGCGCCTGGACGATCAGGGCCGGGACCCTGGCCCGGGCCGCTGCCGGCAAGGTCCACAGCGACATCGAACGGGGGTTCATCCGGGCCGAAGTGGTCAACTACGACGACCTGGTCAGACTGGGGGATATGGGCAAGGTCAAGGAGAAGGGTCTGATGCGTCTGGAGGGCAAGGACTACGTCGTCCAGGACGGAGACATCATCAATTTCCGTTTCAATGTCTAGTTCCAAGCGCTTGAGATGACCGATGGGGGAGAGGATGCATATGATCGATCTGCGCAGTGATACCGTAACCTGGCCGACCGAGGAGATGCGGCTGGCGATGGCCCAGGCCGTTGTGGGGGATGATGTCTATGGTGAGGACCCCACCATCAACCGGCTGGAGGAGTTGGGGGCGCAGAAGGTGGGCAAGGAGGCCGCCCTTTTTGTGCCCAGCGGCACCATGAGCAATCTGGTGGCCCTGTTGGCGCACACTCGCCCGGGCGAGGAGATCATCGTCGGCGCCGAGGCTCATATCTATTATTACGAGGTCGGCGGTCTGGCCCGGGTGGCCGGGGTGTTGCCCCGGTTGATCGATGACCGGGACGGGATCTTCACAGCCGAGGCCATTGAGAAGGCCTTTCGCCCCCCGAACCCGCACTTTCCGGAGACGCGCCTGATCTGTCTGGAGAACACCCACAACCGGGGCGGCGGCGCCATCACTCCGGTGGAGAACATGCGGGAGATCTACGACCTGGCCCGGGAGCACGGCCTGTCGGTGCACCTTGACGGCGCCCGGATCTTCAACGCTGCCGTAGCTACCGGATGTCCGGTGACCGACTTCACCCGTTACGCCGATTCGGTGACGGTATGCCTGTCCAAGGGCTTGAGCGCTCCGGTGGGGTCGCTGCTGACCGGAACCAGGGATTTCGTGACTCGTGCCAGAAAGGCCCGGAAACTGGTGGGAGGCGGCATGAGACAGGCCGGTGTGCTCGCGGCTGCCGGGATTGTGGCCCTGGAGAAGATGGTCGACCGGCTGGCGGAAGACCATGCCAACGCCAGACACCTGGCCGGGGGCCTGGCCGTTATCCCGGGCATGATCATCGATCCCAGGCGGGTGCAGACGAACATTGTCAGTTATGAGCTGACGTCCCGGATCACCGACGGGGAATTCCTGATGCGCTTGCTAGACCGGGGCGTGCTGGCGGGCTCTTCTGCGCCGCAGCGGATCAGGATGGTGGCCAACCGCATGGTGAGCGCCGCTGATATTGAGATTGCCCTGGAGGCGGTGCGAGCGGTCATGGCGTGTGGATCTTGACCTCCACCGACATTCCCGGCTTCAAGCCATAATTCCCCTTGTCGGTGACTGCGATCTTCACCGGCATCCGTTGCGTGATCTTGGTGTAGTTGCCGGTGTCTTCCTCGACCGGGAGCAAGTCAAAAGTAGATTGCGTCGCTCCGCCCAACTCGATCACCTGCCCGGAAAAAATCTGGCCCGGATAGGCGTCGACGTGGACGTCGACCTTCTGTCCGAGGCGGATACGGCCGTAATCGGTCTCCTCGACGTCGGCCACCACCCAGGTTGCCTGGAGATTGGAAATCGACAGGATGGGGGTGCCCGGCGACAGGTATTCCCCTACCACGCCCGGCAGGCGGACGACGGTGCCGCTGATGGTGGCATAGATAAAGGATTCGTCATAGGTCAACTTGGCGTTATCGTAGGCGGCCTGGGCCTGCTTCAACTGGGCCAGGTAACTATCGGCGCTGGTGTTGTCGACCGACTCCAGGTTGGCCTGGGCACCCTGCAGGGCTGACTGGGCCGACTGGACGTTGGCCGTGTCGGCGTCCAATTTCGCCTGTGCCGATCCGTAAGTGGACTGGGCGTCATCGAGCGCCTCCTGGGAGGCGGCGCCTGACGAATAGAGGGTCTGTGTCTCACCCAGGTTCCTTTTGGCGTCGCTGAGAGAGAATTCATCTACTTTGACCTGGGCCTGGGCCGCCAACGATCCCTGATCGGCCTTGTCAGCCGTTGCCTGGGCGGACTTGATGTCATCCGGAAGTTTGTCGTAGTTGGCCCTGGCCAGTTCCAGGGCGCCTTCCGCCTGGTTCATAGCCACCAACAGTGTAGCGTTGTCCAGTTCGGCCAATTTCTGGCCGACCGCGACCACATCTCCCTCAGAAACATCAATCTCATCCAGTTGCCCGGCTATTTTTGGGCTAATGTCGGCAATGTCGCCTGTTACCTGGGCGTCATCGGTGCTGACGATGACCCGCAGATAATGCCAGTACCAGATCCCCCCCGCAATGGCTGCAAACAGGACCAGGGCGCCGATCGCCAGGCCGATTTTTTTCCGGGGTCCGTTAGTGGCGTTCTGGTCCCAACCGGTTGCTTGCTTATCCTCCACTTGCTTCTCCCCCACTTGCTTCTCCCCCATTATGGCGCTATGCAGCTCATTCAACTGCTGCTGCTTTTGCTGTGCTTAGATACAGGAGCTTGCCACCCGCCTGGTGGCTCCCGCTTTTATGGTGTCGTGACACGACGGCGTCGAGCGGGCATGAAGTCCTGAAAAAAGCTGAACAGTTCTTATCAATTTATAAATCATTCACGCCAGGCATGTCAATCGATATATTGAGGCCTGCTGAAACCAGGATGACGGCCTGAGATGTGGCCGAGAAAATCCGGAGCATGAAGGATCAGGGGTTTTTGTGCTATAATGGCTTAAAACGGAACTGCCGTGGTGGAGGTATCGTGATCATCGGTGTTGGCATCGACATCGTCGATATTGAACGCATGGAGAGGGCGCTGGCCAGGCGTCCCCGGCTGGTGGGACGCCTGTTCACCGGCCGGGAGATCGCCTATTGCACGGGGCGTAGTTGCCCGGCGGCCTCCTTTGCGGCCAGGTTTGCGGCTAAAGAGGCGGTGCGCAAGGCCTGCAGCCGGGCCCTGACCGGGGTGGTCATGGAGTGGCGGGAGATCGAGGTCTCACTGGAGTCGGGCAGGCCGGAGATCCGCCTGGCCGGTCAGACGGCTGCTCTTGCTGCCGGGGCGGGGATTGCCGGACTGGAGGTCAGCCTCTCCCACAGCCGGGATCATGCCTGCGCCGTGGTGGTGGCCGTCTGTGATGCGAAAAGCGGGCAGTGAGATGTGGGCTGGCGCCTGCTTAAAGGCGTAAAGGCATTGGTGGAGCCAATGCCAACAAGAATCTCACCTCTAACCTCTCACCTCTCACATCACAAGAAAGGGGGTTGTCCGAGTGGGCGATCCGAAATCAGATCTGGATGACAAGCGTTTCATTGTAGAGCGGGACCCGGATGGGATGCTGGAGCTGCTGGCCGGCCTGCCGGACCAGTGTGAGGCGGCGCTGAAACTGGGTCAGGATGCCGCCTTGCCCAATCTCCCCGGAGAGTTGCGGCAGGTGGTGCTGGCCGGCCTGGGGGGTTCTGCCATCGGCGGCGATCTGCTGCGGGTGGTGGTGGCCCGGCAGGCCAGGGTACCCTTTGCGGTCTGCCGTGATTACAACCTGCCGGCCTATGTGGATCGGCAGACCCTGGTCTTTCTGACCAGCTACTCCGGCAATACCGAGGAGACTCTCAGTGCCTACCGGTTGGCAGGTGAGCGGGGCGCCGTACGCATTGCCGTGACCACGGGCGGTCGCTTGGCCGAAATGGCTTCCGCCGACGGGGTGCCGGTGCTCCGGGTACCCCCGGGACTGCCTCCTCGTTCCGCTATCGGCTACACGTTCCTGCCGACCCTGGTATTGCTGGAGCGCCTGGGCGTGATCGGGCATCAGGAGGGCTACGGTGAACTCCTGGCGGTGCTGCGCTCCCACAGGGAGGAGTTTGGCCCCTCCGCGCCGGTCTCCCGTAACCGGGCCAAGGACCTGGCTATGCGCCTGCACGGTAAAATTCCGGTTATCTACGGGGTGTCCGGCACTACCGAGGTGGTGGCCACCCGCTGGAAGGGACAGTGCAACGAGAACGCCAAGTGTCTCGCTTACTGGAATGTCTATCCGGAGTTGAACCACAACGAACTGGTCGGCTTCGAGGCGCCTCCGGATTTGCTGCGCTCCCTGTTCCTGGTCCACTTGCGGGACGCCGCGGACCATCCCCGCGTCCAGGCCCGGATGGAGATCGTCAAGAGGCTGCTGGTGGAAAGGATCGCTGGCCTGGCCGAATTCAGCGGCCAGGGCGAAACCTTGCTGGCCCGGTTGTTCTCGCTGATCTACCTGGGCGACTTCACCAGCGTCTACCTGTCGCTGCTCTATGGGATCAATCCCAAGCCGGTGCAGGTGATCGACTACCTGAAGCAGGAACTGGCGAAAATCTGAAGTCAGAGGGGGATGGGGAGGAAAAATGGAGGAAGTTAGACCGATCCATCTGGTTATCGTCACCGGGTTATCCGGCGCCGGTAAGACCCAGGCGACCAGATGCCTGGAGGACCTGGGCTTTTTTTGCGTCGACAACCTGCCGCCCAAGCTGATCCCCAAGATTACCGAACTCTGCCAGCAGTCGGGGGAACGGGTACGGCGGGTGGCCCTGGTGATCGACGTGCGCGGCGGGCTGTTCTTCGATGCCCTAAGCGAGGAATTGAACAACTTCCAGCAGCAGGGGATCAGGTACGAGATCCTGTTCCTGGAGGCCTCGGACGAGGTCCTGGTGCGACGCTACAAGGAATCGCGGCGGCAGCACCCACTGGGAGAGGAAGTCTCCGTGCTGGAGGCGATCAGGGCCGAGCGTGAGCGGCTGAGGGAGCTTCGGGGCAAGGCCAGCATCATTTTGGACACCACCGGGATGAGCGTCCGTGATTTGAAGGAGAACCTGGCCCGGCTTTTCGGCAAACCGGAGAAGGACAGCCTCTCGGTCACCCTGCTCTCGTTCGGCTACAAATACGGTATTCCCATGGACGCTGACCTGGTGTTCGATGTCCGCTTTCTGCCCAACCCCAACTATGTGGACGACCTGAAAAACCTGACCGGGCTTGACCCGGCGGTAGTGGAGTACATTTTCAGCGACGACGTGACCAAGCGCTTCATGCGCCGTTTTTACGGGCTGTTGCGTTTCCTGCTGCCCTGTTACGTAACGGAGGGCAAGAGCCACCTGGTGGTGGCGATCGGGTGCACCGGAGGGCAGCACCGCTCGGTGGCGGTGGCCGAGCGCCTGGCTCACCTGCTGAAGCGCAGTTGCCAGGTCAACCTGCACCACCGGGACATCCCCCGCGCCGGGGCGGTGAAGTTGGCGTGAACATGGCAGAGATGCTGCAGTGGTTGGGCCAGCAGTACCGCCGCCAATCCCTGAAGCGGGGGCCGCGGATCGTGGCCATCGGGGGCGGTACCGGGCTTCCGGTACTGTTGCGTGGCCTCAAACGATATACGGAAAACCTCACCGCCATCGTCACAGTGGCTGATGACGGCGGCAGTTCCGGGCGTCTGCGGGGGGAGTTCGGCATCCTGCCGCCGGGGGACATCCGCAACTGCCTGGTGGC
>PLQY01000114.1 GCA_003160265.1 Peptococcaceae bacterium | reverse complement strand
CCAACAAGTACGCCGAGGGCTACCCCGGGCACCGCTACTACGGTGGCTGCGCCAATGTGGATGTGGTGGAGGACCTGGCGCGCCGGCGGGCCGGGGAGATTTTCGGGGCGGAGCACGTCAACGTGCAGCCCCATTCGGGGACCCAGGCCAACATGGCAGTATATCTAGCCATGCTCAAGCCCGGCGACCGCATCCTGGGTATGAGCCTGAGCCACGGTGGGCACCTGACTCACGGCAGCCGGGCCAGTGCCTCAGGCATCTACTACGAGAGCCATTTCTATGGAGTCAACGGGAATGGCATCCTTGACTACGAAGACATCAGGCGCAGGGCACGGGAGGTGCGGCCCCGGTTGATCATCGCCGGCGCCAGTGCCTATCCCCGGATGATCGACTTTGCCGCCTTCGGGGAGATCGCCCGGGAGGTGGGGGCCTACCTGATGGCGGACATGGCCCACATCGCCGGCCTGGTGGCCACCGGCCTGCACTCCAGTCCAGTCCCCCACGCCGAGTTCGCGACCTCGACTACTCATAAGACCATGCGGGGACCCCGGGGAGGGTTCATCCTCTGCCAGGAGCGTTTTGGGCCGGCGATCGACAAGGCGGTCTTCCCGGGCATCCAGGGCGGCCCCCTGATGCATGTGATTGCGGCCAAGGCGGTCTGCTTCAAGGAGGCCCAGAGCGAGGGCTTCCACCGCTACCAGGAGCAGGTGGTGGCCAACGCCCATACCTTGGCGGAGGCGCTGAGCGGCTTCGGCTTCAACCTGGTCTCGGGCGGCACGGACAACCACCTGCTGTTGATCGACCTGCGCAACAAGAACATCACCGGACAGCGGGCCGAGGTCCTGCTAGACGAGGTGGGGATGACCGTGAACAAGAATTCCGTTCCCCTGGACCCCCAAGGCCCAAAAGTGACCAGCGGAATCCGGATCGGGACCCCGGCGGTGACCAGCCGCGGCCTGCGGGAGCAGGAGATGGAGGCTGTCGGGCGGGTGATCCACTGCGTTCTATCCTTCCCTGGGGACACCGGGAAGCAGGAGGAGGCCCGGCAGGCGGTGCAACAGTTGTGCCAGGCCTTTCCGCTGTATGACAAGTAGTTGCGAACCGGCATCATCCCCTTGACTTAAAACTGCATTTAGGTATAAACTGAAAGGAAATATAAGGTAGATCTTATCTAGCCCTTCCCGGGGGGTTTTCTGGTACGTTGCCAACCCGCCGTAGTTTTTTCTTACAATAAACACACCAAGCTTACCGGATCATTCATGAGGTGAATTGATTGTCCTCCGCCCAGTATCCACCCCGTGTGGTTGAAGCATATATCGGAGAATACGCCAGCGGCAAGAGTGAGATCGCCGTGAATCGTGCCCTGGAACTGGTTCGACTGGGCAGGCCGGTCACCATTGTCGACCTCGACCTGGTGGAGCCCTGCTATACCTTGAGACCGCTCAAGAAAGAGCTGGAGCAGGCAGGAATGACGGTGCTGGCCTGGGAGACCGCCGAACTGATCGGGTTGGGCGAGACCGGCAATGTGCTGAAGCCGTCGACCCGTTTCTGCTTGCTGCGGCCCGGGGATGTGATCGTGGACATCGGCTATGGGATCTCCGGGGCAAGGGTTCTCAACCTGGTGGAGAATGCCTGGGAGGACCCGGATCTGAAGATCTACGCCGTGATCAACGTTGCCAGACCGATGACCGCCACTGTTGACCAGATTGTCGACCACGTCCGGGACATCGGCCGGGTCGACGGGCTGATCAACAACTCCCATCTGGGTGATGAGACCGGAGTGGCTATCGTCGAGGAGGGCGTCCGCACCGTGGCAGCCGCCTCCAGGATCCTGGACATTCCCGTGGTGGCCACGGTAGTGGCTGAGAGCCTGGCCGCTTCCTTTGGTACAAATGACCTATATGGCCACCCGGTGCGGGTCATTCGTCGATACATGCCCAAGGCGTTCTGGTAATTTTAGCGGTTGACAGTGGACAGGCTCTCCGGCTTCTGGCCACAGCGACGGTTATCGGCGTTGCGGCCAATGGTAGATCGAAGGCGAGCGTATCGATCCGGTGTCGAATCGGGCATGTTAATCCTGGTATGAGATTATGAGCGGACGAGCATCGCCCGCGATAAGGCAGTGAAAGATAATCGGCAACGGCGCCGGTTACGGGTGCCTGCAGCCTGAGATAGGAAGCAAATCTTGAGGGAGGTGTTTATGAGGTTATGAGCGAAACGAGTGTCAAGCCCGGGTGCCCTGTCGCGGGAGAGCGCAAGGTATTCATGACCGGCAATGAGGCGGTATGCTGGGCAGCCCTGGCCGCCGGAGCGGAGATCATGTATGGCTATCCGATCACGCCGCAGAACGAGATCATGCACTACTGGACGAGGAACGTGCCCAAGTTCGGGAGGCGGTTCCTGCAGACGGAGGACGAACTGTCCGCCGGTTTCACCACCATTGGCGGCGTGCTGGCCGGCAGGCGGGCCTTCACCGCTACCGCCGGGCCGGGCAACGTGCTGATGCAGGAGCCCCTGTCCATGGCCGAGGCGATGAGGATCCCTGTAGTGGTGGTGATCCAGCAGCGCGGCGGTCCTTCCACCGCCACAGTCATCTACTCCCAGCAGGAGGTCACCCTGACCTGCTTCGGCGGCAACGGCGAGGGCCTGCGCATTGTTTATTCCACATCCTCTCTCCAGGATCTTTACGACTACACCATCAAGGCCTTCAACACTGCCTGGAAGTACCGGTTTCCCACCTTCGTGCTGGGTGACGGCTACCAGGCCAAGATGAGGGAATCGCTGAACATCTACGACCCTGCCGCCAGGGGAATCGACATGGTACCCACGGAACCATTTGTGGGCAAACCGGGAAAGATCGGCGAGGGACGGGAGGCTGCCCATCTTAGAAATGCTTACAGTGTCGAGGAAGAGTTGGAGGTGGCCATGGCTAGAGACACCTCGGAATACGAGCGGGTGACGCCGGAGATCATCGAATATGACTCTTACAATACCGAAGGCGCTGACATAGTGGTGATTGCACACGGGATCGTCTTCCGGTCGGCGGCGATGGCGGTACGGGAACTGGCAGGGCAGGGCAAAAAAGTCGGGTATTTTCGACCGATCACGCTGCGCCCCTTCCCGCGGGAGCAGTTGCAGCAAGCGGTCGCCCGGGCGAAGATGCTGCTGGTGGCCGAGTCGGCCTATGGCCAGTTGTTGAAGCTGGTAAAGGAGAATCTCTACGGAGGTCCCTGTAATCTGCCGATCAAGACGATACTCCGGCCGGGTGTGGGGATTACCCCCGAAGAGGTAACCGAAGCCTGCAACGCCCTGCTGGATGGAAAGGGGGCGTAGACGATGGCAGTAGAAATGGAACTGCAACCGAAAATGCCGAAGTGCTGGAACCTGGCGACCAAACCCCACAAATTCTGCCCTGGATGCGGCCATGGCCTGATATTGAAGGCCCTGGGGCAGGCGATCGATGATCTCGGGATCCAGGACCGGGTGGTCTTCGGCTGTGATATCGGATGTTCACTCCTGGCCTGGGACTTCTTCAACATGGACACGGTGCAGGCCCACCACGGCCGGGCGACTCCGGTGATGGTCGGCCTGAAGCGGGCGAACCCGGAACTGATCGTGATTGCCTACATGGGGGATGGGGGCGGCTACGCCATCGGCTCCCAGCACCTGGTCAACGCTGCTAACCGGAACGATAAGATCACCATGATCCTGGCCAACAACACCAACTACGCCATGACCGGAGGCCAGATGGCTCCGACCACCATGCCCGGCCAGAAGACCGAGACCACGCCCTACGGTCGGGATGTCAAGGAAGACGGCTACCCGATGCTGGGGCCGGAGATGGTGGCCGCCATCACCCACGAGGGGACCTACGTCGCCCGGGGGACCGTTTCCAAGCTCCTGACCTTGAAGAGCTATCTAAAAAAGGCGCTGGAGAACCAGATCTCTGGGAGGGGGTTCTCCTTCGTGGAGGTGCTCTCCACCTGCCCGACCAATTGGCGCACCAACGCCGAACAGACCTGGGCGTTCCTCGAACAGACGATGCAGGAGTTTTTCCCGGTTGGCGAGTTGAAGGTGCCGCCCGAAGCCGCCGCACCAACCGCGCCTCCGGGCGCCGTAGAAGGGGAGGGGGAGTAGCCATGAGTAAACCTGTGAAGATTGCTCTGGCCGGCGAGGGTGGCCAGGGAGTGCAGTCCGTCGCCCAGATCCTGATGGATGCGGCTGCTCTCGAGGGGAAAGAGGCCCTCTATATTCCCAACTTCGGGATCGAGCAGCGGGGCGGCGTCTCCATCGCCTTCGTGCAGATCGGCGACGAGAAGATCGGGGCGCCCAAGTTCAAGATCGGGGACATCGTGATCGCCCTCAGCGACCGCGCTGTCCGCCGCACCCAGATGTACGTGGGGCCGCAGACATTGTTCGTCTACGACTCCGGTATCCAGGGAGTAGAGGGCGATCTGCCGAAGAACGCCAAACAGGTGTTGGCTATTCCTGCTCTGGAGATCGCTACCAAGAAGCTGAAACCGCGGGTTTTCAATATTCTGATTATGGGCGCCGTGATCGGAGCAACCCATGTGGTAACGCTCGACAAGGCGAAAGAATCCATAGAGAAGCGCCTTGGCTACAAGTTCGAGAAAAACCCGGAACTCCGGGAGTTGGACTTCAAGGCCCTCCAGGAGGGCATCAATCTGGTTGCCGGAATGGGGGTGTCATAACATGGCAAGCGTAGCGGGAATGTCCTACGCGGATAAAAAATATGTCAGCGAGGTCAATAAAGGCAGGGCCGAGTGGGTCGTATTCCCGGGGCTCTGCAAGGGTTGCGGCCTCTGCAAGGAGAAGTGCCTCGAGGCTGCCCTGAGTTGGTCGGAGAAGCTGGGGGTCTATGGGACGCCGACTGTCAAAGTGGACCCGGAACTCTGCAAGGCCTGCCGCACCTGCGAGGTGGTCTGCCCGGACTGCGCCATCCTGGTGGCGCGCAAGAGCAAGGACAACTAAGTTCCAGCGAACGTGCCGGGCGCCCTCTGGGCGCGCCAGGGTTTGGTTGCGCAAGTAGCTTCAAGAAGGGTTCAACGCCGGTGCTTTTGCGTATAATAGAGAACAAGGATATGTGCAGAGGAAGTTGGTGAAAACATGGCACGACGGGAACCTAGCCTGCTTGCCGAGAAGAGGAAGGGAGTTCTGCTTCCGGTATGCATGATCTGCGAACAGACGCCCCCCAAGGGCATTGCGGAGGGGATGCTGGTTTCCGGCCGCTTTCTTTGCGCCCGGTGTGAGCGGGAGATCGTCCGCGTCCGGGTCGGTGACAGCCGGTATACTCAGCTCAAGGAGAAGCTCAAGAAGCTCTGGGCTCGGGTCCGGCCCTAACCCGGCTTTTCAACAATTGCCAGCCGGCTTCCAAGTATCTAGCCCCGACGGGGGCTTTTTTATTTTGCAACATCGGCGTGAAGCGCTAGGGGACTGCTCACTGAATGATATTAAAAAGAGAAGATATCTGGTTGTTTTTTGCATGGATAAGCCCGGGTTCACCAACGATATTCATCGGTTTGGGTCAGAACATGGTGTAAGAAGTTGGCCGGGCCGAGGTTTTCAAGTGACAGTTCTTCCGGCGTGTAGGCGCGGCGAAGGCGCATCGGGCATGAAGAGTATGATAAGATAAATAAAGCTGATCATCATGCCTCTATCTTGATAGGCTGAAAGAGGAGCGCTGATTTGAACGATGAGAGACAGCTCCAATGGGAGGATGTATAATACTATGCCCCAAAATCTCCATGCCGGGGTGGAGGCCGGAGCGCTGCCGCCGCTGGCGGCAGGCTTGGCATCGCACGCCGGGGAGGGCTACCTGGGTTTCCACACGCCCGGCCACCATCAGGGCCGGGCGGCCTGGGCACCCTGGCGCGACTTGCTCGGAGAAGCGGCCTTCTTTCTTGACCTGACGGAACTGCCCGGACTGGATAACCTCCAGGACCCGCAGGGGATCATCCGGGAGGCGGCAAGCGAGGCGTCGGCCTTCTTTGGGGCGGCGGAGACTCATTTCCTGGTGAACGGGGCCAGCGCCGGCATCCTGGCGGTGCTGCTGGCCCTCTGCCAGGAAGGGGACCGGGTGCTGGTGCCCAGGAACTGCCACCAGTCGGTGGTGCACGGCCTGGTCCTGAGCGGGGC
Source organism: Peptococcaceae bacterium (assembly GCA_003160265.1). Lineage (GTDB taxonomy): Bacteria > Bacillota > DSM-12270 > Thermacetogeniales > Thermacetogeniaceae > Palsa-1188. The sequence continues at coordinate 8,852 of PLQY01000114.1, read as the reverse complement.
GACCCCGGTCTACCTGCCGGTGCATTTCCATCCCGGACTGGGTCTGCCCGGCCTGCTGCGGACGGAGGACCTGCGGGCCTGCTTGGGCGCCCCGGTTGCATCCCACGGCGATCAAGCGGCGCCCTCCCTGACCGAACATCCTGCGATTTCCCCGTTGCCCTCTATGGAATCCCCTCCGACAGGCTCCCTGAATGGAGAAGCCGCGGATACATCTTCGCCCTCTGCAGCAGACTTTCAGGAGGGAGGCCGACGCCTGCTAGTGCTGCTGCACCCGAACTACTACGGCCTGGCCGGAAACCTGGCGGAGCAGATAGAGATGGCTCATCTGTGCGGACTACTGGTGCTGACGGACGAGGCCCACGGCTCTCATTTCTGTGCCAGCCCACTGTTTCCTGCTTCTGCCCTGACCGTTGGAGCGGACTTTACGGTGATGGGCGCCCACAAGACCCTGGGAGCCTTCACCCAGGCGGCCTGGCTCCACTGCCGGGAGAGCGGTGCGGCCGCCTCGAGGGTTAACCAGGCACTGCGGCTGGTGCAGACCACCAGCCCGTCCTATTTGCTGATGGCCTCCCTGGATGTGGCAAGGCAGCAGTTGCAGCAGTCCGGGGAGCGTTGGGATGAAACGGCCGGCCTTGGCACGCGGCTACGGCGGGAGATCTCCCGGATACCGGGCCTGTTGGCGCCTGGGGAGGAGTTGCTGGATGTGCCGGGGGTGACTGCCTACGATCCGGCCAGGCTGGTTGTAAACGTGAGCGGTCTGGGGATCACCGGCTTTACGGCTGACGGATGGCTGGCCAGGGAGCGGCGCCTCCTGGTGGAAATGTCAGACCTGGACAACCTGGTGTTTATCCTTGGCCCCGGTGACGAGGGGCCGGCGGCGGATGCCTTGCTGGATGGGCTGCGGGACCTGGCGGCTGCCTGCGGTTATGCAAGCGGAGAATTCGAAAACGGCACGAGCAGCGGTGGCGGTGAGCGTGGTGAGCGTGGTGAGCATTGTGGGTCTGTTGGAACTTGTAGTTCTACCGGGGAAAATGGTTTAGACGGGTGCACCGGCGCCGGCGGGGGATACCATGCGCGAGATGTGGGTGTGTGCGGCCGCGGGGCGCCGGAACTGTCGGCGATCATGCCGGACCTCTATAATCTGCCGATCCCCTGCCAGATCCTGACGCCGCGCCAGGCGTTCTTTGCCCCGCATTGCCAGGTGCCGCTGGAGGCGGCAGTGGGGAAGATCGCCGCCGAGACGATCACGCCCTATCCGCCGGGCGTGCCGCTGATCTGTCCGGGCGAAGTGATCGATAAGCCGGTGCTGGAGTGCCTAAAAGCCTGGCGCCAGGCCGGAGGGACCTGGCCGGGGCAGGCCAGGGGCGCAGTCTACGTGGTAGACCGGAGCTAGGCTGTGGTTCGCCGGAACCGTCCCCAATGTCACATTGAGAGCTGGGCAAACCGCTCAGTCGGGCGTGCCTTGTAAAACGGGAACGATGTGGTAAGATAAGAGCACAATTGAAAGGGAAAGAACGTGGCAAGGGGATCTAGAGCAAGTCCACGTTTGATTGAATGCAATGAGCAGTTGGCCGGGAAAGCTGATCACTTTTGAGGGGGTTGACGGAGCGGGCAAGACCACCCAGGTTCTCTTGACCGCGGCCGCTCTGGAGCAGCGGGGCTATCCTGTGCAGACCACCCGCGAGCCGGGGGGGACGCGTCTCTCGGAGGAGGTCCGGCGGTTGCTGCTCGACCCGCAATTTAGCGAAATGGTGGCATCCACCGAGGCGCTGCTCTATGCCGCGGCCCGCTCCCAGTTGGTGGGAGAGGTGATTCTGCCGGCACTGGAATCAGGCAAGGTCGTGCTCTGCGATCGTTTCGTAGATTCCAGCCTGGCCTACCAGGGTTATGGCCGGGGATTCGGCCTCGACCTGCTGCGCACCATCAACGCCTTTGCCCTGGTTGGGCTGGGAGCGTTCCATACCATCGTGATCGATCTGCAGCCGGAGCAGGGGATGCGGCGCTTCGCCACCAGGGAGAGTGACCGGCTGGAGCAGGAGAGCGCCAGCTTCCACCGGCGGGTCCGGGATGGGTACCGCGCTCTGGCTGCCGCCGCCCCGGAGCGCATCCGGGTGGTGGACGGATCGGGCACCGAGGATGCAGTTCAGGCCCGGGTGTGGGCGCACGTGGCCGCCTTTCTTGAGGGCGGGGAACAGGGGGCGCCATTCACAGTTCCGATCTAACATCTCACCTCACACATCTCAAAATGGGGGTGGCTGTATGGGGTTTGGCGACTGGGAACATGAGCCGGCGGTACGTCAACTGCGCCAGGACGTTCAAAGCGGTCAGCCTGCCCACGCCTATCTCCTGGCAGGCCCCGCCACCAGGTGCAAGCGGGATGTGGCCAACACCTTCGCCCAGGCGCTGATCTGTCTGGCCACCGAGAGGGGAGAGCCCTGTGGCGTCTGCGATTCCTGCCATGCCTGGAAGCAGCAGGCACACCCGGACTACCACTTCCTGGAGCCGGAGGGAAGCAGCTTGAAGATCGAACAGATCAGGCAGTGGCAACCCTTCTTCAGTTACCACCCCCAGTTGGGCCGCCGGCAGGTCTTCTTTCTGAGCGCTCCGGAACTGCTTACCGAGCCGGCCGCCAACAGCCTGTTGAAGGTCCTGGAGGAGCCGCTGCCTCAGACCGTCTTCCTGCTGGCCACTGAGGATGAGCGGGCACTCCTGCCGACCCTGGCCTCCCGCTGCCGGGTGGTGTTGTTCCGCGCCGGCTAGGACCTGCCCATAGAGGACGGGGACAAGGCCACCGCCAGCCTGCGGCAATTACTGTGGGACGGCAGCGAGGCCGAACTGATGAGGCAGGTACGGCTGATCAAGCTGGACCGGCCTGCGGCCGGCAGATTGTTGCGCAGCCTGCTTTCAGATCTGGAGCAGTTCTACCGTAAGGCCCGGAATCAGGTCTTGGTCGGACAGGGGAATACCAGGATCAGCAGGGGGCTGCTGGAGTGCCTGGACGTCATTCTGACCGGGCAGCAACTGCTGGAAGGCAACGTCTCCGTACCGCTGCTCCTGGCCCTGACCCTACGGGCGCTGCAGAAGCGGCTCCGGGAGATACCGCCGGAGTTCAAAGATGATGGCGGCTATTAATTCGGGTGAACAACATGGAGGGACTAGAGCGCATGGCTGATAACGGGCAGAAAGCCAGGCCGGAGGCGAACGACCGTGGAACTGCGACCGGCGAAAAAGTGAACGTAGTAGGGGTCAGGTTCCGGAATGCCGGCAAGATATATTTCTTCAATCCGGGCCAGCTAGAACTCCGGCCCGGTAACCAGGTAGTGGTGGAGACTGCCCGGGGAGTCGAGTTCGGCATAGTGGTCATCGGGGACCGCAAGGTGGCCCTGGAAGAGATCGTGGCGCCTCTGCGGGAAGTGATCCGCAAGGCAACACCCGAGGACTGCGCCAAGATGGAGGAGAACAAGCGGCGTGCCAAGGAGGCGTTCGCTGTCTGCGAGAAGAAGATCGCCGAGCACGGGCTGCCGATGAAATTGATCGATGTTGAGTTCACCTTCGATGCCGGAAAGGTGCTGTTCTACTTCACTGCCGAGGGCCGGGTGGACTTCCGGGAACTGGTCAAGGACCTGGCAGCCGTGTTCCGCACCCGCATCGAACTGCGGCAGATCGGCGTCCGGGACGAGGCCAAGCTGCTTGGAGGTCTGGGCCCCTGTGGCCGGGAGTTGTGCTGCAGCACTTGGCTGGGGGATTTCGTGCCGGTTTCCATCCGCATGGCCAAGGGCCAGAACCTCTCCCTGAACCCAACCAAGATCAGCGGCATCTGCGGCAGATTGATGTGCTGCCTGAAGTTTGAGGACGCCACCTATAAAGGGGGCTGCCCCAAGGCGGCGGGGGGGACTCCGCCGTGCGCCAAGGGCCCGGCCGCCGAAGAACCTGCCACGGATCTGCAGGAAGTGGTCTTTGAAGAAGAGGCCCCATCGGAGGAAGGGTTTTAACGGTGGGGGAACTCTACCTCTGCGCAACCCCTCTGGGAAACTTGGGGGACATCACCCTGCGCGCCCTGGAGGTGCTGCAGCAGGTCGACCTGATTGCCGCCGAGGATACGCGCCATACCCGGAAGCTGCTCAACCATTTCGGTATCCACACTCCCACCACCAGCTATTACGAGCACAACCGGCAGGCTAAGGCTCCCCGGCTGCTGGCGGAACTGGCCGGGGGCAAGAAAATCGCCCTGGTGACCGATGCCGGAACCCCGGGGATCGCCGACCCGGGCCACCAACTGGTTCAGCAGGCTCTGTCGCGGGGACATCGGGTTACCATTATACCCGGGCCCTCGGCAGTCATCGCCGCCCTGGTGATCTCCGGAATCAGGCCGCACCCCTTTTACTTCCAGGGCTTCCTGCCTCGCAAGGCCGGGGAGCGCCGCGCCCTTTTAGCCGAACTGGCGGATGATGCCCGCACCGGTGTTTTCTACGAGGCGCCCCACCGGCTGCAGAAAGCCCTCCAGGACTTCTGCGAGGTCTGGGGGCCGGAGCGGCAGGTGGCTGTCGCCCGGGAACTGACCAAGCAGTTCGAGGAGGTATCCCGGGGCAGCTTTGCCCAGGTGGCAACTCATTTTGCGGCTACGCCGCCCCTGGGGGAGCTGACCATCGTGACTGCCGGTTGGGACGAAGCGGGTACCCGCTGTAGCGTGCACGGCGGCAGGACGGTTGCCGCGCCCGCGCCCGGAGGGCGCCCGGGGCACCCGTCTGGTGCGGATTCGGAGCCCGGGATTGACGAGGGGCGAGTGTCGGGGTGTGGACCCGTAGCGGTACAGATAACACCGTCCCCCGCGACTCCAAAGCAGATCAGAGAGGCGGTCGGCACCCTCGTCAAAGCCGGCGCCGACAACCAGTCAGCCTGCAAGGCGGTCGCCCACGCCCTCGGTCTCCCCAAGAGCCAGGTCTACCGCCTGTATCATCATTCATGACAATTGAAAAAAATCCTCGCAGCATCGTGCTGCGAGGCGTAAAAATAACAAAAAGATGAAAATTTTGAATGGCTTATCCGGTACGCGGTGGCTAGACAGCCTCCTTGGCCATTTCCTGGAAGCACTCCTTGCAGATGTTCTTGCCGCGGTAGTGCTGCACGTCCTCCGCGTTGCCACAGAAAATACAGGCAGGTTCGTACTTCTTCAGGATGATCTTCTCCCGGTCGACATAGATCTCCAGGGCATCCTTCTCGGCAATGCCTAGCGTGCGCCGGAGTTCAATCGGGATGACAACCCTTCCCAACTCGTCGACTTTCCTGACAACTCCTGTCGATTTCAAGTTTCTCTCCCCTCCTTATAATAAAGTTCGANNCCCTTATTTGTAACAAAATTATAAAAATAACACCTAATTACATAAGTGATCAGCAATTGGATTTGGCAGAAATTAGCCCCTGAAAAACCATGCCACGTGCTGTAGTAGGCATTGGAAACGATTTTGTGCTATAATTTTCACTATTACCGACCTGGAAAGGGGTTGAAGCCTGGCCGCGGATGGTGGCTCAATGAGGCCGCAACGGAGCCGGGCATGTTGATGACGGAGAAGGACGACAAGGCGGAGAAAGTATTTTATGTGACCACGCCGATCTACTATCCCAGCGACAATTTGCACATTGGCCACGCCTATACCAGTGTGGCAGCGGACTGCATCGCCCGCTACAAGCGGATGCGGGGGTACGACGTGTTTTTCCTGACCGGCTCCGACGAGCACGGCCAGAAGATCGAGCGCAAGGCCCGGGAGCAGGGGATCACCCCTATCGCATACGTGGACCCGATCGTGGCTAACTTCAAGCGCTTGTGGCAGCGGCTTCACGTGGATTATGACGACTTTATCAGGACCACGGAACCGCGGCATCAGGAGTGTGTCCAGGCAATCTTCAAGCAGATCTACGAACGGGGCGACATCTACAAGTCCAAGTACCAGGGCTGGTACTGCACTCCCTGCGAGACCTTCTGGATGGAGCGCCAGTTGCAGGACGGCAACTGCCGGGACTGCGGGCGCCCGGTAGAGTTCATGGAAGAGGAGAGCTACTTCCTGCGGCTCTCCAAGTATCAGGACCAATTGCTCCAGTATATCGAGGAGCACCCGGATCTGATCCAGCCGGTCTCCCGGCGCAACGAGATGGTAAATTTCGTCAAGAGCGGCCTGGAGGACCTGTGCGTCTCCCGCACCACCTTCAACTGGGGAATTCCCGTTACCTTCGACCCGAAGCATGTGGTCTACGTCTGGTTCGACGCCCTGGTCAACTACATCTCAGCCCTAAACTGGCGGCCGGAGCGGACGGATCCCCGTTTCGAGCGCTACTGGCCGCATGTCGTGCACTTTGTGGGCAAGGACATCGTCCGCTTCCACACGGTGATCTGGCCGATCATCCTGATGGCGGCAGGTTTGCAGCCGCCCCAGGCAGTTTACGGTCACGGCTGGCTGTTGCTCGAGGGGGGCAAGATGTCAAAATCGAAGGGGAATGTGGTCGACCCGCTGGTGCTGACTGACCACTACGGGGTTGACGCCGTGCGCTACTACCTGCTGCGGGAGCTTCCCCACGGGGATGACGGCCACTACACCGAGGAGAACCTGGTGGAGCGGATCAACACCGACCTGGCCAACGACCTGGGAAACCTGATCAGCCGCAGCTTCGGAATGATCGACAAGTACTGGGACGGTACGGTGCCTGTGCCCGGCTATTACAGTATGGTTGACGACAAATTAATACGAACGCATGAAGAGGCCAGAAGGAATCTGGAAGAATCCCTGGACCGCTACGATTTCTGCGGCGCTCTGGCGGCTATCTGGCAGTTGGTGCGCCGGGCGAACCAGTATGTGGACGAGACCGAGCCCTGGAAGCTGGCCCGCCGGGAGGAGATGCGGGAGCGGCTGGGCACCGTTCTCTATAACCTGCTCGAGGCGGTGCGGGTGCTGACCGTCTGGTGCACACCCTTCATGCCGATCTTTCCGGATCGGGTATGGGAACAGATGGGGATCGCTGACCGGCCGGATCTGCGGACCTGGGACAGCGCTGCAATTTGGAGCGGCTGGTTAGCGCCCGGGTCAAAGATTAGCCGCGGCCCCGGGATCTTCCCGCGCATAGTTGATTCAGAAGATGAGGGCAAGGGTGCTGATCAGGCCAAAGAAAAAGAAGATCCTGTTTCTGGACGGCAGGCCGGGCCGAAACCTTTATCGAAGCTGGGGGAGAAGCCGGAGATCACCATTGACGAATTTGCCAGGGTCGACCTCAGGGTAGCCCTGGTGAGGCAGGTGGAGCGGATCAAGGGAGCCGACCGGCTGTTGAAGCTGGAGGTGGACCTGGGCAGCGAGACCCGGACCGTGGTGGCTGGGATCGCCCAGCATTACAGAGTTGAAGATCTGTTGGGCAAGCGGGTGGTGATCGTCGCCAACCTGGCGCCTGCCAAGCTGCGGGGTGTCACCTCGCACGGGATGATCCTGGCGGCGGTGGATGAGAATGGCCTGGGCGTGTTGACTGTTGACCGCGACCTGCCACCCGGCACCCAGGCGCGCTGATGTGCCCGCTCTCTAGATCGAACCTCGAAAAGGTCTCGGTATTGTCGGTACGAGGTTGAAAAGAAAGGAAGAAAGAAGATCCTCATGAACAGCCAGGCTGTTTTGGTTGATACGCACGCCCACTATAACGACCTGGTCTTTGTCAGGGACATTCCCGATTTGCGGCAGCGGGCGCAGCAGGCTGGTGTGGCTGTTGTAGTCTGCGTTGGCTACGAGGTGCCGTCGTCGCGCCGCGCCGTGATGCTGGCGCAGAAGTATCCGGATGTGTACGCCACTGTCGGGGTGCATCCTCACGATGCGGAGGGGATGACGCCCCGGGCATGGGAGGCGCTTCGGCTGCTGGCCGGTGAGGAACGGGTGGTCGCCCTGGGGGAGGTGGGCCTGGATTTTTACCGCAATCTCTCCCCGCACCGGGTGCAGGAACAGGTTTTCCGGCAGCAGCTGGACCTGGCGCTGGAATTGCATATGCCGGTAGTGATCCACGATCGGGACGCCCACGATGAGACCATGGAGATTCTAAAAGAGTTCCCCGGACTGGCTGGTGTGGTGATGCACTGCTTCTCCGGCGAGCGTCAGATGGCCGAGGAATGCCTTGCCAGGGGCTTTTACCTGGGGGTCGGGGGGACGCTCACCTATCCGAAGAGCTACACCCTGGGGGATATCGTCAGCGCCGCCCCCCTGGACCGGATTCTCCTGGAGACCGACTGCCCCTACCTGAGCCCCCAGCCATGGCGGGGGAAGCGCAACGAGCCATCCTACCTGCCCGCGGTGGCTGAGAAGCTGGCCGAACTGCGCGGCATATCCAGGCAGGAGGCGGCAGCAGCCACTACCGCCAACGCCCTCCGCTTTTACCACATCTCACTTCCGGCCTTAGGCATCTGATAAGTGCAGCACTCGCTGCCACAGCTTAGCCCGGGAGCGCTGCCTGGAAATCTGGTAGGTTCCGGCCAGTGTGACCCCGGCCTGGCTCAGCAGTGCTTCCGCTTGCTCCTGCAGTTTCGGGGAGATCAGCAGGGCCACCCCGCAATCGGCGCCGAACTCCCTCGGCAGGGGGATCAGCAGCACGGGCAGATTGGCCTCCTGGCACACTTTTTCAGCATGGAAGGCGTAGTGCGAAGAGGGAAAACTGATCACTGTTGCGGTTAATACCTCTTCCTGGGGGTTGTCGCAGTCCGTCATTTTAGGCAGCATCTCCAGCCTATGAGCCCCGGTAAAACCCAGTCGTGCTGAAAAAGGAGAAGGGGCGCCTTACTACTATAGTGAACCTCCCCCAGGACAAGCCTAGGGGCTTCTCGCTTCATCGGGAGC
>PLQY01000002.1 GCA_003160265.1 Peptococcaceae bacterium | reverse complement strand
TACTGGCTCATAATATGTGCCGTGATGCCTTGCCAAACGCCGGGCCACCGTTTATAATGATTATTACAAAATCGTAGGCAAGTTGAAGGGCGGAAGTAGCTCAACGGTAGAGTATCGGCTTCCCAAGCCGAGGGTTGCGGGTTCGAATCCCGTCTTCCGCTCCATTTTTATTCCTGTTAAAAGCCTCTTTTATGAAGAATATCTAAGCCCCGAACATAACCATGTTCGGGGCTTATTACCCGACAGCGGGCACAGCACCGCTCTGTCTCAGATGGAGAGATACCCGGACAAGCAGGATCAGGCGCATTCTATGATTGTTGGGTAAAAGCTCCCCGCTTGTAGGTGAGGGTCACCGTCTGCGATGCTGCATCCCATTGCACGGCCATGCCCAGGTTTTCTGAAATGAACCGCAAGGGGAGCAAAATGCAGCCGTTGAAGACCTGGGGGGCAACATCGATAGGTACGCTATTGTTGTCGACCTCGGCGGTTGTTTGCCCGATCTCCAGTTTAATGATTCTGTTCTCTACCTGAATCGTAATTTCTTGTTCGGTGGCATCCCAATTGACTGTCCCGCCGATGCTCTCGATAATTGCCCTGATGGGCAGAAGGGTTCTGCCGTTTTTAATGATCGGTACGGCGCCGCCGGCTGGGTCGATGATGGTATCGGTGCCGTTGACTGTCATTGCGGGGCTGTAAGCCTGCAGGACGATCTGGATCGGTGTCCCCACCGCCATGTTTTCTACCTGGACACCATTGCTCGTCGCCAGGGAAGTCTGCACATCACCGGTAAACATCCGAAAGTTGTAGGTGCCGGCCTGATCGGGAGCGCCAAAGGTTAGCACGCCGCTCGTGGCGCTGTTCAAAAATTGGGCGGAACCAGTTTGGCTATCCGGGGCATCTGCTGCGCAGATGCCTATCCAGTCGCTCTGGGTGCCGGGGGCTCCCGAATAGGTAACCGTGATCAAGCCGTCGGGAACTGCTACCGAAGGGGTGGCGGACAATAGCGCCTGGGTATGCACGTGGATGTCCGGGCTTACTTCGATAGTGCTTACTCCGCTGGCGAGCATTCTGATATTATAGGTTCCTACTTGATCGGGAGCGGTAAAGGTCAGCGTGCCGTCAGTACTGCCGTTTAAATGCTGAACAGCAATGGCCTGGCTGAGATTGTCCACATCGGACGAAAACAAAGCGACAGTATCATCCACCGGAGATGTGTTTCCAGGCGCCCCATGATAGATCACGGTGATCGTGTCTCCGATGTTGCACTCAAGCGGGGATACGCTCATGGTCAGGGTTTCCGCATAGGCTCTGCCATTAAAAGTGAACAACAGACCCAACGCTGCCAGTGTCATCAAGATAACCACGCCTTTTTTCATACAATCACTCCTCGCTTGAGGCAAGACCCCAGCAGTAGGCTCGCCCCTGGTTGAATATCTATAGAATTATTTCTTTCTTTTCCGTCATATTCCTGCTGTCATGAGCAATTAAAGACTATTTTTCTGAGGGGGAAGGTTTCTGGCTCTAGCAGGCTTAGACTTTGACATACTTGAGACGGATGAAGCGCCGTCTTCCTTCCATGCCTGAGGGCACGGGTTTTCCGGCGGCGCATTATTGTTGTGAAAAAATTACCGGCGCATCGGGGAGTTCATAACCCATCCGAAAGCGCCGGAACAATGATCAACGGCCGAAGCGCACAAAGGGTTCCGGCTTACTGTTCGCCAATGATGTTGACCGTCTGTGAGGCAGCGTCCCATTCCACCGTATATCCCAAGGCCTCGGCGATATCCCTGGCAGGCAGATAGGTCCTCCCGTTCACAAGGAGAGGCGCCGCCTCCATCTGACTCGCCTTCCCGTTGGTGGTGATGGTCATGCCGTTAATGGTCAGTTCGATGGTGGCGCTGCCCTTGTTGATGGTGACTTTCTGGGTGGCGCCGTCCCAATTGGTCGTTGCGCCCAGGGCATCGGCCAGGTAGCGCACCGGGACCAAGGTGCGGCCGTTGGAGATGAACGGAGCCGCATCCGTGTTATAGGACTGTCCATCCAGGAAGAAAGAAGTCTGGCCGATGGTGAAGATGGCAAGCTGTTCGCCCGGGGTGGTTACCGGTGCGGAGCCTGTTGACGGAGACTGGTTGGTGGAGCCTGTTGACGGAGACTGGTTGGTCTGCCCGGAGACCGTTTCCTGTAGAATTGCACCGCTGTTTCCGACTGCCACAAGGATGTTGTTGTTGTAGCACACTGCATTGAGGGGAGAGGTAGTGCCCGAGGTTTCGCTGGCCCAGGTCTTCCCGTCCGGAGAGGTAAGAATAGTGCCACTCGAGCCAACCACCACGAAGTTGCCGTTGCTATAGGTCACCCCGGCAAGATTGTTGGTGACGCCTGAACTCTGGCTGATCCAGCTCACTCCGTCCGGAGAGGTCAGAACAGCGCCACTCGAGCCAACCACCACGAAAGTGCCGTTGCCATAGGCCACTCCATCAAATGCCTCATTCTGGTTTTCGCTGGTCCAAGTCTTCCCGTCCGGGGAGGACAGGATCTCGCCGTCCAGACCCACTACCTCGAAGGCGCCGTTGCCGTAGGTCACCCCGCTCGGATAGCTGATGGCGCCGGAGTAGTGCCGGAAGACCCAGGTCTTCCCGTCCTGGGAGGTGAGAACGACTCCGGCGCCGCCCACTGCCACGAAGGTGCTATTTCCATAGCAAACTCCAATGAGGTCATTTTGGGTGCCCGAACTCTCGGTGTTCCAGGTCATTCCGTCCGGAGAGGTAAGAATAGCGCCACTCGAGCCAACCACCACGAAGTTGCCGTTGCTATAGGTCACCCCGGCAAGATTGCTCGTAGTGCCCGAACTCTGGCTGGTCCAGGTCATTCCGTCCGGAGAGGTCAGAATAGCGCCACTTGAGCCAACGGCCACGAAGTTTTTATTGCCAAAGGCCACTCCGGCAAGATTGCTCGTGGGTCCGGAGTTCTGGCTGGTCCAAGTCTTGCCGTCCGGAGAGGTCAGAATAGTGCCACTAGAACCCACTGCCACGAAGTTGCCGTTGCCGCAGCATATTTCAGCGATATCGCTGGGAAGGCCGGGGGTCTGGTTGATCCAGTTCATTCCGTCCGGAGTGGTCAGCTCGGTTCCGCCGGCTCCCACGACTATGAAGGTGCTGTTCCCGAAGCATACTGTAATCAGATTATTATAAAAATCTGATTTCTGGCTCGTCCAAGTCTTGCCGTCCAGAGAGGTCAGGGTTTCGCCGCCAACTCCCACGGCTATGAAAGTGTTGTTGCCGTAAGATATGGCGGTAAGATCACTATCGGCGCTACTGGGCAATTGTGGGCTGGTCCAGGTTGCTCCGTCGTTCAGGGAAGTCAGGACAGTGCTGCCGCCTCCCACTGCCACGAAGGCGCCATTGCCGTAAGCCACTCCGGCAAGGCTGTCCGTGGTGCCCGAACTCTGGCTGGTCCAGGTCGTTCCGTTTGGAGAGGTCAGAATAACACCGCCAGCCCCCAAAACTACGAAGGTGCCGTTGCTGTAGTCTGCATTGACGAGATTGCTAGTGGTGCCCGACCCCTGGCTGGTCCAGGCCGCTCCGTCCGGGGAGGTCAGGATGGCGCCGCCGCCTCCCACTGCCACGAAGATGCCGTTGCCGAAGCATATTTCAGAAATACTGTTCGTGGTGCCCGAACTCTGGGTGGTCCAGGTCTTACCGTCAGGAGAAGTCAGAATGGCGCCACTCGATCCCACTGCCACGAAGATGCCGTTGCCGTAGGCGATGCCAGAGAGGGAACTGTTGGTCGGGAGTGGGTTTTCCCAGTACCATTGATTGGGACTGGTCGAGGCTGTCGCGGCAATTGCCGGGGTCTTGGTCCCCAGGGCCAGTATCACCGTTAACAGCATGAAGACGCAACACCACAACAGGCTCATCTTTTTACCGATCATGCCTCTAACCTCGCTTTCTTTGACGTTTTCTGTAATTTCTGCTTGTGAACATAAACTCGATCATATTATAGCACCTGTACATGATATCTTGTTGCAAGAATATACTGTGGCTGACTACCATCTTCTGACAGAGCAACACATCAGGGGTCGCTATTTCTGTCCAGATTTAAGGGAAGGGGTTCTCCTATCTTCTTACTGGTAACCAGGGGTTCTTTTTACATTGTAAACATTGGCGGCGCGTGACTGGTAAAGATGCCCGGATAGTGTATAATTATCATGGAAAGGACTTCCCTTTGCCAGGAGGCGAGTCTGGCTGACAGTCTCAACATCCGTATGGAGAGTGCGCCGATCAACATTGAAGCAACCTGGCTACGGCCAGCGGATTGCAGATTCGAGATCTCATAAGGACATGGAGGGGGATGAATGTGATGCAAAGAGTGTCGATCAGGCTTGCGAGTATGATTGTGGTATTGGCGGTGATGGCAGCCCTCATGCTGGGCGGAGCCGGGGCGGCAACGGCGGCGTCCAGCTACAGCATGACCAACGTGGGCGAGGTGCAGCCGGGCAGCACCAACACCCCCATAGGGTCGCTGGTGATCACCCTGGACGCAGCCACGGCGCAGAACAGCGCCGGCAGCTTCGTCGACCTCAGCTTGCCCGCCCAGCCATCGGGGTTTGGCCTGATGGTGACGGGCAGCAGTCTGATCGATGCCACCGGCAGCGTTTCCGTCACCAATATCGATCAGAGGACGGTGCGGGTGGCGGTGTACAGCTTGACCCCCACCTCCGGCGGTTCGGTGCAGATCGTCCTGCCGCTGACTGTCAGCATCCCCGAGGGCTATAATGGAAACATCACACTTACGGCATTGGCCCCATCGGACTCCGTCTTCTCCAGCAGCAACGACCTGACGCCTGCTTCCCTGGGAGTGGCCACGCTCAGGGTCGATTCCGACAGCGTGGACTTCGGCGGTGTCGCTACCGGCAGCGCCTCGTCAGTGCAGACACTGACGGCCTCGGACATCGGCGCCTCCAGCCTCAGCATCAGTTCCGTCTCCATCACCGGCCCCAATGCCGGTGATTTCCAGGTGAGTCAGGACAACTGCAGCGGCCAGACGTTGGCTAATGGGCAGAACGCCACCCTGGGGGTGATCTTCACCCCCTCTGCCTCAGGAGCGAGACAGGCAGTGCTGAACTTCTTCTCCAGCGACCCGTACGACCAGGATTACCAGGTGAACCTGGCGGGAACCGGATTGGCAGCCGCGGGTGGAGCTAGCGGAGCTACCAGTACCGCTGTCTTCAAGATTGGTGAGACCAGCTACACTCTGAAAGGCAACACGGTGACCATCGACGCCGCTCCATACATTGAGGACGGCCGGACGTTCCTGCCGCTGCGGTACATCGCCAATGCCATTGGCATCGCCGACTCCGGCATCACGTGGGATCCCGCAACGCAAGAGGTCACCATCAATAATGGCCAAAACACGATCCAGNNCTCCCGAGATCACCAATGGCCGCGCCTGTCTGCCGGTGGCCTGGGTGGCGCAAGCCCTCAACGCCCAGATTGCGTGGAATGCGACGACTCAGACCGTGACCGTCACCTTTTAAAACAAACCTTTGCGAGAAATTCCCTGTGCAACTGCGACAGTTAAGGAAACATTTTTCAACAGTCCTCCAGGCGGCTGAAAGGAGAGATATGAAATGAATTTCAGGCAAAGAACCCTCTGTACATTGATGATCGCAGCAGTACTGTTATTGGCATTTAATGGGCTGGCATGGGCGGATAATGGTTTTGAACAAGTAAAAAACGGCGTAAACGGTCTAATTAGTCACCCCACGCAATTATATGTTTCGCCCAACGTGGCCAATGATGGTTTGGCATTTGCCTATACTCCCTTGTCTCAGTTTAACGGTAATACCGGATACCTGTTTTACAGCGAGGACAGCGGCAATACGTGGAGCATATCAAATTCCTCTCTAAATTCGGATTACAATGATCTTGCTTTTCTACCGGACGGAAGTATATTGGTTGCCGGAGAGCCGGACAACCTTGTTCCCGATCTCTACGTGAGTAAAGATGGCGGCTCAACATGGAATCCTATCGGGCCCAGTCAAGTCGTGCTGCCGGATACCATGTTACCGGATGCTATTGTGCCAGCAGGGAATAAGCTGCTTGGAGTTTTTGGGACATCTGTATATGTGTCAGCGGATGGTGGCCTTACATGGCCGAACGAGATAGCTTATGGAGTTTTTGCCAATCAGGGAAGCTTGGCGGCCATCGATGATCAAACATATTTAGCCGTTATGAAAAACGATGAGGTGATTAGAACAAATGACAGTGGCAAAACATGGGTTAATACCGGCTTAAGCGTTGGAACGGCTCCAACGCCCGACTCTTACCAAACCTATCAGGAAGAAACCAATTGGGCGATGAATTCCTATTATTCAGAACCCAGAATAGCTAATGTGCCCGGACTTGCTGTCGTCAGCAGCCCCAGCGGTCCCGGGCAATTGTACATTTCACGCGATGATGGCAATACATGGCGAAAAGTGGATGGTTCGAAATTTGTTTCAGGCGAGGGGGACTCCACAGAGATTGCTTACTGTGCAGCAGTTGCACCGGGAGGCTTAATTTTTGCGGGTACCACAGATGGTGTGCTGGTTTCAGAAGATTATGGTGAAACTTGGCAACAAGCAGGCGGTAATATTGCCGGCGCAGTGACAGAAATAGCTTGTGGACAAACGGGAGATAAGGTTTTGGTGCTTGCTTCGGCCTCTGGTTTGTATCGTATGGAATACACAAGAAATAACGACTAATGTTCCTGCCCGAGCAAGACTGAGCAGCGGCTACACTGACTCTATGCATACGTCGGCATCAATGAGCCCGGATGGTTGTACATCCGGGCTCATTTTATCACGGACTAACCCGCTCTAATACCCCCGTTTCTGAAGCGGCGGGATAAGAGCGGATAAGTCTCCGATAACTCTGTTGATCCGGCATCTACCCCAACCTGGCCATCTGAGAAGAATGGAGACAGGATATTTTTTTGCTTCGGCCTGGGCGCTGGACAACGGTAAGCCTGGCCGCGGCATCCGTGGTGATGGCCGTCTTCTCCGGCCAGACCTTTCAGGCAGGGCCTCGGCCGAAGATACAGATAAGAACACCTGTACAAGAGGCAGGGGTTTAAAACATTACCAGGTATAGTAACCAGTACCAGACATATTGAAATATTAAGCTAGCGTTAATAATATTAAGCTAGCATTAATAATATTAAGATGTTGTTAATTATCCCAGCTTAAAGCGTTTATTGCAGGATATTGGGGTGTATAGCGAAGAATTTCCTTTCTAGATAACTTGGCGGTTCTGGCCTGATGAATCAAGGATGGACTCTTAAAGCCCCATAATCTTGGTAAGAATAGGCAACATTCCGCCAGAAACTGTTATCCCCGAGGAGTGGTGATCAGGGTACAAAACCCCCATCTGAAGTGTTGAATGGAACGGCAAGTTTCCGGCGTGTTAATCAAAAACTAGAGATTTATTCGAGGAGGTAAGACAATTTTGACTCGCACAACGCAGAAAAGATTGATTGCACTGTTTATTGCCGTGGTCATGATCGCCTGTCTGCTGGCGCCGATGGTCGGCCCCGCAGCCGCAAGCTGCACCTACAGCATGACAAACGTGAAGAAGCTGCTGTCGCCCAGCACTGCAGGCTGGACAGGATCCGGGACGCCGACTCTTACTACCATTGGTTCACTGGTTATCGATTTGGATCCGTCGACGGCGGTAGCTGCCAACGGGCAAATATTGTACCTGAGCCTGCCAAATACGCCATCCGGTTTCTATCTCAATGTAAATCCAATCAAAGTTACCGCTGCCGGGGGTTCATCGGCAGTTCAAACAACAGTATACAACACCAATGCCTATACCCTGCAACTGATCTTCAACAACATTACTCCTCAAAATGGAGCAACTCTTTACGAGATTGCGGTTCCGCTTCAGATGTATGTTCCGAGTGGCTTTTCCCCTGGAAAGATCAATCTGACTCTATCGGCCCAGGGAAGCTCCGTCTATGCCAGCGGCAGCGTTGTGGCGGCGACCGTAGGCGCCGATTCCATGACGATAGCCTCGGAGGACACGCCGACAGTAGGCACTACCGGTGGTTCGCTCGGCGTCCTCGATATCAAGGAAAACGCTCCCGGCGCCCTGTATGATCCCAGCGGCAATAACGCATTGACGTTTACCCTGCCTCCGGGCTTCAGTTGGGATGAGGCGGCTACTCTAGCTTCTCTGACATATATGTGGGGTGACGTCAAGCTGGTCGGCAATGGCACGACGGCCGATCCCTACCCTGGTAAACTGCAAGTCAGTCTTTCAAATAATGACAGCGAGCTGGATATTGTCAGCACCTACGCCTCGAATAGCGGTGCCTACTTCAGGATGGCCCCCGTTGTCACTGTGGACGAGGCCACTGCCGCGACCGGCGACATTACCATTACCATGGGCGGCTCTGTCGGGGCCAATGCTTCCCGCATTGTGGACGGCGCTTACGGCCAGTATGGCGCTACGGCTGCCGTCAAGACTGCTCCGACGATCGTAGCCGGCCAGACAGGTGTCGCTACGGGCGAACTGGAGATCAAGGAAGCAAGCCCGGGCAGTCTGATCGCCGGCAGGACGATCACCCTGACCCTGCCTCAAGACGCTGACTGGGCGAATTATCCGTCGATCGATGCCACCCTCTCCACTAATCCCGGCACCCTTGGTATCCAGAGTGAGATGGTGGGCACTAACGGCAACACGATGCAGATCACCGTGACTGGCGGTCCCACCACACTCTTGGCCGCCGACCTGTTCCTCCAAAACTTCGAGGTCAGCACCGCCCTCGGCTTCAGCGGACCCCTGACGGCGACCGTTGGCGGCAGCGAGGGACTTACCGGCACGGTGACAGTGGCCAATGTAGCGGTGCCGATCACTGTGACCGTTGCCTCTGCTCCGAGTATCTCGATTGGCCAGGCCAGCCAGGCTCTCGGTAATTTAACGATCAGCGAGGCGGATGCCGGCAGCCTCAGTGGAGTTACCTACTTTAGCGCCATTGACACCAACTCGGCTCTGGAAACCGAGGGTGGCGACTACGGCCTCTGCATAGACCAGAGCACCAATACTGAACCGAACCTCTACATTGTCGCCCCTGCGGGAGTCACCTTTGATACGACCCCGACCGTGACGGTGAGCAGCG
>PLQY01000033.1:35819-37327 GCA_003160265.1 Peptococcaceae bacterium | reverse complement strand
CGGGATGAAGGTCAAGATCAAGAAAGGGGCCGCCGGGGAGGACTCTCCGTTCAAGGGCGCGAACGGGTTAAGCCACGGGCTGGCCGTGGGAGAGGCGGATCAGGCCGGCCTTCCTGCTGCCGGAGAACCGCGGATTGCGGTGGGTGAGAGCAGAGGCAACCTGATCGAGGTGGTGGCCCCGATGGTGGGCACCTTCTACCGGTCGCCGGCCCCCGATGCCCCGTCTTTTGTGGAGGCCGGAAGCCTAGTCAAGGAGGGCCAAACCCTGTGTATCATCGAAGCCATGAAATTGATGAACGAGATCGAGGCGGAATGCCCGGGCGAGATCGTGGAGATCCTGGTCGAAAACGCCCAGCCGGTAGAGTATGGGCAGGTGCTCTTCCTGATTGAACCGGAGGTCTAGGTCAGATAGAATTGAGCGGAACTTTCGCCGCATGTCCAGACGGCATGCGGTCTTAGCTTCATTTGGTGGTTAGTGGTTGGCCGGAAGTTGGGTTTTGAGCGGTTTTCCAACGGCCAACGACTAATAGGAGGTCTCGTAGTGTTCAAGAAGATCCTCGTAGCCAACCGGGGTGAGATTGCCGTCCGGATCATCCGTACCTGTCAGGAGTTGAACATCAAAACAGTTGCCGTCTATTCGGAGGCGGACCGGGATGCCCTCCATGTGCGGATGGCGGATGAAGCGGTATGCATCGGGGCGCCGCAGCCATCCCGCAGCTACCTGAACATTCCCAACATCATCAGCGCTGCGATCACCAGGGGAGCCGAGGCGATCCACCCCGGCTACGGCTTTCTGTCCGAGAACCCCTACTTTGCCGAAAGCTGCGAGACTTCCGGGATCAAGTTTATCGGGCCGCCTGCCTCTGCCATCGAGGCGATGGGGGCCAAGGCCCGTGCCCGGGAGATAATGGCTGCGGTCGGGGTGCCCGTGGTGCCGGGATCTCCGGGGTTGGTCACCAGAAATGACGAGATCGCCCAGATTGCGGAGAGCATCGGCTATCCGGTGATTGTCAAGGCTACCGCCGGTGGCGGCGGTAGAGGGATGCGGGTTGCCAACAACCTGCATGAACTGGAGAAGTCGGTAATCGCCGCCAGTACTGAGGCGGAGGCAGCTTTCGGTGATGGCGGCGTCTACCTGGAGAAATACCTGGAAGAGCCGCGGCACGTAGAGATCCAGCTACTGGCGGATCAGCACGGTCATGCAGTCTACTTGGGGGAAAGGGACTGCTCCATTCAGCGCCGGCACCAGAANNGCGAGGCGGCGGTCAGGGCGGCGCTGTCGGTTGACTACAGCGGGGCCGGGACGGTGGAGTTTTTGTTGGACAAGTCCGGGAGCTATTATTTTATCGAAATGAATACCAGGATCCAGGTAGAGCACCCGGTCACCGAATGGGTGACCGGAATCGACCTGGTGGCTGCCATGGTCGACATCGCCGCCGGGGTGCCGCTGCCGTACCGCCAGGAGGAGATCAGCCCGCGGGGGGCGGCGATCGAGTGCCGCATCAACG
>PLQY01000033.1:35605-35800 GCA_003160265.1 Peptococcaceae bacterium | reverse complement strand
CAGGAGGCGATCGGGCGCATGAAGAGAGCCCTGGGTGAGTTCCAGATCGACGGCGTGGTCACCACCATTCCCTTTTTACAGCGCATCATGGATAATGCCTGGTTCCAGCGCGGCGAGACGTATACCAACTTTATCCAGCGCAGGTTGGAAGGCCTTTGATCTCCCTTGCAATTTCATTTTTTTATGGTAGAATAA
>PLQY01000033.1:0-35573 GCA_003160265.1 Peptococcaceae bacterium | reverse complement strand
GATGCTGTGTTTTTAACTCCTTGACAGGTTGGTAGTTACTTCGAATCTCGAATTTCGAACGTCGAAAAAAAGACAGGAGGCGGCGCAGAATGGTTGATGGCAATATCGTGGATGAGACAAGCCAGACCTCGCTGGGTACGATCCGTATTGCTAACGAGGTGGTAGCGATCATTGCTGGCCTGGCAGCTACAGAAATCGATGGCGTTGCCGGCATGAGCGGGGGTATTGCCGGGGGCATCGCCGAGAAGCTGGGCAGACGTAACCTGGCTCGCGGTGTGAAGGTTGAGGTTGGCGAGCGCNNGTGCGCATTCCGGATGTGTCCCTGCGTGTCCAGGAGAGCGTCAAAAAGGCGATAGAGAGTATGACCGGTCTTGCGGTGATCGAAGTCAACGTTCACGTCCAGGGCGTTTCCTTTGCCGACGGGCAGGATGATCAGCAGCAGCGCGTTAAATAGCCTTTAGCATTGAAATGAGGTGACGGCTTATGCAGTTTGGGCACCGATTGTTGTCAGGAATATTTGCCATAATAGCCATAGTTTTTGCCGGTATCGTGCTTGCGCTTGCCCTGGGCTGGGTTGTTCCCCAAGAATATCTGCAGTTGTTCCTGGCTATTCCAGACAACCGCTGGATTATGGGCGCAGTCAGCGTGCTGGTGATTTTGCTGGCCCTGTGCCTAGTCATGGCTGCCTGCAGGGGCTCTCACCGTTCCCGGGAGCTGATGGTCCAGGAAACCAGTTACGGTAGGGTTGACATCACGGCGCCGGCCCTGGAGGATCTGATCCGCCGGGCGTCTCATCAGGTCCGGGAGGTCCGGGATATCAGGACGCTGTTGCGCTATGAAGAAGGCGGCGTTACGGTTGACCTGCGCCTGAAAGTCAGTCCGGAGGCCAACCTCCCGGTGATTTCCCAGGAGGTCCAAGAGGTGGTTCAGAATTACCTGGAAGAGAAAGCGGGCATCCATGTGCGGCAGGTGCAGGTGTTGATTGAAGGCGTTTCTTCCGAGTCCCGCGCCCGGGTCGAATAGCGGCTGTTGACCACAGAAGGAGGGAGATTTACATGCAGGATGGCCGATCCGTATTAGAAACTTTGTTGGAACTGATAGACAAGCATAGGGGTGCTGTGCTTGGCGTTGTCGCCGGCATCCTGGTCGCCCTGTTGTTCATTGGCTTCGGCTTCTGGAAGACGATAGGCGTCGCCATCTTAATCGTGATCGGATATTTTATCGGCAAGCGATTCGATTAAGAGGGCAGCCTGGATGCTCTGCGGAGGCGTCTGTTTCGCCCGGAACCTATTCGATGATACCCGGCATTGAAGTATATTTGCGGCTTTCTTGGAAATTCTAAATGCTTGTCTGATGGTTTCTGCAAGGTACGCCTTGCATTAGTGCCGGGGGGAGTGTTCCGTTTGAGTAGGCGGCGGGCGCGTGAGATGGCCCTGCAGGTTTTGTTCCAGGTGGACATGGGCAAGGCCAAACCGGAGAGCGCCCTGGTCTACACATTGAATGAATGCAGAGCAACCGGCGCCACGGCGGATTTTACCCGCGCCCTGGTAGCAGGAGCACTGGAACATCAGCAGCAGATCGACGATTATCTGACCCACTATGCCACCGATTGGGATCTGCCCCGGATGGCTAACGTGGACCGCAACATTCTGAGGCTGGGTCTTTTTGAAATGCTTTATTATCATGCCACCCCGGTCAACGTGGCCATAGATGAAGCCCTCGAACTGGCCAAAATTTTCAGCCACAAAGACGCCCCGCGTTTCATCAATGGCATTTTAGGCCGCATTGCCAAAGAAGTTACTGTTGAACCCGGTTGACATGACAAGGAGCGGGTAGCCAGGCGCCGCTTCTTGTCGCTTAAAAACCGGGTTCTTGTATTTATTTGGCAAGTCGGCTCCCGATGAGATGAGAAACCTGCGGGTTCGGCAGGCTTGCAGGCTAAATAGAAACTTTTTGGCATCAGGCAGGAATTTGGTTGATTGACAGAGAATTACCACTAAAAACTTACTAATTTTAGGGAGGTAAAGTAATGGCCGCTCAACTGTTGTTAGGAAAACCGCTTGCGGAGAAGATCAAGGGTGAGGTTTCTCAGGAAGTCGTTTCGTTAAAGGCCACGGGGGTATCGCCGAGCCTGGTCGCCATTCAGGTGGGGCAGAACGATGCATCCCGCGTTTACACCAACGCCCAGCGCAAGGTTGCCGAGGCTGTCGGCATCAAGTATGAACTCCAGGAACTGCCTGCGGACTTGACCCAGGACCAACTCCTGAAGCACATCGCCGGCCTGAACAACGACCCGAAAGTCACCGGCATCATCCTGCAGATGCCGCTCCCGGCCCAGATCGACGCCAAGGTCTGCCAGTGGAGCATTGCCTACGAGAAGGACGTCGAGGGCATGACCCCCCACAACATGGGCCTGGTCACCTATGGCAAGCCGCGTCTAGTACCCTGTACCGCCAAGGGCGCCTTTGAACTGGTGAAGTCCACCGGGGTGGATGTCTACGGCAAGGAGATCGTGGTTATCGGCCACAGCGACATCGTGGGCAAGCCGGCGGCGCTGCTGTTCCTCAATGAGTTCGGCACTGTGACCGTCGGCCACATCGCCACCGGCCAGCGAGGCCTGACCGAGTCCCACGTCAGAAGGGCGGAGATCCTGATCGTGGCTGTCGGAGTGCCTCACCTGGTCAAGGGCGACTGGGTCAAAGAGGGCGCCATCGTGATCGATGTCGGGATCAACGCTACCAAGGACGGCAAGATCGTCGGCGACGTGGAGACCGAGATCGCTGCCGAAAAGGCGGCCTATATAACCCCGGTTCCGGGCGGCGCCGGCACTGCCACCACCGCTATTTTAATGCAGAACACCGTGGAAGCTGCCAAGTGGCAGCTTGAGAAGAGAGCCTAAAAGATTAGGACGGCTGATCGGGGAACTGGATGCTGCAAAGGATCCAGTTCTCCTTTCCTTATTAAGATCGATTGAGCAATCAATTTTAGGGAGGTTGCATACGTGGCAGCAGTGCGGATTGTCGGAAAAGAGATCGCCGAGGAGATCAGGCAGCAGTTGGCCCAGGAGACGGAGGATCTCAAAAAGAAGAGGATCACTCCGAAAATGGCCCTGATCCTGGTCGGGGACGCCCAGGACTCGGCCCTGTACGTCAGGACCAAGGCCAAGGCTGCCGAGAGCGTGGGCAGCATCGGGGAGGTCCACCACCTGCCCGAGGATGCCACTCTCGAGCAGTTGATGGCCCTGGTGGAGAAGCTGGACTGGGATGACAGCGTGCACGGGATCCTGGTCCAATGCCCTCTGCCGCACCACCTGCACCAGTATGAAAAACAGGTGATGGGCGCCATTTTACCGGAAAAGGACATCGATGCCTTCCATCCGGTCAACCTCGGAAACTTGCTGATCGGTGACAAGTGCTACTG
Source organism: Peptococcaceae bacterium (assembly GCA_003160265.1). Taxonomy (GTDB): domain Bacteria; phylum Bacillota; class DSM-12270; order Thermacetogeniales; family Thermacetogeniaceae; genus Palsa-1188. The sequence goes on along the minus strand of PLQY01000033.1, from coordinate 32,153 downwards.
GGGAGTCACCGCCTTTGCCTGCATCAAGATTTTAGAAAAGCAGGGGATTGATTTCAAGGGCAAGCACGCCGTAGTGGTCGGCTTCTCGATCGAGATCGGCAAACCGGTCACCGTGATGCTGTTCGAAAAGGGCTGCACCGTGACCCTGGTCAGCCCGGATGTGGATTTTGCCCCCTACACCAGGCAGGCTGATATCGTGGTCACCGAGGTCGCCAGGCCGCGGGCGATCACCGGCGACATGCTGAAGCCGGGCGCCATCGTCATCGACACCGGCTCCAACTGGGTCGACGGCAAGTCCGTCGGTGACGTGGACTACGACAGCGCCGCCGAGGTTGTCGCAGCCATCACCCCGGTCCCCGGTGGTTTGGGTCCCGTTCGCATCATCATGCTCATCTACAACTTGCTGGAAGCCGCCAAAGACAAGGCCGGAGTATAGAAGAGAATGCTGCGCCGTGTCTACAGCGTGGGGGAGGTAACCGGATACCTGCGGGATCTCCTGGAGGCGGACACTCTGCTGGGCAACATCTGGGTGCGGGGCGAGATCTCCAACTGCAAGCATCACACCTCCGGCCATCTCTACTTTACTTTGAAAGATGCCGCGAGCTGTATGCGCTGTGTCATGTTCCGCTCCCGCTGCAGCCAGTTGAACTTCCTGCCATCCAACGGAATGAGTGTGATCGTGCGCGGCCATGTCAGCATCTATGAGCGGGACGGCCAGTACCAGTTGTACGCCGAGGAACTGGCGCCGGACGGCATGGGCGCCCTGTATGCCGCCTACTGCCGTCTCAAGGAGCAGTTGCAGGCGGAAGGGCTGTTTGCGCCGGAACATAAAAAGCCGCTGCCCCGTTTTCCCCGAAAAGTCGGGGTGGTCACTTCACAGAACGGAGCGGCGTGGCATGACCTGGTAACGGTGATGCGGCGCCGCTGGCCCGGTATCTCCATCGTGCTGGCGCCCGCCGCGGTTCAGGGCGAACAGGCGCCCCGGGAGATCTGTGCCGCCCTCGAGTTGCTTGACCGGCGGCAGGATGTTGATCTGATCATTGTCGGCAGGGGCGGGGGCTCTCTGGAGGAGTTGTGGGCGTTCAACACGGTGGAGGTGGCGCGCACGATCTTCAAGCTGTGCCATCCGGTAGTGAGCGCCGTTGGCCACGAGACCGATTACTCCATTGCCGACCTGGTCGCCGACGTCCGGGCGGCCACCCCTTCGGCTGCCGCAGAGTTGGGGGTGCCCTCGCACCTGGAACTGGAAAACAGGCTGTGCCGGCTTCAGGACCGCCTGGTCCTGGGTGCCGTTCAGGGTACGCTCAGGCAAAAACAGCGGCAGTTGCAGGAGATCGGCGAGCGGGAACTGGAGCGCTATCCCCGGCAGCTTTGCTCCCGGTATAAACAGGAGTTGAAGCTGCTGCAGGTGCAACTCCTGCATGGGATGCAGTCCGGGCGCGATCAGGCGGTCAACAGGAGGCGGGTGCTGGCGGAGAAGCTGGACAGCCTGAACCCGCTGGCAATTTTAAAAAGAGGCTACAGTGTCTGCTGCCATCAGGACAGCGGCAGGATCGTTCAGAGCAGCCGCCAGGTCCAGGATGGCGACCTCCTGAAAGTGATCCTCGGTGAAGGGAGCCTGAACTGCAAGGTGACTGAGCGGGTGCCCGCCAAGGCGGACGCGGAAGTGGAGGGAACGCTGTGGAGCAAGGATACGGGCCGCCGGAAGAAACGGTAGTGACCTTTGAAGACGCCCTCGCCTGCCTGGAAGCAGTGGTCGCCAATCTGGAACAGGGGGAAATGACCCTGGCGGAGTCGCTGGAGGCATTCCGGGAGGGAATCAAGAACCTGAGCATCTGCGTAGGGCACCTGGATGCCTTCGAGTCACAGGTAGAGGTGCTGTTGTCGGAGTATTACGCCTCTGCTCCCTCCTGGCTGGGCGGCGCCGACCCCGGTGGTAGACCGAGATGAACTGGGAACAGGAACTGAGCGCCAAGGCTGAAGTGATCAATCAAGCCCTGGACCGTTATCTGCCTGACGCCGACAGCCAACCCGCCCTCATCCACCGGGCGATGCGCTACAGCGTTTTTGCCGGTGGCAAGCGGTTGCGCGGGGCGCTTGCCCTGGCTGCGGCCGAGGTGCTGGGACAGCCCCCGGAGCCTTTGCTGCCTGCCGCAGCGGCCCTGGAGATGATTCATACCTATTCTCTCATCCACGATGACCTCCCGGCGATGGACGACGACGACCTGCGCCGCGGCAAGCCGACCTGCCACAAGGTGTTTGGCGAGGCAATCGCCATCCTGGCGGGTGACGCCCTGCTGACGCTGGCATTTGGGACGCTGGGCCGGCTGCAGACTGCAGGTTTTGCGGCTGAACCGGTCATGAGAGTGGTGGTGGAGCTGGCGGCAGCGGCCGGCACCGACGGGCTGATCGGCGGGCAGGTGGTCGATCTGGAGTCAGAGGGCCAGGCAATCGATCCGGATCAGTTGGCCTACATCCATCTCCACAAGACCGCCTTTCTGTTTCGGGCCGCCCTGAGGACCGGTGGCCTCCTGGCAGATGCGGACGCCCGGGACCTGCAGGCTCTGGCCGGCTATGGCACGAGCTTCGGCCTGGCCTTTCAGATCACCGACGACATCCTGGACCTCACCGGGGACGAGATCCTGCTGGGGAAACCGCTGAACAGCGACCTGGCCAACCGGAAAGCTACCTACCCGTCCATGTATGGTCTGGAACAGGCGCGCCGGCTTGCCGAAGCGCAAGTGAACAAGGCCCTGCATAGCATTGCATGCCTGGGAGACTCAGCGGCATTTCTGATTGGGGCCGCCCGGTACCTGTTAAACCGTCAATCCTGATAAAAACGCCCATTTGTTTGTATTTGGCCGGTATGCTATAATAAATCATAAGTTTGGCACTAATGTAGTTGGGCTGTTTCCATCGCAGACCCTTAAACTGAGGGCGGCAATTCAAACGAAGCGAAGCGGAGTTTGAATNNAAGCGAAGTTATATGTTTTGGAAGATCGGTACAGCGAACGCCTTACATTGGCGCTGGGTTAAAAGGGATTTAGCAGTCATCTTATATTGATGCCGGGGTTCAATCCGGCAGTATCGTTCCCCTCCTCGAGATTCGAGGTTAGAGGTTCGAACATCGAGCATCAAGCTTTGAATTGTGGGGGGGCGTGGAGAGAGGAGCGGGTGGCGCAGTATTCTAGTCGGGGTGGCCGATTTCAAAGGCGGGCCTAAAAATCCGTCACCGGCATATCGATGAAGTTCCTGGTGCTGGCTTTCGACGCCCAGTCGGGGGCTGGTGCTGGGAGTTAAGGAGGAAGGGCGATCTACAATGGCATGTAGGCGTTGACCCTGCCTCCGGGGAGGTCCTAGTGCGTGGGAGAAACTACGGCTAGGGTGGTACCTGCATGCGGTACCAGTTAGTGCTGTGTGCAGCGTAGCCTGCCTTGAGTGGGGTTGGTGAACAGCAGATTCCTCGACCTATGAGGAATTGCAACAAACCTGCTCTGCAAAAGAGGCTAGAAATCGGTTGCAACGCCGGGGAAAACCCCTAGACTGTCTGTTCACGCAGAGCCTGACGGGGATTAAAGTGTGGACTGAGTGGTAATCTGGCCCTGCTTTCGGCAGCGAAAGCAGAACAGGGCTTAAGGGGGAACTACCAAGACGGCGACGTTTTGGCGCCCTGTTGGGAAAACCTGCTAGACCTAAGCCACAATATTTACCTGTCAGGCGTTCACCCGCTAACCTCTAATTCCCATGGAATATTCACGCCGCTACAGGGCGGCTTCAACTAAGACGTCTGGAAGGGCGAAGATGCCTGAGCGAAACAAATGGCTGCGCAGGGGATTGGGCAATGCCCTCCTCACCTTTGTTCTCAGCTTGATTCTGACTTACATAGCCAATCTCATCCTCGGGGCACTGGTGGTTTATTTTGCGCTGGTCGTCCTGCTGCTGGTAATCCTGCTGGGGGTTGGCGTTGACATGGTTGGTTTCGCGGCTGTAGCAGCGGACGCCGCTCCATTAAACTCCAAGGCCGCCAATAAAGTTTCAGGAGCACGCCAGGCGGTGCGGCTGATCAAGAACGCCGACCAGGTGGCGGTTTTCTGCAGCGATGTGATGGGGGACATCTGCAGCACCTTGGCCGGCGCTATGGGCGCCGTCATCGTTTTCCGGCTGATCACCGAGCGCAACCTGGTATCCAATTGGTACACGATAGTTATGACGGCGTTGGTGGCGGCGGTAACGGTGTGCGGAAAGGCCCTGGGCAAGGGTATTGCCATTCAGGAGGCCAACGAGATTATGCTCCGCCTGGGTCAGGTGGTAGCCTGGGTGGAACGTCTGACCGGCCTTGAATTTTTTGTTCCCTCAAAAAAGAAGTAATGAGTGACAAAAAAGAAGTGATGAGTGATGAGGACTGAGTGATGAGTTGGAAAGATAGAGAAATTGAGGGTTTGTTGAATTGATGAACCTTGGCAATAGGGACAGGACGCATTATTGATGGCCTTCGAGTTTCCGTTGAAAGAGGCGTGACGTAAAATGAGCAATTACTCATTACTCATCACTCATCACTCATTACTCGGGTGTTTGTTGTGGTCATAGAGAAGATTTCACAGCCATCCGACCTGGGCGCCCTCTCTTTTGCAGAGCTGGAGACTCTGGCCCGGGAGATCAGGGCAATGCTGGTGGAGACGGTGTCCCGCACCGGGGGACACCTGGCGCCGAACCTGGGCGTGGTCGAGTTGACCATGGCTCTGCATCTGGTGTTCCATACTCCTGAAGATAAGATCATCTGGGATGTCGGCCATCAGTCATATGTCCACAAGATCCTCACCGGGCGCCGGGAGCGGTTGGCGACCATCAGGCAGTTCGGCGGCCTGAGCGGTTTTCCGAAAACCAGGGAGAGTGTGCACGACTGCTTTGAAACAGGTCACAGCAGCACCTCCATCTCCGCAGCCCTGGGCTTTGCGCTGGCCAGGGATCTGAACAGGGAAAGCCATGCCGTGGTGGCGGTGATCGGAGACGGGGCGATGACCGGGGGCATGTCTTTCGAGGCCATGAACCATGCCGGCAATGCCGGAACCCGGCTCATCGTCGTCCTGAATGACAATGAGATGTCGATCAATAATAACGTGGGGGCGCTGTCCGGTTATCTGAGCAGACTGCGCACCGCCCCGCTCTACTATAAGAGCAAGGATGAGATTGAAGACCTCCTGCTCCGCATTCCCAGTGTCGGCCGCCGGATGGTCAAGACCGCCGAACGATTCAAGGACAGCCTCAAGTATCTGCTGATGCCCGGAATTTTCTTTGAAGAGTTGGGCTTCACTTATCTTGGGCCGGTCAACGGCCATGACCTGAAGGCTTTAAAGCAGGTGTTCGAGCGGGCGCGGAGGGTTGATGGACCGGTACTGGTGCATGTCTATACGAAAAAGGGGAAGGGCTATCCTCCGGCGGAGAAGAACCCGGACACTTTTCACGGCGTTGGCCGGTTTGACGTCAAGACCGGCGAACTCATAAAGCATGCCGACAATCCCACCTTCACCAAGGTGTTCGGGGACTGTATGCTCCGCCTCGGCGAGAGGCTCCCGAAGCTGGTGGCCATTTCGGCGGCGATGGCTGACGGAACGGGTTTGAAAGATTTTGCCGACCGCTTTCCGGACCGCTTTTTCGATGTGGGGATCGCCGAACAGCACGCGGTCACCCTGGCTGCAGGCCTGGCAAGTTCCGGCTTCCTTCCCGTCGTGGCCGTCTACTCCACTTTTCTGCAACGGGCCTACGACCAGATCGTTCACGACGTCGCCCTCCAGGGGCTGCCGGTGATCTTTGCCGTCGATCGCGCCGGGATCGTGGGGGAGGACGGCGAGACACACCAGGGCATCTTCGATCTCTCTTACCTGCGCCACATTCCTGGTCTGATCCTGATGGCGCCGAAGGACCAGAATGAACTGGTGGCCATGCTCCTGAGCGCCGTCGACTACCGGAAGCCGACGGCGATCCGTTATCCCCGGGGGCCGGGGCGGTCGGCGGTCATCGACGAAGAGCACCCCTTCCTGGCGCCGGGGAGGGGAGAGTTGCTGCGCCCGGGCAAGGACCTGGCGATCCTGGCTATCGGCCCCTCGGCCTACACCGCTCTGGATGCTGCAGAACTGCTCGAAAGCCGGGGCCGGCAGGCAGCCGTGATCAATTGCCGGTGCGTCAAGCCGCTCGACAAGGACCTGATCATGGAGTGGGCGGAGAGAACGGGACATTTGCTGACTATCGAGGAGAATGTGCTGTCGGGGGGATTTGGCAGTAGCGTCCTGGAGCTTCTGTCCCAGCGCGGTTGGCGCGGACAGGTTTTTTGCATGGGTATCCAAGACTGCTTTGTCCCGCACGGCAATCAGGAGTTGCTGCGCCGGAAGTCCGGACTCGACGCCAAGGGCATTGCCGATCTTGTCCGGTTGAAGGGATGGTAGCGGGCGCCATGGGAGATGCGGTCAAGACGTCGGGCAGCGGGGGGAAGAAGCGGATCGATCTGCTGCTGGTGGAACAGGGGTGCTTCCCCAGCCGGGAGCAGGCACAGCGGGCGGTGATGGCCGGCCACATCTTCTATGACGGGCGCCTGATCGATAAGGCGGGCGCTGCTGTGGCGCCGGGGGGAGAGATCGAGGTCAGGGGAAACTCCTGCCCTTACGTGAGCCGCGGCGGTATCAAGCTGGAGTCCGTCCTGAGCGAGTTTGGCATCGAGGTGGCCGGCAAGGTGGCCCTGGACGCCGGCGCCTCTACCGGTGGCTTTACCCAATGCTTGCTCCAGCGTGGCGCCAGCCGGGTTTATGCGGTCGACGTCGGTTACGGACAACTGGCCTGGGACCTGCGCCGCGATGAGCGGGTGAAGGTGATCGAGAGGACCAATCTGCGCTACCTGACTCCGGAGGTACTGGGGGAACAGGTGGAGTTCGTCACCCTGGATCTATCATTTATCTCCCTGTTCAAGGTTCTTGGCGCTGTGAGAGAATTGCTCAAGCCCGGTGGCGAGGTGCTGGCCCTGGTAAAACCGCAGTTTGAGGCGGGCCGGGAGCAGGTGGGCAAGGGCGGCATCGTCAAGGATGCGGCGGTGCAGCGGGCGGTCCTGGAGCAGGTATCCGCCGCGGCCTGCCAACTGGGATTTCAGATCAGGGGGGTCACCTATTCCGCCATTCAGGGAGCGGATGGCAATATAGAGTTTTTCATGTGGCTGGGTTATGATCGGCAGGCAGCGCAGGGCGCCGCCCTGTCGCCGGAACAGGCGTCACGGGTCGTGGTGGCCGCCCGCGCCGCCTTATTAAAAATCTGAACACCAACCACCAGATGGGCGTTGGTAGTGAGCCGACTTCATGCTTCCGGTATCTGATTTTACCGGAGTTTTACGGGAGGTGAACCCGTTGAAATTGCGTCGGCAGCAGTTGATCCTGGAGATTGTCAACGAGAGAGCGATCCTGACGCAGGAAGACCTGGCCGAGGCCCTGAGGGCGAGAGGGATCACCGCCACCCAGGCCACGATCTCACGCGATATCAAGGAGTTGCAACTGGTCAAAACACCGGTGATGGGCGACTCTTACAGGTATGCCAAGCCGCAGGGCGGACAGCCCGATCCGGCCAGGGCCTATGACCGTCTGCGCCGCCTCTTTCAGGAGGCTGTCGTCAAATACGATTGCAGCGGGAACCTGGTCGTAATCCACACACTTCCGGGAGCGGCACAGAGTGTGGCCTCAGCCCTGGACCAGAGCGGCTGGTGCGAGATCATCGGCACTGTGGCCGGAGATGATGCCATCCTGCTGGTAGTCAAACCCGTTGAGGATGTGCCGAAACTGACGAAGAAGCTCGAGTTCCTCTTGAAGTAGCCTCTCTTCAAACCAGAGGTCCTGGGCCTGAAGACGAGGGGCTTGTTGCATTGAATGTTGGCGAAGCGAGGAAGAGAAGATGCTGGTTCAACTCACTGTTGACAACTTGGCATTGATCGAGCACATCGGCCTAGACCTGGGATCAGGGTTGAATGTCCTGACCGGGGAGACCGGAGCCGGCAAGTCGATCCTGGTTGATGCTATGAACATCCTGACCGGTGGACGGGCATCCGGCGACCTGGTGCGCACCGGGGCCGAAAAGGCGATTGTCGAGGGCCTGTTTGACTGCGTCCAGCTTCCACGGGTAAGTGAGAAGCTGACCGAATTCGGCATGACGGCCAGCGAGGACTGTTCGCTGCTGCTGTCCAGGGAGATTACGGCCAACGGCCGGAGCGCTTGCCGGATCAATGGCAGGGTTATGCCCCTGGTCATGTACCGTACCCTGGGAGAGATGCTGGTGGACCTGCACGGACAGCATGAGCACCAGTCGCTGTTGAAAGTGGACAAGCACCGGGAGCTTTTTGACCGCTTTGGCGGTGACGAGATCTCCCGCCAACTGTTTTTAGTGGCGGATTTCTGCGATCGCCTGTCTGAACTGGCAACCGAGCGCTCCGTAGCGAACGCTGCAGAGAAGGAGATCGCCGGGCGCATAGATTATCTGAACGGCGCCGTGAAAGAGATTGGGCGGCTCAAGCCCATCCCGGGCGAGGAGGATGAACTGCAGCAGGAAGCCGAGCGCCTGCGTCACTCCGAAAGGTTGTCCGATCTTGCAAGGGAGGCGGCGCTGGACCTGTTCGAGGGCGATGACCGCCGGCCTGCGGCCTATGACCTGTTGAGCAGGGCTGCATCCAGCCTGCAGGAGATGTCCCGGTACGATGCCTCGGTAGGAGACATTTCCGCCCCTTTGGCGGAGTCGCAGTACAGGCTGGAGGATGTTGCCGACGCTCTGCGCCGCTACCGGGAACTGCTGGAGTATAACCCCGCTCGGGCCAGCGAGGTCGAGGAGCGGTTGCACTCCCTGAGGGGTCTCGCCCGCAAATACGGGCCCTCGCTGGCGGATGTGGTCGTATTCTGGGATGGCGCCTCCGCCGAGTTGGATAATCTGAAAGAGCGCCAGTCGCGCTCACGGGAGCTGGAGGTGGATTATCAGCGAGGACTCCGGTCATATGAGACTGCAGCCGGCGTCTTGTCCGAGTTGCGGCATCAGAAGGCGGCTGCCTTCATCGAGGCCGTGCAGGATGAACTGCAGGGTCTGGGCATGAAGAATGCCCGCTTTGACACCAGGTGGGAGAGTATCCCGGGGCCGAGACGCTGGGGCTGCGACCAGATGGAATTTCTGTTCAGCGCTAACCCTGGCGAACCACTCAAGCCCCTGGCCAGGATCGCTTCCGGCGGTGAGATGTCCCGGGTGATGCTGGCCCTCAAGGTGATCTTCGCTGACAACGACGAGATCCCGACCCTGATCTTCGATGAGATCGATACCGGTATCGGCGGCAGAACGCTTCAGGCCGTCGCCGACCGCCTGGCCGTCCTGGCCCGTCACAAGCAGGTCTTGTGCGTGACGCATTCTCCCCACATCGCAGGTAGAGGCGCCAGGCATTTCAACATTGAAAAAGTGATCACCGGCGACCTGACCCGGACTGTGGTCAAGCTCCTGGATTACCGGTCACGGGTGGTGGAACTGGCCCGAATGCTCGGCGGCGCCGAAGATGAAGAGATCGCCCGCGTTCATGCGGAACAGATCCTGAAGCAAGGTTGATAGTTGAATAAAAGGAGAGGGTAGCGGATAACTTAACATTCACGGGGGAAAGCGCCAGGAGAGGAATAAGGGATGAGCGAGATTGAGCAAGCGAAGGCTTTACGGTCTTCTCTCCGCATTTTTTCTGGCGACCTGCATCTATTCGGTATTCTTCCAGTCCTTCAGCCTGATCCCCTCGCACTACCGGGTTAATGTCGGGGATCAGATCGTTTTTGGGAACATGTTTCCACCCCAGATCTCCAGGCGGATCACCGCCTCCGTATCCAACGACTGTAAAAAGATGTTAAACTGGCAGCCCGGAGAGACCGGTCAGGAGTTTCAGCCCTTCCTGGGGCGGGCCCCTGTTGCTGCCGTTCCGGGACGCATCGATCTGAAACTGAAGCTGTTCGGCATTCTTCCCCTAAAGCAGATCGCCCTGCAGGTGGTGCCGCCGGTCAAGGTGATGGTGGGGGGACAGTCCATCGGTGTGCTCCTGCAAACTGAAGGGGTGATCGTCTCCGGTTTCTCAGGTGTCACCTCCAGTGACGGGAAGAGCTATTGCCCAGCCCGCCAGGCGGGTATTGCCCCCGGAGATGTGATCACTGGCATCGAGGGCGTCAATGTCCAGTGCGACGCCCAGGTGAGCCAACTGGTAGACCAGTTTGCCCGGCGTAAGGGAACAGTTCGTCTCCAGGTAAAGCGCCGGGGAGTGGTTGCGAGTTACGATATCAAGCCGGTCTTGTGCCGTGAAACCAGGCGCTACCGGATTGGCCTGTTTGTAAGAGACGGGGCGGCAGGAGTAGGGACTCTCACCTTTTTCGACCCGGTAACCAAAAAATTCGGCGCCCTTGGTCATGTGATCACAAATTCTGAGACCAGCGAGTGGTTGGACCTTAAGGACGGAAAAATTGTCGGCGCTGCGGTCGAGGGAATACAAAAAGCTCAGCGCGGAAAGATCGGTGAAAAGATCGGTTTGTTTCAGGGCGACCGCATAATGTCCGGCAATATTGAAAAAAACACACAATACGGCATTTTTGGAGTGCTGCAGACAATCCTTCCCAATCAACTGTACCCGAATCCGGTTCCGGTCGCCGTCGGCGGCCAGATCAGGGAGGGTCCCGCCCAGATGTTGACCGTGTTGGACGGTGAGAATATCGAAGCCTTCAATGTCGAAATCCAGACCGTATTTCCCCAGCCCCGTCCTGACGGCAAGAGCTTTATCATCAGGGTGGTCGATCCACAGGTCCTCAGCCGGACCGGGGGGATTATCCAGGGGATGAGCGGCAGTCCGATAATTCAGGATGGAAAGCTGGTCGGAGCAGTCACCCACGTTTTCATCAACGATCCTACCAGGGGCTATGGCATCAGCGCCGAACTGATGATGGACGAGGCTGGACTGTTCCAGGGCGGGGTCAATCAGTTGTCGCTGAGTTGCGGGTCAGACAGGAAAATTGCATGAAAAAATTTTCGTAAGAATTAGGGAGCCTTTTAGGTTTTTCGGGTAGCAATGCTTTCATCCTGGTGTCAGAAAGACCTAGCATATGTCATAATTCGAAGCAGGGATTTTACAAAAGGGCAGCGAACCTATAATTACAAGATTTAGAAAAGCAGATATTGTAATAGATAGGGGGGGAGAGAGATTGGAGAAGCCGGTAAAAGTGTTGCTCGTGGATGATAACAAGGAATTCTGCGAGATATTGAAGGATTATTTTGAAAGACAGGATGATTGCGTGGTTTCAGGCATTGCCAATCATGGCCTGCAGGCGCTGGAGATGTTGAGCCAGGAGATGCCGGATGTGATGATCATAGACCTGATCATGCCTCATCTTGATGGGATCGGGGTGCTGGAGCAGCTTAACGCCACGTATGATGAGCGCCCCAAGGTGATCATTCTGACTGCCTTCGGACAGGAAAACCAGATCAGAAGGGCCGTCGAACTGGGAGCGCACTATTACATACTGAAACCCTTTGACCTGGATGTGCTGGGGAACAGGGTACGGCAACTGGCTAACGGCAGCACGGGCACCCAGGTCCTGAGCCTGCACTCTAAGTCGCACAATCTCGATGTGGACGTGACCAACCTGATTCATCAGATGGGGGTGCCTGCCCACGTGCGTGGCTACCAGTACCTGCGGGAGGCGATCATCAACGTGAGCAGGGAGATGACCCTGTTGGGCGCTGTGACCAAGGAGCTCTACCCGATGATCGCTGAAAAGTACAACACTACACCCAGCAGGGTGGAGCGGGCAATCCGCCATGCCATCGAGTTGGCCTGGGACCGCGGCAATGTGGATCTGATGAACAAGGTATTCGGTTACACTATCGATGTCGAACGCGGCAAACCGACCAATTCCGAATTCATCGCCATGGTGGCCGACCGGCTGCGGGTAGGGTTAAAGGTCAGTTAAGAGGGAGATTATTTTTGGAACAACAGGTGGACGGCATCAACGAGGAACGGTTGACCCAGGAGTTTATCAGACTGGCGGAGATTGCCTCGCCATCATTTCGGGAGAGAGGGATAGCGGACTACCTCAAACACCGCCTGGCCGGGTTTGGCCTGGAGGTCACCGAGGACGATACGGGAGACCGGATCGGCGGTGATACCGGGAATATCTATACCTGCCTGCCCGGGGACAAGAACAGTCCGGCTCTTTTTCTCTGTGCCCACATGGATACGGTCAACATGGCCGATGGGGTAAAGGTAGTGTTCAAGGACGGCGTCTTTCGCAGTGAGGGGAGTACCATTCTGGGGGGAGACGACAAGGCCGCCATTGCGGCGATCATCGAGGTGCTGGAGGTGCTGCGCCGGCAGCCGGCGCAGCACGGCGACCTGGAGATAATCTTCACGGTGGGAGAGGAGCAGGGCCTGCTGGGGAGCAAGCACTTCGACTGTAGCAGGTTGAAGTCAGAGTTCGGTTATGTGCTGGATAGTGATGGCGATCCGGGTACCATGATCACCGCCGCCCCCGCCCAGAACCAGCTTGATGTCATTATCAGAGGTCGGGCTGCTCACGCCGGGATCGAGCCGGAACGGGGAATCAACGCCATCCAGGTGGCTGGACAGGCACTGGCCCGGCTGCCATTGGGCCGCATCGATGCTGAAACCACCTCCAACATAGGTGTTATCCAGGGTGGTAAGGCAACGAATATCATCCCCGACTCCTGCTTTATCCAGGGAGAGGTGCGGAGCCTAGACCGGGCGAAGATGGACTCCCTGACCTCCAAGATTGGCTCCGAGTTTACCAGGGCGGCGGAGGCGGCGGGGGCCGGGAGCGAGGTGCGGGTAACCTTTAAGTACCCGGAATTCCACCTGGATCGGGACCTTCCGGTTTTCCGGATTGCTGCCGGAGCTGCCGGCAAGCTCGGGCTGAAGGTCAGCTACGAGACCAGCGGCGGCGGCAGCGACGCCAACAACATCAATGCTGCGGGGAGGACCGCCGCCAACCTGGGGATCGGGATGAAGCAGGTGCATACTACGGAAGAATTTCTTCGCCTGAGCGATCTGGTGGCTGATGCCAGGTGGCTCTGGGAGATTATAACTTCGCTTTGATGTCCCCCACCTCTACCCGGCTTATTCGTCTGGCGTTGCCAGAATCATCGGGAACAACTGTTATCGAAGGGGAGAATGGGATGAACACGCGGGTGCCCTCTGGGCGCGACGTCAACCTTGAGGAAAAGACCATCAGCACCGAGCGGGTCTTTGAGGGCAAGATGATCAAGCTGCGGGTGGATACAGTCGCTCTCCCCAATGGGTCAACCACCACCCGCGAGGTGATCGAGCACCCCGGAGCCGTTGCGGTGATCGCCCTGACGGAGCAGGGTGAACTGCTCATGGTGCGCCAGTACCGCCACGCCACCGGAGAGATCTTGCTGGAGATCCCGGCCGGGAAGAGGGACCGGGGAGAGAGCCCCCTCTCCTGCGCCCGCCGGGAATTGGAAGAGGAGACGGGGTGCCGGGCGCGGCAGTGGAAGACCCTCTTTTCCTATTTTAGCACTCCGGGTTTCAGCGACGAACTGCTCTACATCATTATGGCCACCGGTCTGGAGCAGGGGGTTGCCCATACCGATGACGAGGAGTTTATCGAGGTGGCAACAGTTCCGGTTGCCGAAGCGCTCCGGATGATCTACCGCGGGGAGATCCGCGACGCCAAGACCATCATCGGCATTCTCGTTTTGAGTCGCATACAGCAAGGCTGCTCAGATTTTTAGACTCTGCCTGCCCTACGAGCGCTGTCCTTCCTGACACGCTTACCCTCTGATGTAAATTTGTACTTGCTTTCCTGGTGTTGGCATAAAATCTCACAGGAGGATTAAAGGTCCGGGGACACACCTATTCGAGGAATGCCCCCTATGTAGTGATCATAATGGCCTCCGGGTGAGAGACATGATCCAGTCTGTGCACGCGCGCCTCAGGTTGAGCCAACAGCAAGAATTGCTCGTTCTCATCGCCTGCGTTGCCGGAACTTTTGTTCTGGGCTTGATCGCGGGGGCTCTGGCCCTCCGTACCCTGAACCCGATCCAATTGGATGATTTGCGGCAGTATCTGAACAGCTTCTTGAACAGCGTGGGCGCTCTGGCGCAGAATGGCCAGTTTCCGGCCCTCAAGGCGTGGGTGGAGATCCTCAAGGGCCAGTTGTATTCGCTGGGGATTCTCTGGTTGCTTGGGCTGACTGTGGTGGGCGCTCCCCTGGTGATCCTGCTGGTTGGCGCCAGGGGGTTTATCTTGGGCTTTACAGTCGGCTTTCTGGTCAAGGAGAAGGCCGGCCAGGGCTTGTTGCTGGCCCTGGTCGCAGTGCTTCCCCAAAACCTGTTCTATGTACCGGGTTTGCTCGGGGCGGGAGCCCTGGCTCTCTATTTCACGATGTCTCTTTTTAAAAGTTCCCGGGAGACCCCGGTGTTTACGAGAATTCTGCTGTATACCCTGCTTTTTATGGCCCTGGCACTTCTTGTCCTGGCTGGAACCTGGGTTGAGGCCTACCTCGTGCCGGGTATCATGCGGTTGGCCACGCTTCTCTAGCCGGCAGCGCCTGCGGGCGCGGTGATTTTCCGGTGCTTGTTCTAAGCTGGACGGGACATGCATATTTTTCAAAAGCAGTAATAAATGCACCTGGTGAGACTGTCTGGAGGGGAGCATATGTATTTGATCGCGGTCACCAACTGGAGGCATAAAGTGGGTGTTGTCATCCGGCTGCTGCTGTTCTTGTTGTTGATCTGGATGATCACTCCACAGTTTTTCAACTTTATATCAGGCGTTGCCAGTTTCAAGAACCGCCTGCTCCAAAGTCAACCTGCGGAGATGAGGGTCGAGCAGCCGCTCGAGCCCAAACCGGTCCATGGCCAGGGGGATCGGTTCCTGCAATGGCTGCAAGGCTACTATTCCGGTGATACCAAACAGGCCGCCCCCGGCTCCGACTAGACCTCCTGAGAATTTTCTTCCTCTTGAGACCGGGAAAAAGAGGAATTTTTTTTTGCGTGTGGAAGTTAATTATGTCAAGAGGTAAATAATGGGGGTAGATTGATCCGTGATCCAGTCGCGAGAAGAGCTTCTCAGGGAGTTTTTAAACCACCTCCGCGTGGTCAGGGGTATGGCCGGCAACACGGTGCAGTCATACCGGTACGACCTGACGCACTTTTCCGGGTACCTGGCTACAGAGCAGGTGTCCTTTGAAGAGGTGTCACAGGCTACTATTCTGGATTACTTCGGCGCGCTGCGGGAGAAGGGGGACACTGCCAGGACGACGTCCCGCTACCTGGCGGCGATTCGCTGCTTCTACCGGTACCTGTTGCAAGAGCACGTGATCGCGGTTGACCCGACCTCCAACCTGGAGTCCCCGAGGCAGGAAAAGCACCTGCCGCGCATTCTCAGTGTCAAGGAGGTCGACCTGCTCCTGGCGCAGCCAAAGAGCGGCACCATTGCCGGGCTGAGGGACCGGGCGATGCTCGAACTCATGTACGCTGCCGGCATGAGGGTCTCGGAGGTGGTCGGGCTGAATACCGAGCATCTCAACCTGGAACGCGGCTTTGTCCGCTGCCTGGGGAAAGGTTCCAAGGAGCGGATCATTCCGGTCGGGGAGATCGCCGTCCAATGCAACCGGGAATACCTGAACAGGGGCTGGGTCAAGCTAAGAAAAAATACCTGGGAGAAGGCCATCTACCTGAATTTGCACGGCAAACGGCTGACGCGCCAGGGGTTTTGGAAGATCCTCAAGGAGTACGCCAAGAGGGGTGGCATACCGAAGGAGATCACTCCCCACGTGCTGCGCCACTCCTTTGCCACCCACCTTTTGGAAAACGGGGCGGATCTCCGGGTTGTCCAGGAGTTGCTGGGACACGCAGATGTTACTACCACTCAAATCTATACCCATCTTAGCCAGAGAAAGTTGAGGGAGGTCTATGAACGAGCTCATCCCCGGGCATAAGGATCAAGGCGGGCTGAGGCGCGCCCTGATCCTGGTCATGGACGGCATGGGCGTCGGGGAGGCGCCTGATGCCGCGGCCTACGGCGATACAGGCTCATGCACCCTGGGGCACCTGGCGGAGGCGGTGGGAGGCCTGGATCTCCCCCATCTGGGTCTGCTTGGCCTCGGCAACATCATTCCTGTCAAGGGTGTGCCGCCGGTGGCCGAACCGCAGGCTGCCTGCGGAAAGATGCAGATGCGCTCAGCCGGGAAGGATACCACCAGCGGCCACTGGGAGATGATGGGAGTCACCCTGGTCAAGCCGTTTCCTGTTTACCCGCACGGTTTCCCGCCCGAGGTGATCGACGCCTTCCAGGAACGCACCGGCAGAAAGGTGCTTGGCAACAAGGCGGCTTCAGGCACCGAGATCATCGAGGAACTGGGCAGGGAGCACCTGCAGACCGGCTCGCCCATCGTCTACACCTCTGCCGACAGCGTGTTTCAGATCGCCGCCCACGAGGAGATCATCCCGGTCCCGGAACTTTACCGGATCTGTGAGATCGCTCGCCGGATCCTCACCGGGGAGTATGCGGTGGGACGGGTGATTGCCCGTCCGTTCATCGGCACACCCGGCCACTTCCAGCGCACCTCCCGGCGCCACGATATCTCCCTGCCGCCTCCGGCGCCCACCCTGCTTGACCGCCTGAACGATGCCGGCTACCAGGTAGCCGGGGTGGGTAAGGTCTACGATGTCTTTGCCGGACACGGCGTCAACCGGCCGCTTCCCGCCAGCGGCAACATGGAGATCGCCCTCAAGGCTCTGCAAGCTTTTCAGGAGATGGACCGGGGGCTGGTCTTCGCCACCCTGGTCGATTTCGACATGCTTTACGGACACCGCAACGACCCTGCCGGGTATGCCGGGGCTCTCCAGGAGTTTGACGGATTCTTGCCGGAGATTCTGGGGTCGCTGGAAGCGGGCGATATCCTGGCGATCACCGCCGATCACGGCAACGACCCCACCACGCCCAGCACCGATCATTCCCGGGAATACGTACCCCTGCTGCTGGCAGGGCCGCAGGTCAGGCCTGCGGCCATCGGGACCCGGCAGACCATGGCCGACCTGGGCGCCACCCTGGCCTCCCTGTTCGGGGTACAACCGGGCGACGGAACACCAATCNNCATGCATGCCCTGGACCTGATCATCAAGAAACGGGACGGCCAACGCCTGTCGCCCGAAGAGATTGCCTTTATGGTCGATGGCTACACCGGGGGGTCAATCCCCGATTACCAGATGGCATCCTTCCTGATGGCGGTGTTTTTTAAGGGTCTGAACTTCGCGGAGACTGTGGCTCTGACCAGGTCATACATCAACACCGGTGACGTGGTCGACCTGGCCTCTTTCCCGGGGATCAAGGTGGACAAACACAGCACCGGAGGCGTCGGCGACAAGACCACCCTGGTGTTGGTCCCGCTGGTGGCCTCGGCCGGTGTCACCGTGGTGAAGATGTCGGGCCGGGCGCTGGGTTTTACCGGCGGCACCCTGGACAAGCTGGAGAGCATCCCCGGTTTTCGGGTCGATCTGCCGGTATCGGACCTGAAGTCAGTGGCGCGCCGCACCGGGGCCGTCCTGGCCGGACAGACCGGCAATCTGGTGCCGGCCGACAAGAAGATCTACGCCCTGCGGGATGTCACCGGAACCGTGGAGTGTCTGCCGCTGATCGCTGCCAGTGTCATGTCCAAGAAGATCGCCGGAGGGGCGGACCGGATCGTGCTGGACGTCAAGGTGGGTCCGGGAGGTTTCATGGCAGACCTGGATCGCGCCAGGGCGCTGGCGGAGATGATGGTGGCCCTGGGACGGGAACTTGGCCGAAGCGCCGTGGCCGTCCTCAGCAGCATGCAGCAGCCCCTGGGGTTGGCGATCGGCAACGCCCTGGAGGTGCGAGAGGCGCTGTTGACCCTGTCCGGCAGGGGTCCTGCCGACCTCACGGAACTCTGCCTGCAATTGGGCGCCCAGATGCTGATTGCCGGCGGGGTGGTTGCCGACGCTGCCTCTGGTTACGACTTGCTGGCCGGAAAGCTGCAGCAGGGAGCGGGGTTGGCCAAGATGCGGGAGATCATCGCCGCCCAGGGAGGCCTGGCGTCGGTGGTTGATAATCCCGATCTGCTTCCCCTGGCAGCGGCCCTGGTGGTGGTGAGGTCTGCCGGCAGCGGATATGTTCAAGCCATCAAAGCCAATGAACTGGGATGGGCGTCCCTGCTGCTGGGCGCCGGGCGGATGCAAAAGGAAGACCAGGTGGACCCTGCCGTGGGCATTACCCTGAACAAGAAGCTGGGAGACCGGGTGGCGGCGGGGGAGGCCCTGGCGGTGCTGCACGTGAACCGGAAAAACAATCTTCAGGAAGCTGAAAGGCGCACTGCCGAAGCCTTTACGATTGGAGAGACCCCTCCTGAGATTCCTCCCCTGATCTACGAGATCATCTCCTGACAATCCCTACCACATTTCAATTTGCTCCAGCACCTCCCCGGTTGATAATACACGACCTTCATCAGCATCTCTAAGACCTTCAAGCACCTGAAAAACAAAGTATATACCATAGAAAGGTCATTCGATTAACAAGCAAAAACTACAAATATAACGACTTAACCTCTCGTTTGGAAAAGGGTTCCTGGGTTGTTTAGTTGAGATGCTGCAAATAATACTGGGAGAACAGACGAGGGGGGTCAAGAAAGTGCGCTATTTTGACCGAAAATTGATTGTACTGGCGGTAGTTTTGACATTCATGCTGCAGTTGCTGCCGGCAGCAGCCTGGAGCAGTGAGCCGGCTCTGGAGACCGACGCCGTCTCTGCCGTGCTTATGGACGCTTATTCGGGCAAGATCTTATACGAGAAGGAGCCGCACAAACGGGTGGCTCCCGCCAGTGTCACCAAGGTGTTGACGCTGCTGGTGGCTTTGGATGCCCTGCATAAGGGCAAGGTGAATTGGGACGACCGGATAGTCGCCAGCGAGTCGTCCTGGGAGATGGGGGGCTCGGAGATCTGGCTGGAGCCGGGTGAATCGATGACCTTCCGGGAGATGATGATCGCTATTGCGGTCGGCTCGGCCAACGACGCCTGTGTTGCGGTAGCCGAACATCTTGCCGGCAGTGAGCAGGCGTATGTCGCCCTGATCAACGAGAAAGCCAGGTCTCTGGGCTGCAAAGACACCCATTTTGTCAATTGCCATGGTCTTCCCGCCAAAGACCACTATACCAGCGCCTACGACATGGCCCTGATCTGCCGGGATGCGCTCAAATACCCGGAGATGCTCAGCCTGACTTCGATCAAACACTACTATGAGTTACGGGGCGGCAAGGTAAAGCTGGACAATACCAATAAGCTGCTCTGGTGGTATGACGGCGCCGATGGATTCAAGACCGGCTGGACGACCGAAGCCAACTACTGCCTGGCATCGACCGTGAAGCGCGGTGACCTGCGCCTGATCTGCTGTGTGTTCGGGGTACCTGAAACCCGCGGGCACTTCAAGGAATCCGTCAAGCTTCTTAATTGGGCGTTTGCCAATTACGGCTTTCAAACCCTAGCCCAGCCCGGCCAGGTCCTGGGCAAGGTGCGCGTCGGCAGCGGCGCCCAGGATCAGGTGGAGGTGGTCGCCCCCCGGAGTATCGGCGTCCTGATCAAGAAGGGGGAAACAGGAGCAGCCACCCTGGATGTTAAACTGCCGAAAATCGTCAGGGCGCCGGTGAAAAAGAGCTCTCCTCTGGGAGAGGCCAGGGTGCTGGAGCAGGGCAAAGTAGTAGAAACGGTTGTGCTTCAGGCCAAAGAGGATGTGCCGAAGGGTAGCTTCTGGCGTCTGTTTGATAAGAACTTCCACGCCCTGACCAGGTAAGGGCAGGTGAGAAACGGCAAATCAAGCCCCTTCGGGGGCTTTTTTAGTTCCATTATTATGCAGGAATTTTTTTGGCAATGGAGAACACTTCAATTACAAGAACAGTTCCAATAACTAGGAGGGGTGACATGGGATATGAGATCCGGAAAGAGGGCAACATCCTGATAGTCAAGGTCTACGGGGAGTTCGATCTCCATGCGGCAGATTATGCCCGGAGGGACATCGATAGCCAGATCAGGGCCCAGGGAGTGAAACACCTCCTCTTCGACCTGGGAAGCCTGACTTTTATTGACAGTTCAGGCCTGGGCGTGATCCTCGGAAGGTATCGCAAGGTATCGGAAAGCGGCGGCCGGGCAGCCATTTCCGGTACCCCTCCCAATATAAAGAAAGTGATGGAGATTTCCGGGCTGAACCGCCTGATGCCTTTCTTTGTCGATCGTGCCTCGGCCATGCTGGAACTTGGATAGAGAGGTGGAGCCATTAATGATACGTAATCAGATGAGGCTGGAATTTCTGAGCTGTTCTGAAAATGTCGGTTTGGCCCGGGTAGCGGTGGCGGCCTTTGCGTCCGGGGTGGATTTCAACCTCAGTGACCTGGAAGAGATCAAGGTGGCGGTATCAGAAGCCGTATCCAATGCCATGATCCATGGATACGAAGGAGCGACGACCGGAACGGTGCGGCTTTCAGCCTCGCTCTCCAATGAGGACATTGAGATCGTGGTTGAGGACGACGGAAAGGGGATTCCGGATGTGGAGCAGGCCATGCTGCCCGGGACAGGGAGCGACCCGGAGCGTTTGGGGCTGGGCTTTGTCTTTATGAAGTCTTTCATGGATGAAGTGGATGTCCGGACTGAAGTCGGTAAGGGGACGAGGGTGAAGCTGCTCAAATCCCTGCCCGGAAACGGGAACGCTGATAAATTTGTGAAAAACTGAGGACGATCATGGCTTCCCTACAAGAGATGAGCCTGCCAAATTTCCCTCTGCTCTCCGAAAAGGAGACGTCCAAGCTGTTGGCGAAAGCCCGCAAGGGAGATCATAAGGCCCGGGAGAAGCTGGTAAACAGCAATTTCCGGCTGGTGTTCAATATTGTCAAGCGCTTCGAGGGGCGCGGCTACGACCAGGACGACCTGTTTCAGGTTGGAGCGATTGGTCTGATCAAGGCGATCGATCACTTTGATCCGGGATACGGGGTCAAGTTTTCGACCTACGCCGTCCCACTGATCATCGGGGAGATCAGGAGATTTCTCCGGGATGACAACCCGGTAAAGGTGACTCGCGCCCTGAAGGAGAAGGGAATTCTTGTCAAGAGAGCGAGGGAAAACCTGATCGGCGCCCTTGGACGTGAACCGACCATTGCCGAGATCGCTGAGGCGATGCAGTGCGGTAAAGATGAAGTAATCACCGCCCTGGAGGCGGCCCAGCCGATCATCTCTCTCTTTGAAACCGTATCTCAATCTCAGAATGATAACGAACCGCTGTGTATTATCGACTCCCTCAAGAACGAGGACGGCCAGGAGGCCTGGTTTGAGCAAATCGCCCTGCGCCAGGCCTTTACCAACCTCTCGCCCAGGGAGCGGCAGATCATCTGGCTGCGGTTCTTTCAGGACAAGACCCAGGCCGAGATCGGCACCCTGATCGGGTTGTCCCAGGTTCAGGTGTCGCGGCTGGAGCGCCAGGCCGTCAACAGGCTGCGCGAGCACCTGGATACTTAGCGGTTGGTGGTTTGTGGTTTAGTATATTTGCCTGCCGGGGGGACATAATACGAACAGTATACAGACAGGAGGCGATGGCTTTGCAGGTAAAAGTGGCGGAGTTGGTGGGAGAGTCCTCCAGCGGTTGGAGGGATGCCGTAAAGTCGGCGGTGAAAGAGGCCGCCAGGGCCGGCAACCAGGTCACCGGAGTGGAGGTCATGAACTTTACGGCCAATGTGCAGAACGGGGATGTGGTGGAGTACAAGGCAAACGTGAAAATAGCCTATGCCGAAAACGGTGGCGAAAAGCGACGCTGAGAAAGATGATACAGAGGAGTACCGGAGCAGGTACTCCTCTGCTGTTGGTGATGTAGCCCGGGGTTAGGAATATAACCTGAACGGTGTGGACATAATGAACGAGAAAACAGGTTCTAGCGAGCAACAACTGGAAGTGGCCGAATACCAGGAACTGATCAACAAGATCAGGCCCAGGCATACATTTTTGAAAAACGCCATTCTGGCATTTTTAGTAGGTGGTACCATTTGTCTGATCGGTCAGTTCATCTTGCAGATCTATATGGGACAGGGGTTGGAGCAGCAGCAGGCTCAGGCGGCCACGTCGGCCACGATGGTTTTTCTGGGGGCCTTTCTGACGGGTATTGGGGTTTACGATCAGATTGGGAAGTACGGTGGAGCGGGCTCCATTGTACCCATCACGGGGTTTGCCAACTCCATTGTGGCGCCGGCCATGGAGGCCAGACGGGAGGGCTTTGTCTTTGGGATCGGAGCCAAGATGTTCACCATCGCAGGACCCGTTCTTGTCTATGGCTTCCTGATTTCTGCCCTCATCGGGATCAGCTATTTCTTGCTCCGATAGGCTAGCCGGATGGGACAAAAACTCTCANNACTCGGGAGACAGAGCTTTCGCTTCACCAAACCGCCGGTAATCGCCGCCGCCGCCAATATAGTCGGGCCGATGGAGGGCGAGGGCCCCCTGGCCGCCCAGTTCGACTGGATCCTGGATGACATTCTGTTCGGAGAGCCGACCTGGGAACGGGCAGAGAGCAAGATGCTGCGCGAGAGCGCCAAGCTGGCGCTGCGCAAAATCAACTGGCAGTCCCAGGAGATCGACTTTTTTCTTGCCGGAGATCTCTTGAACCAGATTATCTCCTCCAATTTTGCCGCCCGCGACATAGAGGCGCCCTTTCTAGGGCTTTTTGGAGCTTGCTCCACCTTCAGCGAGGCGATCATGGTGGGGAGCATGCTGATCGACGGAGGTTTCGCCGCTCGTGTCCTGGTTGCCAGCGGCAGCCACCACAACACTGCCGAGCGGCAGTTTCGCTTTCCGATCGAACAGGGAGTGCAGCGCCCGCCTTATGCCCAGTGGACCGTAACCGGCAGTGGGGCGTTGGCTCTGGCCGACCAGGGCGAGGGGCCCGTGGTAACCATAGGGACGGCTGGCAAGGTGGTCGACCTGGGGATCTCCGATCCCAACAACATGGGAGTGGCTATGGCGCCGGCAGCAGCGGATACGCTGATCAGCCATTTTCGGGATACGGGCACGGCGCCTGCGGACTATGACCTGATTCTCACCGGCGACTTGGGCACAGTGGGAAGCGATGCCTTGAAAGAACTGATGAAGATGCAAGGCTATCTCCTGGAAGGCAACTACTGTGACTGTGGAACGCTGATCTATGACCTGGACAAACAGGATGTCCACGCCGGTGGCAGCGGATGCGGTTGTTCGAGCGTGGTTTTTACAGGCAGCATCTGGAAACAACTGAACGAGGGCCGATACCGGAAGGTACTGCTGGCGGCAACCGGGGCGCTGATGAGCTCCACCAGTTCCCAGCAGGGGGAGACTATTCCTGGCATAGCCCATGCCGTGGTAGTGGAATCAATAACACCGGTCTAACGGAAAAGTAAGCGTAAGAATGCAAATAATGCCGATAAGCATACAAGGATAGCCTGAAACGGTTGATCTTATCTACCAGGTGGAAATTTAAACCATACTCGGGCTTGACCCTAAAGCATTACCAGCAGATAATTAAAAAATAGACAAATTAGGACAAATTAAGAGTTTGTTTTCAAATAAATACATACAGATTTAGCTGATCGGCGCAGCAGGGGGTTTGGTTGGTGTTGACTTTTTAAGCCGCTATTTCCAGGGCGGGGGGGTTGAGGGATGTGCAGTTTCTGCTGGCTTTCGTAATTGGAGGCCTGATCTGCCTGATCGGGCAGTTGGTCATGGATCTAACCAGGGCCTCGATCACCCCGGCTCACGTGCTGGTAGGATACGTGACCGGCGGGGCGATCCTGAGCGCCCTGGGCCTGTATGAGCCGCTTGTAAAACTGGCCGGGGCGGGCGCCACTATTCCCCTGTCCGGGTTCGGACACAGCCTGGCCCAGGGTGCCATCCGGGCAGTGCAGTCCAGAGGTTTGCTGGGGGCTTTTGCCGGCGGTGTCGAGTCCACTGCGGCCGGGATAATGGCTGCTGTAATTTTTGGTTATGCGGCTGCCGTTCTCTTCAACCCTAAGGAATAAACGAGGAGTCAGGATGTGGGACATTCATGATTAAGGTAGGAATACCGCGAAGTCTCTTGTATTATTCCTATTTCCCGCTCTGGCGGGCTTTTTTCACTGAAATGGGCGCCGAGGTCGTGGTTTCGCCGGAGACGAACAAGGCGATCCTGGATGCCGGCCTGCGCTCGGCGCTCGATGAAACCTGCCTGCCGGTGAAGCTTTTTTTCGGCCACGTTCTGGCACTGACCGGGTCGGTGGATTACCTGCTCGTCCCCCGGCTGATCAGCGTCGAACCCAAGGCGTACATCTGCCCGAAGTTCATGGGGCTGCCGGACATGCTCCGGGCGCGGATTCCAAACTTGCCGCCCCTGATCGATGTGGCCGTGGACTTCAGCCGGGGAACCGGCAATTGGGAGAATGTCTTGTCATCCATGGGCAGGCTGCTTGCCGGAGACCGGCGCCTGAT
The DNA here is from genome assembly GCA_003160265.1 of Peptococcaceae bacterium. Taxonomy (GTDB): domain Bacteria; phylum Bacillota; class DSM-12270; order Thermacetogeniales; family Thermacetogeniaceae; genus Palsa-1188. The sequence goes on along the minus strand of PLQY01000033.1, from coordinate 7,610 downwards.
CAGGCAGGCCTGCCGCTCAGCTCAGGCAGCACAAAGCCTGTTCCAGGAACAACTGGAAAAAGGGTGGCTGCTGCCGGAGGCATTGAATGGTGCGGCCGGCGAGCGGGGGACGGAGCGGCCTGCTCCGCCTTCACCGGGTTCCGGGCGTCTCAACATCGCCCTGCTCGGTCATGACTACAACATCTACGACGAATACATCAGCATGAACCTGATCAAGCGACTGAGGTCGATGGGCGCCCGGGTGGCTACCGCCGATCTGGTATCACAGGCGGTGATCGATGAGCAGGCAGGCACCCTGCCGAAGAAACTGTTCTGGACTCTGGGCAAGAAGATGATCGGCGCTGCCTTCGCCTTCTGTGACAGCGGGCAGTTTGACGGGATAATCTACGTGTCCTCGTTCGGCTGCGGCCCGGAGTCGCTGGTTGGCGAACTGCTTGCCAGATGGGTAAAACGGCGCAGAGGCATCCCCTTCATGCTGCTGACGATAGACGAGCATAGCGGCGCCGCCGGGCTGGTAACCAGGCTGGAGGCGTTTACGGATATGCTGCTGCGGAGGGAAAAGGGATGAAGATTACCTACCCGCACATGGGCAACCTGTACATAGCGATAAGGGCGCTGCTGCTCAAGCTCGGCCTCGACCCGGTGCTGCCGCCCCCCACCTCCAGGAAGACCGCCCTGTTGGGTGTCCGGCATGCGCCGGAATTTGCCTGCTTTCCCCTGAAGTTGAACCTGGGAAATTTCCTGGAGGCCAGGGAGATGGGGGCGGATACGGTGCTCATGGGCGGCGGCATCGGGCCCTGCCGTTTTGGCTATTATGCCGAGGTGCAACGGGAGATCCTGGCCGACCTGGGGGTCTCCATGGAGATGGTGGTGTTGGAACCGCCCTCCGGAGACTGGGTCACCTTCAAGACCAGGACGAGGTCGCTGGTCGGAGATTGCTCCTGGTGGCAGGTGTTGAAAGCGATCCGGTTTGCCTGGTACAAAGCCCGGGCGGTCGATGCACTGGAATCGAAGCTGCTCTACCTGCGGCCGCGTCTCTGTGAACCGTTACAGTTGGAGGCCATCTACCGGGAGGCTCTACGCCGGGTGGATATGGCTGAGAATAGAAGAGGTCTCGACCTGGCGGTGAGTGATTTCCTGAAAGACACCCGGGGCTTGCCCGGGAAGTCAGGCGACCTGCTGCGGGTGGGCCTGGTCGGTGAGATCTTTACCGTGCTGGACCCCTATGCAAACTACGATATCGAGCGGCACCTGGGGTTGCTGGGGGTGGAGGTCACTCGCAGTATTTTCCTGAGCGAATGGATCAACGAGCACCTCTTCGGGGGGCTGTTCCATGTCGGCGGTCTGGATCACCTGAAAGAGGCGGCATCTCCCTATCTCAACGCTTTTGTGGGCGGGCATGGCCGGGAGACCGTGGGCGCCACCGTACATTTTGCCAGGCAGGGTTATGATGGCGTGGTACAGGTGGCGCCTTTTACCTGCATGCCGGAGATTGTCGCTCATTCGGTGCTGCCTGCTGTCACCAGGGATCATGGAATCCCCACCCTAAGCTTTTACCTGGACGAGCAGTCCGGGGTCGCCGGGATCGTGACGAGGCTCGAAGCCTTTGTCGATCTGCTGGAGGCGCGCCGCAAGAAAAGGTTGAAAGAAGGAGTATGATGGAACTCTATCTGGGAATCGACATCGGCTCCGTGAGCACCAACCTGGTCATGCTGGATCCGCTGGGTGAGCCGTACCTGGCGCCGCTGTATCTCCGGACGCAGGGCCAGCCGATCGCAGCCCTGCAGAGGGGGCTGGCCATAATCCGGGACCAGTTGGGGAAGGGGGACCTGGTCTGCGGCGTGGGCACCACGGGCAGCGCCCGGCAACTGGCTGGAGTGCTGGTAGGGGCGGACGTGGTCAAGAACGAGATCTCCGCCCATGCAGTGGCCGCTCTCCGCATATTGCCCGAGGCGAGGACGGTCATCGAGATCGGCGGGCAGGACTCCAAGATCATCATCCTGAGGGACGGGATCGTGGTGGACTTTGCCATGAATACCGTCTGCGCGGCAGGGACAGGCTCTTTTCTGGACCAGCAGGCCTTCCGCCTCAATATTCCCATCGACGAGTTCGGGGCGCTGGCCGGCCAGGCCTGCACACCAGTCAGGATTGCCGGGCGGTGCACGGTCTTCGCCGAGTCCGACATGGTTCACAAGCAGCAGATGGGCCACACGCTGCCGGATATTGTCGCCGGCCTGTGCGAGGCCATGGTGCGCAATTATCTGAACAACGTGGGCAAGAGCAAGGACGTTGCGCCGCCGATTGTCTTCCAGGGTGGAGTGGCGGCCAATCAGGGCATGAGAGCCGCCTTTGAAAAGGCCCTGCAGGCAGAGGTCGTGGTGCCCCGGTATTATAATGTGATGGGAGCGTATGGCGCCGCCCTGCTGGCCCGCGACCAGACTCAGAGGCGCGCCGGTACCGGGTTCCGGGGATGGCAGGTATCGACCATGCCTTTTCAGCAGCGCAGTTTCGAGTGCAAGGCTTGCCCCAACGCCTGCGAGGTGATCGAGATCAAACAGGAGCGGGAGGTCCTGGCCCGGTGGGGGGACCGCTGCGGACGCTGGGGCGTCACCGGGGCGGAAGCTGATCAGGCAGTACAGCAGCATTAGGTAAGAGTATCAGAAAAAAGGTTGACAATTATGGCGTGTATTCAATAAAATCAATACGGTGTGATTTCCAATTTAGATGAGCAGAGGAGAGCTGAGACGAGATGAGCGAAGAGACCAAGATTCTGTTGGAAGAGTCAGAGATCCCGCCGGCGTGGTACAACATCCAGGCTGACCTGCCGAACCCCCTGTCCCCACCTTTAAACCCAGCCACCAAGCAGCCGGCAGGACCAGGAGACCTGGCAGCCATCTTCCCGATGGACCTGATCGCCCAGGAAATGTCAACACAGCGGTGGATCGATATCCCGGGTGAGGTTCTGGATATCTACCGTTTATGGAGGCCAACCCCGCTCTTCCGGGCAAAGCGCCTGGAGAAGGCGCTCCAGACGCCGGCCGCCATCTACTACAAGTATGAGGGCGTCAGCCCGGCGGGCAGCCACAAGCCGAATACGGCGGTTGCCCAGGCCTATTACAACAAGAAGGCCGGCATCAACAAGCTGACCACCGAGACCGGCGCCGGCCAGTGGGGCAGCGCCCTGAGCCTGGCCTGCCGGTTCTTCGACATGGAATGCACGGTGTACATGGTGCGGGTGAGTTACGAGCAGAAGCCCTACAGGCGGTCCTTCATGGAGGTCTACGGGGCGCGGGTCGTCCCCAGCCCCAGCCCGGAAACTGCTACCGGACGCAAGGTGCTGGCAGAGCACCCGGATTCACCGGGCAGCCTGGGAATCGCTATCAGCGAGGCGGTGGAGGTGGCGGCGCAGCGCCCGGACACCAACTACTCCCTGGGCAGCGTTTTGAACCACGTGTTGCTGCACCAGTCGGTGATCGGCCTGGAGGCCAAGGCCCAGATGGCCAAAGCCGGAGTCTATCCCGATGTAGTTATCGGGTGCCACGGTGGGGGCAGCAATTTCGGCGGGATCGCCTTCCCGTTCCTGCAGGACAAGTTTAACGGGAAGAAGCTCCGGGCGCTTGCCGTGGAGCCGCTCGCCTGTCCCAGCCTGACCAAGGGCAAGTATCTCTACGATTTTGGAGACGAGGCCGGCTTCACACCGCTGATGCAGATGTATACCCTTGGGCATAACTTCATGCCGCCGGGCATCCATGCAGGCGGCCTGCGCTACCACGGGGCCTCGCCGCTGGTAAGCAAGCTCTTGGACGACGGCCTGATCGAGGCCCAGGCATACAGACAGACGGAGGTCTTTAGGAGCGCGGTACTGTTCGCGCAGAGCGAGGGCATCCTGCCGGCGCCGGAATCCGCTCACGCCATTCACGGGGCGATAGTCGAGGCCCTGGCGGCCAAGGAAGCCGGGGAAAAGAAGGTCATTCTCTTCAACCTGAGCGGGCATGGCTATTTCGACCTGACGGCCTATGACGCCTATCTTGGGAACAGGCTCGACGACGTGGAATATCCGTCCGAGGCGCTGGAAGCCAGCCTGAAGTCCGTTCCCAGCGTCGGCTAGATTACCGGAGGTTATGGTTTAAAGCCGAGGAGAACCTGGTGAACCAGGGGCTCCCCGGCTTTCTTTGGTGTTCGTTGACACTCTTTGGAAGAACATGTTAGAATGACCTGAACACAGGCAGATGCGGGAGGAAGAGTGTCAATGAGATTGCAGGGCAGCATGAGGATCACTGAGAGCGGGCGCCTGGAGATCGGCGGCTGCGACACCATTGACCTTGCCCGCACTTTTGGAACACCCCTACAGATCATCGACGAGCAACTGCTGCGCCGGAACTGCGAGGAGTACCGCACCTCCTTCGGGCTGGGCGGGCATACCGACCTGGTGTTCTACGCCTCCAAAGCCCTTCTGAACAAGGCAATCTGCCGCATCATCCAGGAAGAGGGCCTGGGGCTGGACGTGGTGTCCGGTGGTGAACTCTTTATCGCCCTGCAGGCGGGATTTCCCCCGGACCGGATCTATCTCCACGGCAACAACAAATCACCTGAAGAACTGGAGTTTGCCCTGGACAGCGGCGTTGGCCGGGTGGTGGTGGACAACTATTTCGAACTGGAGACCCTGGACCGGTTGGCTGGTCGGGTGCCCTCTGGGCGCGGCTGCCGGGCGGCCGTCCTGCTGCGCATCGCCCCGGGGATCGAAGCCCACAGCCATGAATACATCAGGACCGGCCAGACCGATTCCAAGTTCGGCTTCACCCTGGCCAACGGGGATGCTGCCCGGGCGGTGCGCACCGCCCTCGATGCCCGCCACCTGGACCTGAGGGGCCTGCACTGCCACATCGGCTCTCAGATCCTGGAGTTGGACGCTTTCAGGCATACCACCGCGGTGATGGTCGATTTTCTCCAGAGCCTGCGCAGCACACTTGGTTGGACTGCAGAGGAATTGGACCTGGGAGGCGGCCTGGGGGTCTACTATACCGAGGGGGATGACCCGCCGGCTATCGCCAGCTATGCCGCCGCCGTGAGAGAGAGCGTGGAGGAGTCCTGCCGCCGGCACGATTACCCCCGGCCCAGGGTCGCGGTGGAACCCGGGCGCTCCGTCATTTCCCCGCCGGGCACCACCATCTATACCATAGGGGCGATCAAGGATATTCCGGGGATCCGCAAGTACGTGGCGGTGGACGGAGGCATGAACGACAACCCGCGCCCGGCCCTCTACCAGGCGAAATATGAGGGGCTGCTGGTCAACAAGGCTAGCCTGCCGCCGCAGGAAGTGGTGGCGGTGACCGGCCGGTGCTGCGAAACCGGGGATATGCTGATCTGGGACCTGCACGTCCCGGCGGTCGAATCAGGTGACCTGCTGGCCATCTCCTGCACCGGGGCCTATACCTATTCCATGTCCAGCAACTATAACGGCCTGCCCCGACCGGCCATGGCGCTGGTGGGGAACGGTAGGGCCGACCTGATCGTCGAGCGAGAGAGCTACGATGACCTGGTCAGGCATCACCTGGTGCCGGAGCGGTTGACTGGAAAGGGAGCCGTGCATGTTTAATTTCGATATCAGCCAGTTGCTCCTGTGGCTGCCGGCTGTCCTCATCGCCCTGACATTTCACGAATACGCACACGGTTTGGTCGCCGACTGGCTGGGCGACCCGACGCCGCGCTATCAGGGCCGGCTGACCCTGAACCCGCTGGTGCACTTAGATCCCCTGGGTTTCATCCTGCTGTTGCTGGTGCACTTCGGGTGGGCGAAACCGGTGCAGGTCAACCCGCTGAACTTTCGGGGAGACCGGTACAGGGGCATGGTGCTGGTTGGCCTGGCCGGCGCCGGCATGAATTTATTGGTGGCCTTTACGGCAACGCTGATTGCCACTCTGGACAACATTCCGGCGGGCGGCAGCGGGTATCTACCTGCAATAATGGAAGGCATTATACTTATCAATATCTACCTGGCCGTGTTCAACCTGATCCCGATACCGCCTCTTGACGGGTCGCAAGTCCTGGCCGGTCTGCTCAGAAACTCCGAGATTGTCTACACCTTGCAGAGGTACGGCTACATCATCCTGATCGTGCTCATCTTCACCGGCATCATCGGGATTGTGCTGGGGCCAGTGTCAGGATTTATCTACAACCTCTTCTATATCATTTGTCAAGGAATAGTGCACTCGTTCGGTTTATAGCGAAAAAACCCCAGTGCCTTCAATAGTTGTGAAAATCCATTTTTAAGGGAATGAAAGAATAATGGATAACAATGACCTGGAAAACAAAACATTTAGCGCCTCTTTGCAGAGAAGCAGGGAGATAGAACAGGATATCACTAAAAACCCTTCTAATTATAGGGTGTTGACAGGAGACAGGCCGACGGGGCCCTTGCATATAGGGCATCTTTTCGGGTCTCTGCAAAATAGAGTCAAGTTTCAAAACAGTGGTATCGAGACATTTATTGTGATCGCCGATTATCAGGTATTGACTGATAGAGAGTCAGCCGGTGATATTGCCAAGAATGTCAAAGAACTTGTCATCGATTACCTGGCTTCGGGAATCGACCCCGACAACCAGAAAACAAGTATCTTTCCCCACAGCCAGGTCCCGGAACTGAATCAATTGCTCGTTCCTTTCCTATTCCTGGTCGGTAATTCCGAGCTCGATCGAAACCCTACCGTCAAGGAAGAGATCACTGCTGCCGGATTGAAAAATATCAGCGCTGGAATGTATGTCTATCCTGTCCACCAGGCTGCCGATATTTTATCTGTCAAGGGCAATCTGGTGCCGGTAGGCAAGGATCAGCTTCCCCATCTCGAATTATGTAGACTTATCGCCAGGAGATTCAATAAGAGATTTGGAAACGATAAGGTGATTTTTAAGGAACCGGAAGCTTTGCTCAGCAGTTCTCCCAACATATTGGGGCTGGACGGGGCGCAGAAAATGAGCAAAAGCCGGAACAATGCCATATTTTTAAGCGCGACGGCGGATGAAACCGCCAAATTGATCAAAAAGGCCAAGACAGATTCGATCAAGACAATCTACTTTGATCCCAAAGACCGGACTGAAGTTTCCAATCTGCTGCACATCGTTTCTCTAGCGACAGGAGAAGCGGTCGAATCTGTGGCTGAACGCATTGGCGACGAGGGTTCCGCCAGGCTGAAGCAGATCTTGACCGAATCGCTGAACGAGTATCTCGCTCCCATACGAAAAAGAAGAAAAGAATTGCAGGAAGATGAACAGTACATACGGGATGTTTTAAGCCGCGGCATTCAAAGGGCGAGGGCTGAAGCGGTTAAAACACTATCCGAAGTCAGACAGGCGATGAGCATGGAATTCTGAAAGACTGATCGAGATGAGCAAACCAGGTGGGATTGCCGGTAGATGAATCGTCTCCCATGAGCGGTGATCAGAGACCTATGGGAGCATACAACAGTGCATAGAGGGGCGGTCTCCTTGATCATCTCCGATCATCCCCGCCAGCATGGGGGTAAACCATCGGAATACATTATCCAACTTGACGACTACGAGGGACCACTGGACAAGTTGCTGCGGCTGGTCGCAAAGAAGGAGATCGATGCTGC
>PLQY01000044.1:2291-8110 GCA_003160265.1 Peptococcaceae bacterium | reverse complement strand
TCCGGCTGGACGATCTGGAACAGCTTCATGACCACCGTAGTCACCCCTCGGAAGTGTCCGGGGCGCGACCGGGCGCACAACTTCTCCGTCAAGATCCCGCCAACCTCAACGTTAGCATTAAACCCATCCGGGTACATCGAGTCGCCGGTGGGGGCAAAGACAAAATCAACCCCCTCCTCCCGGGCCAGGGCGAGATCACGATCCGGGTCCCGGGGATAGGCGGCGAAGTCCTCCTGCGGCCCGAACTGCAGCGGGTTGACAAATATACTCATGACTGCCCGGTCGCACTCAGACCGGGCGCGCTGCACCAGGCTCAGGTGCCCCTGGTGCAGGTAACCCATGGTAGGCGCCAGGCCGATGCTCAATTCCCGGTGCTTCAGGCCCAGGGCTATCTCCTGCATCTGCCCGGCACTTTCGATAACCTCCATGAACAACCCCTCCTATTTTTTATTTTCTACGAAGCATGGGGACTTCTCTTGACAAATCATACTAGTTCAGCCTGTATGCCTAAACATCTCTGCCTAAAAACAATAAGGCCCCCCGACAAAGATCAGAAGGCCGCACAACTCCGGCACGGCGCCTTCCGTCTCCGTCCTCTTCAGGTACAAGCGGTTGGCTGTGGATTATTCGCGCCGCCATAAGCGGCCCCACCTTCAGCAGCTTCCCAGTATAGTCGTTGCCGATACTATCCGGTCTGCTCTCGGGCAGGTCATGATTGCAGTTTTATTTTATCATAACTGGGAACGCTGGAACAACCGTATTTTTTGACCGGCCCCCAGAGCTTGCAGGTGTTCCAGCGTCGTTTTGCCGTCCGGGTGTACGTGATCCGGGGCGATTTCTGCCAGGGGCGCCATAACGAAGCTCCTCTCATAGAGGCAGGGATGGGGCACGGTCAACTCCGGACCGGAAACCCAGATCAGCCTGGGCACCGGCCGCCAACTCCACCGCATGGTGTACTTTGAACCGGAAACAACCGCATCGCCGTAAAGCAGCAGGTCCAGGTCGATCACCCGGGGGCCCCAGTGGATCAGCCGTTGCCGCCCCAGCTCTCGCTCGATCCCTTGCAGCACTCGGAGTAGGGCGTAAGGGTCGAGCCACGTGGCTACCTCGACCACCTGGTTGAGGAACCAACCCTGGTCGGCATAGCCCACCGGCTCGGTCTCATACAGAGAGGATGCCTTGCTCAGGTCCACGCCTGCGTGTTCTGCCAGCATCCGGCGGGCCGCTTCCAAGTAAGCCTCCCGATCACCCAGGTTGGAACCCAACCCGATAAAAGCCTGAATTGGTTGTTTCAATGACGCTGAGGCTCCCTGTGGGGCTCCCGTTCCATCGGATCGCCCTCCATTCACTAACCGGCGGCCGCCATGATGGCATCGACCATGCAGGCGACGCGGCTCATCTCCCTGACGTCGTGAACCCGGACGATGTCAGCGCCGTTGGCGATCCCCCAGGCAACCGTGGCGGCGGTCCCATCCAACCGCTGGTCGACGGGAAGGTTCAGGGTATTGCCGACCACTGACTTGCGTGAGGTGCCGAGCAGGATCGGTTTGCCCAGCGAGCGCAGTTCGTCCATGCGGCGCATCACCGCCAGGCTCTGCTCGGTGGTCTTGCCGAAGCCGATGCCCGGGTCGANNGCGCACCCCGGCATCCTCGGCGATCTTGACGCTCTGCCGCAGGGAACGGATCACGTCCCCCATCAGGTTCTGGTACTCGGTCCCATCCTGGTTGTGCATCAGGATCACGGGCACGTCATAGTCCGCCGACACCTTGGCCAGTTCCGGCTCCCGCTGGAATCCCCAGACGTCGTTGATGATGTGGGCGCCGGCCTTCAAGGCAACCCGGGCGGTCTCCGCCTTGTAGGTATCGATGGAGATGGGAACATCGACCTCCTGCAACAGCCGCTCCAATACCGGCATGATCCGGCGCAACTCCTCTTCGACGGACAGCGGCGCCTCTTCCCAGGTCTGTGGGCGGGTGGACTCGCCCCCGATATCGATGATGTCCGCCCCCTCGCTCACCATCTCCCTGGCGTGGGCGACAGCGGCATCGACCTGATCGAATTTGCCGCCGTCAGAGAAAGAGTCGGGGGTGACGTTCAGAATACCCATGATCAGCGTGCGTTCTCCGATAGTNNGAGTCAGCGAAAAGTTGCGGCAGCGCAACTGGCGGCTCTCTCGGCGCTCCAGGTTGTCCAACACATCCTTGATCGACTGGGCCAGCCGGGCCAGCCCGAAGGGCTGCATCTTGAGTTTCTGGCAGAGCTGCTCATACTGCCTCAGGGTGCCCATCAGCAGAACATCGGTCACTTCCACCGAAAGATCCCCGGCCTCCCGGCTGATCGCCGCCTCACCCCCCTTGGACAGCATCTCCTGCTTGAGGATGATCGCTGCCCGGGAGGACAGTTTTTCCACCCGCAGCAGGCGGTGCACCGCCTTGGGTGTCATCCAGGCGACGCCGCCGGGATCGGAGCCGATCTCATTGAGGGCGCGCCGCGCCTCGGCCCGGTTGGCGATCTCAACTACTCTCAGATTGTGGAGGCCGTAGCTCTCCATCCATTCCCCCGCCTTTCATTTCAGAAGTCAGATGCAAGAGGTCAGAGGTCAGAAAAAGCAAACGCCTGAAGCTTAAGGAATAGTCCTACCACCAAGTTTATTAATCGCGCCCTTAAGACTTTCCCATCATAGGCTGGCTGAATTTAATCACGAGGCCTTTTACCGGGGAGTCGGACCGCCGGCTTGCAGGTATGTCGCAAGTCCCTTCCTCTAATATCCGGCTTCCTGCATCCGACTTCTGCTCTAATAGATCAGTACAAGATTGCCGGCCTCCATCCGGGAGAATTTGTTGCATTTCTCCTGAGCACTGCACTCGTGGCAAGCTCTGGACAGGTTGTCCGCCCTGAACAGCAGTTCNNCCCCAGCGGTGCGTGGTCCTCGCCGGTCTCGTACTCCCGCCACCGGGCGACGTCGTGGAGGATGCCGGCAGCATAGATGACCTCCTTGGCGTCAGCGAGACTGCTCAAGCCGACCTCCTTGATGAACTGCTGGATCTCCCCCGATTCCAACATCAGGATGTAGGTGATCCGCGCCACATCAACAAAGTGCTGCAGGGTGTGTTTGCAGAACTCCCGGTCCTGCTCGAACCTCTTGGTCCTGGCCAGACTGTCCTGAAACAGGGGATCCCGGACGATCGCATCTATACGCTTCATGTCCCTCTCCTTTACCATTGTCCTGTACACACAAGCATAACAGCAAGCCCAAACATATCATACTACCGATCTCGCCATTATTATAACCGCTAGTTCCCCTCCGCCGCAATAAACTTGCGTCCAGCCTTGCAGGCGCACCTGATGTTCTCCCGCATTTAACGAAACTCCCGGCACAATTAAGAAAATCAGCCAGGGAGGCCGGAGCCTCTCTGGCTGCATAAACCCGTGGCAATACTAGACCGGACCTGACTAGAAGAGTCCGGACACCTTGCCGGTGTTGACATCCACGTCGACCCTGCGGTAGGCCGGGTCGGAGGCGGTGCCGGGCATCATGCTGATCGTGCCGGCCATCGGGCAGAGGAACTTCGCTCCGCCGTATACCAACACGTTGTGGATCTTCAGGAACCAGCCCTTGGGAAGGCCCTTGATCGTCGGGTCGTCGGTTAGGGACAGGTGAGTCTTCACCATCATGGTGGAGAAGTCGGCGTAGTGCGGGTCGGCCTCGAACTTCTTCGCCTTGGCTTCTGCTTCCGCAGTCCACTGTACTCCTTCGGCGCCGTAGACCTTCTTGGCGATCAGGTCGACGCGCTGCCGCAGCGGCATCTCCAGCGGATACAGGTAACTGATCTTGACCTCTTCCTTGCAGGCGTCGATGACGGCGTCGGCCAGTTCCAGGGCGCCCTCGCCACCTCTGAGCCAGTGCTCGGACACGGCGCAGCGAGCGCCGGCGGCCTCGACGATCCGCTTGACGAGCGCGTGTTCTGCCTTGGTATCGCTGTAGAAGCTGTTGATGCAGACCACCGGCTTGATGCCGGACATCTTGATCACGCCGACCAGATGCAGCAGGTTGGCGCAGCCCTTTTCAACGAGTTCCAGGTTCTCCGACTTGTACTCCTCGGCGAGCGGGCGGCCGGGCGCCACGGTGGGGCCGCCGCCGTGCATCTTGAGAGCGCGGATGGAGGCCACGATGATGGAGACGTTCGGGGTCAGGCCGCTGAGGCGGGCCTTCACGTTCCAGAACTTCTCGAATCCGATGTCGGCAGCGAATCCGGACTCGGTGCAGTGATAATCGAACAGCTTCAGGCCGACGCGGTCGGCGATGATGGAGGACTGGCCGATGGCGATGTTGGCGAAGGGGCCGGCATGCACCATACAGGGCTGACCCTCCACCGTGGCGCACAGGGTCGGGTTGATGGTATTGCGCATCCAGGCGGCCATGGCGTTTCCGACATCCAGGTCACGGGTGGTGACCGGCTTGCCGGTGCGGTCGTAGGCGACCACGATGTTGTTCAGACGCTCTTTCAGGTCGGCCAGGTCGCGGGACACGGCCAGGATGGCCATGCACTCGGAACCCACGGCGATGCCAAACTTGGACTGCATCATGAAGCCGTCCTTCTTGGTGCCGAGGCCCATGATGATGTTGCGCAGGCCCTGGGCGGCAAAGTCGAGCACCCAGCCCATTTCGACGTTCTTGGGGTCGATGTCGAGCCTCTTCAGGCCGCGCTTGGTCAGTTCCTCGTCGGTGTAGTTGGCCTCGTGCTGCATCCTGGAGTTCATGGCGACCATGGCCAGGTTGTGGGCGTTCATGATGTCGTTGATGTCGCCGGTGAGGCCGAGCGAGAACTCGGTCATGGGGATCAGGAGGGCGTTACCGCCGCCGGCGGCGGTACCCTTGACGTTCATGGTCGGGCCGCCGGATGGCTGGCGCAGGGCGCCGCCGACGTTCATGCCCCTCTTTGCGAGGCCTTCGATGATACCGATCGAGGTGGTGGATTTGCCCTCACCCAGCGGGGTCGGGGTGATGGCCGTGATTTCGACGTACTTGCCATTGGGCTTGTTGCCAAGGCGGCTCATGATCTTGAGGAAATCTAGCTTCGGCGTCCGGCCGAAGGGGATCAGTTCTTCCTTCTTCAGCCCCAGCTTGTCGATCCACTGCTCTGGGGTCGGCATGGTCTTTTCGGCTTCCTGGGCGATCTGCCAGTCAGCCATTGAGGTTGCATCAAACGGCATTAAACTTCCATCTCCCTTCATATTTTACAGATTCTCTCTACGCTACCTGAAACCGCATTCACACAACTGACGATATTTCTGCTACTTTCTAACCCTCTGCATACCCCCTTACCAAACCTATCTCATGGTTAAAACCCTATTGCCCTGAAAAGACTCCAGTTTTAGGGTAACCAAAAATCACCGAATTAACAAAAGACTCCTGTTTCCCTAAACGGAAACAACCTTTCCGGCAATGCGGCAGGTATTTTTCAATAAGGCTGAGTTAAGGTAATATTCGCTGTCTTTTCTAGTTTTCCTACTTTTAATCTCAANNTTTTTTTTCTGGTTAACCAGGTGTTCAGGTGGGTTAAATAGAAATTTTTACCGCTCCATCTCAAGAGCAAAGTAGGGCCTGTCTGGCAGAAACCGACGGGCGGGGTGGAGGATATCGATCTGATCATTCGCTATCGAATCTGTATTTCCTGCTACAGAGATCTTGTGTTCAGCACTTTTTCACCTTTGTTGACAGAAAAAGACCTCAGCTGTTCCAAACGGACAGCGACCGCTCATTCGTAAATCCACTTATGGATGTCCAGGCTATAGTCCAGCAGTTCATCCTGGCTGA
>PLQY01000044.1:0-2274 GCA_003160265.1 Peptococcaceae bacterium | reverse complement strand
CCTTCCAGCACCATGGCCACCACCGGCCCGGAGGTGATAAAATCCACCAATCCCTGAAAGAAAGGCTTGTCCCGGTGCTCGGCATAGTGCCGCCCGGCCAGTTCCGGGGTGATCCGGAGCAGCTTCAGGCCAAGGATCTTCAGGCCGCGGCGCTCGAAGGTACTGACGATTTTCCCCGCCAACTGGCGCTGTACCCCGTCCGGCTTGACTATGACAAAAGTGCGTTCCATCTGTGGCATAGCTATCAACCTTTCATTTTGGGTCCGCGTAGCGGGCACTAGGCCTCCTGCATCAGCGCCTCGAACTGGCTGCGCTCGATCGTCTCCTGCTCCAACAGGGTGGAGGCAATCAGGTGCAGCTTGCTGATATTGTCCTCCAGCAGCTTCTTCGCCTGCTGGTAAGAGTGCTCGATCATCTGGTGCTCCTCCTTGTCGATGGAATAGGCGGTGGCCTCGCTGTAGTTGCGGTCGCGAGCCAGGTCGCGCCCCATGAATACCTGCTCCTCGGGACGGCCAAAGGTGATCGGACCCAGTTCCTCGGACATGCCGTACTCGGTAATCATTTTGCGCACCAGGTCGGTCGCCCGCTCCAGATCGTTGTGTGCCCCGGTGCTGATGTCCACCAGCACCAGGCTCTCGGATGCCCGCCCGCCCATGAGGGCGGTGACCAGGTCGAGCAGGTAGGACTTGGTGTGGACGCGCCGGTCCTCGACCGGNNCAGCCCTCCGACCACGGCGTGCCCGGCCTCGTGATAGGCAATCAGTTTCTTCTCTTCCTCGCTCATGATCCGGGACTTCTTCTCCGGCCCGGCAATCACCCGCTCGATGGAATCCTCCAGCTCCTTCATGCCGATCTTCTTCTTGTCACGGCGGGCCGTCAGCAGCGCCGCCTCGTTGATCATGTTGGCCAGATCGGCCCCGGTGAAACCAGGCGTCCTGCGAGCCAGAACATCCATGTCGACTTCGTCATCCAGGGGCTTGCCCCGGGCATGCACCTTCAGGATCTCCTTCCGCCCGAGCAGGTCGGGAAGGTCAACCGTGATCTGCCGGTCAAACCGCCCCGGGCGCAGCAGGGCCGGGTCGAGGATATCCGGACGGTTGGTGGCGGCGATGATAATGATCCCCTCATTGGCGCTGAAGCCATCCATCTCCACCAGCAACTGGTTCAGGGTCTGCTCACGCTCGTCGTGGCCACCTCCGAGCCCGGCGCCCCGGTGCCTCCCGACGGCATCGATCTCGTCCACGAAGATGATGCAGGGGGAGTTCTTTTTGGCCTGCTCGAACAGGTCCCGCACCCTGGCGGCGCCCACTCCGACGAACATCTCCACGAAGTCCGAGCCGCTGATACTGAAGAAGGGCACCCCGGCCTCCCCGGCAATCGCCCGCGCCAGCAGGGTCTTGCCGGTGCCCGGCGGGCCGAAAAGTAGCACACCCTTGGGAATCCGGGCGCCCATGTCATTGTATCGCTTCGGATCTTTTAAAAAGTCGACAATCTCCTCCAGCTCTTCCTCGGCCTCGTCCACCCCGGCCACGTCGGCGAAGGTGATCTTCTTTTTCTCAGGGTCCAGCAGGCGCGCCCGGCTGCGCCCGAACTGCATCACCCGGTTGCCGCCCCCCTGGGTCTGCTGGAGCATGAAAAAGACAAACCCCACAATCAGCAGGATCGGCAGCAGGGTGGAGAGCAACCCCGCCCACCAGGGAGTGGTCTGGGGGTGAGGATAGGTCACTTTCGTATTGCCGGATTTGGCGCTGTCATACAACAGCACGTTCAAGTCCGCGTTGTTGGAGGGGATATCAGTGCTAAAATTTACTTTGTCGGTGGTCGTGCCATCTACATGATAGCTTCCATCTCCCGAGGTCAGTGAAATTGTAGCAATTTTCCCCGCGGATAATGCAGTGATAAAGTCGTTATAATTCCAGGCTATTTCGGTGTTCGGCGGGGGCATGAACAACTTGATGGCCAGCACGGCAAACACCACGATGACCACATAGATCAATAAGTTCTTAAGAAGGCGGCCCACATTTAAACCCTCCTAACTATAGGCTCCGTAACGCATACGCTATATTTTAACATAATTTCTCCAAGGGATTCAATTTATTTTGCAGGAGCACAAGCTGGCATATCAGATGCCGGATGTCTGATGCCTTTACCACAGATGACTACCCGCTCTAATGCCCCCGCTTCCTCCGCATCCGGGCTTACAGCCCGGCCTTGTACTCCACATTCTTTCAGGCCAGGCCGGAGGCCTGGATGCGGAGGAAGAATGCGGAGTACA
>PLQY01000063.1:16944-32883 GCA_003160265.1 Peptococcaceae bacterium | reverse complement strand
CTTCGAGGCCTATGCCACCAACTCGTACGGCACGGCAGATGGAACGGTCATGAGCTTCACCGCAGGGGTGCAGCCACCAACACCGACAACAGGAACAGCCTTCTCCGATGTCCCCACATCCTTCTGGGGATACAGTATCATCACCAACCTGGCCACCCGGGGTATTGTGGCCGGTTATACGGATGGCACCTTCAAGCCGAATGCCGCCATCACCAGGGCCGAGTTTGCCACCATGCTGGCAAAAGCCCTCGGGCTGAACATTACCAACACAACCACCGCCTTCACGGATGTCGCCCAGGGTTCCTGGGATTACGGCCCCGTTAACGCTGTTGCGGCAGCAGGCCTGGTATCCGGTTATGGGGGTACCACCCAGTTTGGTCCCTATACTCTGATCACCAGAGAGCAGATGGCCGTAATGGTGGCCAAGGCTCTGGGAACTAAAGCTCCCGTTGTCAACGGCACCGAACTGAGCGCTTTCAGCGACGGCTCGCGTGTCGACGGTTGGGCAACGACCGGAGTGGACGAGGCTGTCAAGGCAGGTATCGTCATCGGCATGTCCGCAGATCATCTTGTCCCACTGGCTCACGCCACCAGGGCCCAGGCGGCGGCGATGCTTTACCAGATGCTCAACTTTTTAGGCAAGTAAGTTTAATTCCCAAAAGAGCGTACCCAGAAACCTGCGGGTACGCTCTTTTCTTTGCGCAAATTTTTTAGGCCTGCAAGGGGCAGTGGCTTAAAGATTACTTAAAATTCGATGGCAGGTATAATGCACCCCGGCACATGTTATAATTTTAGTACTGATGGAATGAATGGGGCTAGGGATTTGAAGCTTCCAGGGGAGCGAATAGCAAGTGGCCATGACTCTCTTGCCGGTGAGAAGATGACCGGATCAAAGGTATTGAAACTAGAGGTGCGTCACTGGCTGTTCTTGCTGGTGCTTATAGCTTTTGTCTGGCTGGTGTTGAGCAACCTGACTGAAATAGAAAGACTGTCCCGGATGATCCTTCGGGCATCCTGGCAATTGGTGGTTATAGCCGCCCTTCTGCAGGTCATCTACTACGTTCTCTGCTCAGCTCTCTACCAGGCTGCTTTCGCGTCTGTTGAACTTGAAAGCAACGTATTTGAACTGCTTCCGGTTGTTCTCGCTTCGCTCTTCATCAACGTGATCGCTCCTATCGGTGGTATGGCCGGAATCGCCCTCTTTGCGGATGATGCGGCCCTGCGCGGCCGTTCACCTGCCCGGGCGGCCGCCGGGATGCTCCTGGTCACTCTGGTGTCTTTCATCGCCTTCTCCATCATTCTGATCTCAGGCCTGTCGTATCTCTTCCTGTTAAAGCATCTTAGCCAATATCAGGTGCTGGCAGCAATCATCCTGCTGCTTTCGACTCTCGTTCTTGGCGCTTTTCTGTTGCTCGCCCACTGGTGGCCGCGTCTCCTGGAGACACTTCTGGGCTCGGTGCAGTCCGCCGTCAATTGGTTTACATCCTGGTTTAGGCGTCAATCGCCCCTGGCAAGCAACTGGGCGGCAAAGAACACTACCGAGTTCATCGCTGCGTCCAGGGCTATCGGACACCACCACTGGAGCTTGGGACGCGCCTTGTTGATCGCCTTATTAGCGCACCTGATTAGCATGGCCAGTCTCTATGTCATTTTTCTGTCTTTTAACTATCCAATCACGTTTCCAGTGCTGGTTGCCGGATACTCCATGGGGATCCTTTTCGCCATCGTCTCTCCCACACCACAGGGGATCGGGATCGTAGAAGGAGTCATGCCTGCGGTCTTCAGATCTCTGAAGGTGCGAGGCAGAATCGCCATCTTTACTACCCTCACCTTCCGCGGCCTCAACTTCTGGATACCGCTAGCCATAGGTTTTTTCCTCTTGCGCCATATCAGGTCTTTTCGCAGCCGGAAGCAGCACTGAAGTGGGGAACCGCATTTCTTATCCACTTTATGGATTTTTCAGCTTGACGAGGGTCCGTGCTCATAATTCCTTTCCGGTGCGCACTGCTTCGGCGAAAACGCTGGGAAGGCCAACGGATCTATCCGTGCCAGGCCAATTTGACGCCGGGAGTGAATTTTTCTCGATAATGCTCTCTGCTGCCCGCAATTTTTGCTATCGCATCCAAGAAAATATCAATCTCTTCGAGTTGATTGTACAGGCCCAGGCTGATCCGCACGAGACCGGGAAAGGGTAGGTGCGGATCCTTGCGAAAAGCTTCAATATCTTTCTGGCTCATATGAAGCAGTTTCTCTACGTATGGATGTGCACAAAATAAACCGCTCCTGACCGCGATGCCAAATTCATCGGACAGTATCTGTGCTACCACATGATGGTTCAGACCCTCAACTGCGAAAGAGATCAGGCTGATCCTCGCCTCATCCTTTGCTTGGAAACAGTACAGTTTTATGAACCTGATTGTTTGCAACCGTTCGATCGCATGGTCGATCAGCCGCCTTTCGTAGCTGCGGATATCGACCATATTCAGCGACTCCAGTTCCTTGATCGCTGCTACAAGCGCTACAACACCCATAACATTGGATGTGCCTGCCTCATCTCTTGCCGGAGGATCGTCCCAGTCCACAAATTGCCGGGAAACCAACCTTACGGCGCCCCCTCCCTTTAGAAACGGATCTGTATTCTGAAAGACAGTGCTCGGCCCGATCAGAACCCCGGTGCCAAAAGGAGCATACATTTTATGCCCGGAAAAACTCAAATAGTCGATGTGTTCTGGAGAATCATAGGGTTTCATGTCAAATGAGAGGTGGGGAACCTGCTGTGCGCCGTCCACGTGTATCTGAGCCCCATAATGATGGGCTATCGGCGCAATGGTGTAGATCGGATTGACATATCCGGTGACATTAGAGGCGCCGGCGACGGTAACCAGCTTGACGCTTCCCCGGTACTCCTGCAGTTTCTTCTCCAGGTCGTCAATTGACAGCCTGCCAAATTCGTCGACTTTTATATACTTGACGAAAAAGTTCTCCCGCCAGGGCAAGTCATTGGCCAGATGCTCCATTTCCGTAGACAACACCACTCTGGTCTTCTGATCTTGCTGCAAGACATGGGCAAGTATATTGATCGATTCTGTGGTATTTTTAGTATAGATCACGGTATTCTTGATGTTGTCGGCATTGACAAAACGTTTGATGGCATCTCGTCCGGACTCATACATCTCGGTTGAGGCAACGGATTTATAGCCTTGGCCTCGATGTATGGAAGAATACCATGGAGCAAACCTCTCAATCGCCTGCAATACCGACAAGAACGGCGGAGTGCTAGCCGCATTGTCCAGATTGACCGGTGTGACCTGCCGTCCATTCGGCAACGGGATCTGCACATCAGCACCAACTACAATATTTCTTAGATTCACAGCCACTCGTGTCACCAGATCTCTCAGGTTTTTTTGATAGCATGAATTCCGCGTGATGGAAAAAACGAGCTCGGAACCAGGCTTCGTTGATGACAGTATTCATGTTATGTCAAGGACTCCCCGCATGTGACATTCCGGAGGCCTCCGGTGATTGACAGTTCTTCCCTATCCAATTCCGCGAGGAGTATAGACGGTCTGGCTGTTCGTTAAGATAGCCATCAGAGTGAGGTGAACATCTTATGGCCAAGAAGAAACGTCCCAGGATTGCACTCCTGAAGTATTGCCAGCCAACAGAGCTGAAAAACAAGAGTCCAAGGCTGGAGACAATGTGCATTTCTTTAAAGGGAAACACCAAGAAAAAGGGGTAGCCTTGATGGTGGGGCTGCAAATGATTAGACTTGTGGAGTTGGCATGTTAAGATGTATTGTATAGGCAGGCAGATACACAGTCACTCCAGATGAATCACAACCGAATATTGCAAACGGGGAGCTGAACTTGCTTCAGCTGAGAAAGAACTCGGTTCTGACCCGCTGAACCTGATCTGGGTAATGCCAGCGTAGGGATCCGGAATTGCTGATCATTTAATGATCAGCAGATCCATGAGCGTCGCTTGCGCCTTTACCCTTCCGGTAAAGGCCTATTTATTTAGTGGGCGGGTATGTTCCGGGAAACATATTTCGATATTATATGAGAAACATTCGAAGGGATTGATGGCTGCTGATGCTGCCGGAGGGGGAACAAGATGAAAAATGTGCTGACCATAGCCGGCTCCGATTCCTGCGGTGGGGCCGGGATCCAGGCGGACCTGAAAACCTTCAGCGCTCTCGGCGCCTACGGCATGAGCGTGATCACGGCGGTGACCGCCCAGAATACCCGCGGGGTATCCGGCGTCAGGGAGTTGGACGCGGAGATCGTCAGGGAGCAGATCGACTCACTTTTTGAAGATATCCGGATCGACGCCGTCAAGATCGGCATGGTCTCCAACATCGACATCATCGAGGCCATCGGCGAGCGCCTGAGCCATCACGGCGCCGCCAAGATCGTAGTCGACCCGGTGATGGTCTCCAAGAGCGGCTGCCATCTGCTGAACCCGCAGGCAGAGGCCGAACTGGTCCGGGTGCTGTTTCCCCTGGCGTCGGTGGTCACCCCGAACCTGTTCGAGGCGGGGGTGATCACGCATGACTCCGTCGATTCTGTTGACCGGATGAAACAGGCGGCCGTGAAGATCTGCGCCCTGGGCGCCAGGGCCGTGGTCGTCAAGGGCGGTCACCTGGAGGGGGATGCGGTCGACGTGGTGTATGACGGCAGGGAGTTTCATTATCTGACCTCAAAGCGGATCGAGACCAAGAACACCCACGGCACGGGGTGTACCTACTCCTCGGCGATTGCCGTGTATCTGGCGGAAGGTCGCCCGCTCCTGGAGGCGGTCAGGATGGCCAAGGCATACATCACCGGGGCGATCGAGCATGCTCTGGAAATCGGCCGGGGAGCCGGCCCTATCGGGCATTTCTACGAACTTTACCGGAAGGCGGGCGTTTACAGTGAGTGAGGTGTCTTTGAGGAGGTACTAGAGACATGCTTGAACAAATTGTGCAAATCCTGAAAGACGTGAGAGCCAGGACACCTCTGGTGCAGGCGATCACCAACTATGTCACCATCAACGACTGCGCCAACATCCTGATCTGCTTCGGGGCCTCACCGGCCATGTGCGAGGCGGCTGAAG
This sequence comes from Peptococcaceae bacterium, assembly GCA_003160265.1. Taxonomy (GTDB): domain Bacteria; phylum Bacillota; class DSM-12270; order Thermacetogeniales; family Thermacetogeniaceae; genus Palsa-1188. Next base: position 27,789 of record PLQY01000063.1, on the reverse strand, counting down.
AGGTGGAGGAGTTTGCCGGTGTGATCTCCTCCCTCTATATCAACCTGGGCACGCTGACGGAAGAGCAGCACCGGGCCGCCGTCCTGGCAGCAAGGAAAGCATCGGAGTACGGTAGGCCGATCGTGCTCGACCCGGTGGCCTGCGGGGCGATCAGCAGAAAAAAGGAGGTCTCCCTCGAACTGCTGGACAACGCCCGCATCTCCGTGATCAAGGGGAACGCCGGGGAGATCAAGTCGCTGGCCGGCTGGGCCGGCAAGGTGAGGGGTGTCGACTCCCTGGACGACGGGGAGGGGGCGGTCGAGGCCTGCCAGAGCCTGGCTCTGCAATACCGGACGGTGGTAGCCATGACCGGCAAGACCGATATCATCACCGACGGCCGGAGGACCTGCCTGGTGGACAACGGCAGCGACATGCTATCCCTGATCACCGGCTCCGGATGCATGGCCGGCGCCCTGGTAGCGGCGACAGTGGCAGTGGCCGATGACCGGGTGATCTCGGCGGCGGCGGCACTGGCGGCTATGGGAGTGGCGGCAGAGTCGGCAGCGGAGGCTGCAGGGGCGCTTCCCGGCACCTTCAGGATCAAACTGTTCGATGCGATCTACCTCCTCACGGAAAGCGAGATCAGAAGAAGGGGGCTGGTCGGGTGGCTGTAGATTACACCCTTTACCTGGTCACCGACCGCGGTATCCTCGGAGACAGGGATTTGTTCACGGCCGTCGAGGAGGCCCTGAAGGGCGGCGTGACCATGCTGCAACTCCGGGAAAAGACTGCTTCCAGCCGGGATTTCTATCAACTGGCGGTGAGGATGAAGGAGTTGGCGGCAGCCTATCAGGTGCCGCTGATCATCGATGACCGGCTCGACATCGCCCTGGCGGCGGATGCCGGCGGACTGCACGTGGGGCAGGATGACCTGCCGGTTGCTGTAGCGCGCCGGATTCTGGGGCCGGGCAAGATTCTCGGCTATTCGGTGTCTACGGTTGAAGAGGCCATTTATGGAGAGCAGAACGGGGCGGATTACCTGGGCGCAGGCCCTGTCTACGCCACCGGCAGCAAGGCGGATGCCGGCAGCCCCATCGGCATCGATGGCCTGAGGCAGATCAAACAGAGCGTGGCCATCCCGGTGGTGGGGATCGGAGGCTTAGGGGAGGCCAATATCCTTGACGTGAAGAGGACGGGCGTTGATGGCGCCTCGGTGATCTCGGCGATCATGGGCAGCCGGGATCTGAAGCGGGCGGCCGGCGCTCTGATCGCTGCCTGGAGACAGTCATGAGCAGGACCTTCTTTGTCGATTTTGACGGCACCATCACGAAAGTCGACACCTGCAACGCCATGGCGGAGGCGTTTGCCACCCCCGGTTGGGAGGTGCTTAACGAACTGTGGGAAAAGAAGCAGTTGTCCACAGAGGCTTGCGCCAACGCAACCTTCAAGCTGTTTCACGCCGATCTCGATGATCTCAGGCGGTTGCTGGATAGGGTCGAGATCGACGATTGCTTTCCCGCCTTCCTTGAGACCTGCCGGGAGCGCGGCGACCGGGTGATCGTGCTCAGCGACGGCTACGACTTCAACATCAGAACCATATTTCAGAAACATGGCATAGATCTGCCCTTCTATGCCAACCGGATGGGGTATGACGGCGGTTTCAAGATCGAGTGCCCCCACCTCAATCCGGACTGCGGCGACTGCGGCACCTGCAAGACCAGGCTGATGGAAGAGTTGCGAGAACCGGGAGGCCAGACCGTGTACATCGGCGACGGCCACTCCGACACCTGTCCCGCCGGTCATGCCGACCTGGTCTTCGCCAAGGGCGCCCTGTACCGGTACTGCCGGGAGCGGGGCATTGAGGCGCAATACTTTGACAGTTTCTGCGACATCATCGCCCACCTGAAATCAATCTGATCGGCCTGGCCCCGGGTTTGGGGGTGTGGCTTTTCTGCTCAATGCCTCCACGGCTGACCAGCACCAACCCGGCCAGGACGATGATGCCTCCGGCCAGGCTGAGCACGCTGGGGATCTCGCCGATCCAGATAAAGGCAATTACGGTTGACAGGAGCGGATTGATGTAAAGAAAGCTTGCCGCCCGGGATGCCGGCATCTTGGACAGGAAAAACGCCCAGGTAGCGTAGGCCAGGGCGGCTGGAAAAATTCCCAGGTAGATCACCGTCAGGTTGGCCTGCAGGGGGGCCTTGCCGAGGGCCTGGAAGAAACCCGGCAGAAAGACCAGCAGGCACAGCGTGCCGGCCCAGATCGAGTAGGTAGCGAGGTCGAAGGGCTTATATTTTGCGAGCAGCGGTTTTTGGATAATAAAGAAGATGCTGATCGAGAGCGTGGCCAGCAGGACAAACAACGCTCCAGAACTGAAATGCAGTCCCCGGTTCTCGCCAAAGGCGATCAGTGTCGTGCCCAAGAAACTGATCACCATGCCTACCCAAGCGTTGCTTTGTAAACGCTCCCCGAGGAATACGGCCGCCAGAAGGGTGGTAAGGATGGGGGACAGGCTGATCAGGAAGCTGGCGGCGCCGGCTGTGACCACGATCTCTCCATAGTTAAGAGCGGCATGGTAGACCGCGATTCCGATGCAGCCGCTCAGCATGATCAGGGGGATGTCCCGGAGATCCGGAAGGCGCATCCTGGTGATCAGGGCATACACGGCCAGGGCAAGCGAGGCCACCAGGAATCGATATAACGCCAGGTGAAAAGGGTTGAAGGTTTGCAGCCCTACCCTGATGCCGGTGTAAGCAGATGACCAGAATACAAGGGTGACGATCAGGGAAACTGTAGTTTTTGTATCGAAAGGCCGGCGCATCGTATCTCCTTTGTTGCTCCAACTTGTTTTGATTATGCCCACCTGGCGGGGGGACATCAAAGCGAGGTTATACATGATAAAGAGCTATAACATGAGTGCAACTCTATTGTAGCAAAATATAATTAAAAAAGGGCGGCCCGGATGGTATGTTCCGAAGCCGCCTCTTGATGCAACATTAGCTGTATTTATAACGACTGCGGCAGAATACCTGACCCCTTGTGGGTCAGGATGAATGCCGCACAAAGTTTCAAAAGATCTACCTTGTTTAATACCTCGGGCATAAAGCCCGAGGTATTAAGAATCAAAGATTCTTTTATTTTGTGTACGCTGGGGGGCTAATGACCATGGCGCGGGTCCCGGTGCGGGCTACGCTATTATTTGATGATCGTCACGGCGCCTTCTTTTCTCGGTGCCGGGGATGGATGCTCCGTCGTCTTGTATCCGAAGGCGCCCGAACCATGTACCTTGTAACCTTCAGGTATGTCCAACTCTTTGCTAAGAGCCTTGCCTGCATCCGCATTCAATAACATGCTCAGGGCATGAATCCAGCAGGAGCCAACCCCGATGGACTCTGCGGCGAGGAACATGTTTCCCAGCGCCAGGGCACAATCATATTGCGGTGTGATGGCCTTCTCATCGCCGGAAACTACAATGAGCGTGGGTGCATGGTAAAATATACTGAAGTTTTCTGCTTTGGCCCTCTCCTCAAAGGTCTTGTTACCAGATTTCAGCATGGCCTCCCTGCAGGTCGCGTTTATTTTTTGCAAGACGTCGCTTTTCTGGATCACGGTAAAGTGCCATGGTTGGGTGTTTCCCCCGCTGGGGGCATAACTGCCCGCATCCAATATCGTCTGTAGTTCTTCGTCCTTGATCTGCTCCGGCTTGTACGCTCTGAAGCTTCTCCTGTTCAGAATGGTTTTTAAGGTTTCGTTCACGTCAAAGTCACCCTTTCTTTATTATTAAACTTTTCTCTGACGGCCTGGATATACAGTGGGGCCTGCTGCCAACTCTAACCTTCCACTGGTGAACAGACCTTATGCGCATACCATCGGGCCGCACTAATCAATCCCTGCTCCGTTGATAGACCTAGGATATACTAGAAATTGTCAGGAAATTCGAGAATGGGAGGAACTACTGGCGCCAGCGGTTAAGTAACAAGGTTATTATATCACAAATTATGAGATTTCGCCGCAGCCTGGCATGCCGGGTACGGCGCCGCTGCCGGGAGCCAGTCGTTTCTGCTGGTACTGCTGCATGAGGAGTACTGACAGGCACTTCTGCATCGCCCTTGATTCCGGGGTGGCATAGCGTGGGTCGGCCAGGTTGGCTGTTTCACAGGGATCGGTGGTGACGTGCGAGAGTTCGACCTTGGTGCTGTACGAAACTTGGACAAGACCCCACAAATCCAGCAGGGACGCCGTTGAACACAGAAGTATTGTCAACCTTATCATTATTTAAGGTTGACAATTGCTCGGAATGGCGCTAGTCTGGGATCATCTGGCTCACTTTCATGCCGATAGGAGCGAATTGAGGTCATTAACTCCAAAAGGCCACTGAGGGGAATGGTTTTTGCATCAATGTTCGGCGCTGTCACCGCTCTGGGGGCGTACATCTCAATTCCTCTGCAACCGGTGCCCATCACCATGCAAACCCTCTTCGTCTGTCTATCCGGGGCCCTGCTAGGGGGATATTTCGGGGCAATCAGCCAGGTAATCTACGTGCTACTCGGTGTGATAGGGTTGCCGGTCTTTGCAGGGGGTACCGCCGGGCCTGGTATCTTGCTTGGTCCCAGCGGCGGCTATCTGTTCGGGTTTATTGCCGGCGCCTACACGATCGGAAAGCTGATGGAAGTAAAAAAAGAACCCGGGATTATCTGGATCATATTTTCATTTCTGTCCGGCACTGTCGTTCTTTATGGGCTAGGCCTATTGCAGTTGTTTCTGATCGCCAGGCTTTCATTGATGAAATCTTTTCTGGTCGGAGTTGTCCCCTTTTTACCGGGAGATCTGATAAAATTGGTCGTCGCCGCCCTAATCACCCTCAAAGTGAGGAATAAAATCAACCTTTCGGGAGTCAGACAGGATCAATGATCAAAGTCGAGAATCTGGTCTACCGCTATGGCCCCGGTGAAGCGCCGGTGCTTGACCTTATCAGCCTGGGCATCGGGGAAGGAGAATTCGTTGGCATCATCGGCCCTAACGGTTGCGGCAAATCTACCCTGATCAGACATTTCAACGCTCTTTTACGGCCAGATCAGGGGACAGTCGAAGTGGACGGGTTGGATGCAAACGATCCCGCTGATATTGCAGAAATCAGGCTGCGGGTGGGAATGGTCTTTCAGAACCCGGACAATCAGATAGTTGGTATGACTGTCGAGGAAGACGTCTCTTTCGGCCCCGGCAACTTGAATCTGGCGCCGGCACAGATAAGAAAGCGGGTTGAGGAGGCGCTTGAAGTGGTTGGCTTGCAGGATCGCGCCAGCAGTTCCTCCCGCGCTCTGTCTGAGGGGCAGAAGCAACTGCTGGCAATAGCAGGGGTTCTGGCCATGGAGCCGAAGTACATCGTTCTCGATGAACCGACATCCTCTCTCGATCTGACTGCCCGGCGCAGTATTCTCAAAGTGTTGCATAAATTGCACCGGCTGGGGGTCGCCATCATTCATGTCACGCACCATGTGGATGAAATTGTCGGGGCCGATCGGATCATCGTACTTGACCAGGGGAAGGTTGCTCTTGACGGTAAGCCTGACGAGGTTTTCTGCCGGGTGGACTGGCTAAAAGCCAGGGGAATCGCCGTCCCCCAGGTCACGGAACTGATGTGGAGAATGCAGCAACTGGGAGCAGGAGTTCGACCCGATATCATTACCGTCGATGATGCCTGTACCGAACTGCTCGCCCAAATAAAACGGTCAAGGTCTTAAGTTGGTGATACCATGGTGAGTTGCCCGGGTTATTATGTACCTTCCGGCTCTCCGGTCCACGCCCTGGATCCCAGGGTCAAGCTCATCGTGGCCATCTCGCTCTGCATGATCATTTTACAGACCACCCCGTTTTTTCTATCGGCTATCGGCGTCCTTCTTATGGCCGTGATTTTCATGTCTCGATTGTCTTTCAAATCAGTCTTGCTGGCCCTGAAGCCAGCGTTGCTCTTACCCATCCTGATCCTCCTGCTGCACCTGTTTTTTACGAGAGGGATCCCCATTCCCCCGTTTCCACTGCTGCATATCTCGATCACCTACCAGGGGCTGGCCACAGGAGCACTGCTGGCATGGAGATTTTTGCTGCTATATTCGAGCGCGATACTTCTGACGATGGTAACACTGCCATCAGAGATCATCAGGGGGTTGGAGAAGCTCCTGAAACCCCTGGAGTTATTCAGAATCCCCACGAACGATCTGGCAATGATGCTGTCGATCGCCCTGAGATTCATCCCGATCATCTATGAAGAGGTCGCCAAGATCAGAGAGGCCCAGTCGGCAAGAGGAGCCAATTACCAAACAGGTGAACCGATGAGAAGAATCAGAACTGCCGCTGCCCTGTTCATGCCTCTGACCGTCAATACCTGCAGCAGAGCAGAGGAACTGGCAGCCGCCATGGAAGCACGCGGCTACCGGGGGGGCCCCCGAACCTATTTATCGGAGCTGACAATGAAACCAGCCGATTATCTGATCGTCGCCCTTGCGATTGTAGCGGCAGGATACCTGCTCCGGTAGGACTTTGCCTCACCCTCTTGGTCTTGATTCTTTCCTTTGCTGCCTCTGGCTTCATTTTATCCCCTCCCTATGTAGGCTGGAAGATAAATGCCACAGCGATCTCGCTGTCCAGGTATCAAAGAGTTTGCACGGTGCGGTATAATTATCCTGACGAGGTTCAATGGAAAGGAGGAATGGGTTTGATCGTGTATTTGGCGTTTCTACCCTTTTTCAACAAGAATGCTCTGGACGAGGTTGCGAAACAGACGGGTGAGACAATCCACGTCTTTTACAGTTCCGAAGAGGCCATTGAAGTACTGCCGGAGGCCGAAATTATCATCACTTTCGGCAGGCTCGACAGAGATATTCTAAAAACCTGCCGGAGCCTGAAATGGGTGTTCAGCATGAGCGCCGGGGTTGAAAAGTTGCCACTTGCCGAACTGAGGGAAAGGGGAGTGGTCGTGACAAATGCCAGGGGTATTAGTGGGTTGCAGATAGCGGAGCAGACGATGGGCATGATCATCGCTTTCAACCGCTGTCTCAACCGCTGCCTCAGAAATCAGCTTCAGAAGAGATGGGAGGCCCTTCCGGTCGGAGAACTGACGGGGGAGACCTTATGCATTATCGGCGCCGGCAGCATCGGAAAAGAGCTTGCCAGAAAAGCAAAGGCCTTCGACATTAAAGTGATCGGTCTGAAGCGGCATCCGGAGACTCTGGACCATTTTGACGTGGTCTGGACGATCGATAAACTGCACGAAGCTTTGCAGCAGGCTGATTATTCTGTTCTGATCACCCCTCTGACCGATGAGACCTACCACCTGATCGGGGCGGAGGAATTCCGGGCCATGAAGCGCAGCAGTATTTTCATCAATGTTTCCAGGGGTGATACAGTGGACGAGACAGCGCTGATCGAGGCGCTCCAAAACGGTTCTATTGCAGGAGCCGGCCTTGATGTGTTTCATGAGGAGCCCCTGCCGCCGGATAGTCCCCTGTGGGATATGGAGAACGTCATGATCACGCCTCATAATGCGGGAGTGAGCCCCCGCTATATCGGCAGGATCATTGACCTCTTCCTGACCAGCCTGTCCTGCTACAGGCAGGGAAAGCCCTTGCCCAACCAGATCGACCTGAAGAGAAAGTATTGAGCATGATCTCTCAGGCTAACGGTATTTCGAACGGGAGGGCGGTGCCTTGTTCGGACTCGCGGCAGAAACCGGGTGGGAGAAAGGACTATGAGCGCCCCTAATGTTTCAGCAAAAACTACCGATAAGGATAATGTAAACGGTTTAAGATTACCATACAAGACCTGGATTATGGCAAAAAACTTGAATCATCATATCATCAGAAAGTTGACGTCAAATAAGGTTTTCCCGTTGGAGGTCTGTCGATATGAATAGGGAAAGATCAAAAAAGCATGCAGAAAAGATGGATTGTCAGCGTCTTGATGGGAAACTGAACCATATGGACTCATGTACTCAGCATTCTTTCAGGCCGGGCGTTAGCACGGATGCGGAGGAACTCGAGGCAGTCTTCCAGGCCATTCCGGATCTGTTCATCAGGTTCAGCGCAGACGGCACACACCAGGAACTGATGGCAGACCGTTCCTCCAACCTGTATCTAAATATAGAGGAAGCACTCGGTAAGAAGGTTGTGGATGTTTCGAAGCGGCTTGGCCCGCAGTTCCAGCAAGCGATAGAGCAAGCACTGCAGGAGCGTTCGCTTGTTGTGATCGAGTATCCAATGTTGATAGATGGAGAGATGAGGTTCTTCGAGGGGCGGTTTTTCCCTTTACTTGATGACCAAGTTGTGATGGTCGCTCGTAACATTACAGAGCGCAAACAGACAGAGGAGCGCCTGAAGTACCTGAGTTTCCACGATCTGATGACCGGACTCTACAACCGGTCCTTCTGCGAGGAGGAACTCAGCCGGTTCGATGTCAAAAGGCAGTTGCCTCTGAGCATCATCATCGGTGATATCGACGGCCTCAAGCTGGTTAACGACACGTTGGGCCACCAGGAAGGAGACTCACTGATCGTAGCGGGCGCCAAGATCATGCAGGCTTCATGCCGTACGGAGGATCTGGTCTGCCGCTGGGGTGGCGATGAGTTTGCCATTCTTTTGCCTAGAACAGAAAATGATGATGCCAAGAAAATTTGCGATCGCATCAGCAATGCCTGCGCAGGAACCGGAGCAGACCCGCTGCCTGTGAGCATTTCCCTGGGAGTCGCCACTAAAAGCGGTCAAGATCAGGATATCGAGGATGTTCTGCGGGAAGCCGAAGATATGATGTATTGGAACAAGCTGAACAGCAAAAGCACCCGGTTCTCTTTCGATACTTATCTTCAGAGAGCCTTGGCGCTGGAACACACCCGGCGTATCCAGGACCACTGCCTATATGAGTGAAATGCTGGCCTGATATTGTCCCTCCTATGCCACCCTGCCGCGTCAGTCTTTTTCTGAGCGGGGCGAAAAGCTGAGGTGGCCAAAAATAATATGCTGCTTTGCAAGATGTGAGGATCGAGGCATGATCCCCCTTTTTTAATTTAGCGCTGGCTATGCGACTCATAGATTAAAAAATGTTGATTGCTGTATTAATACATAGTATAAAATATACAATTGGTAGTAGTGATCATAATATATATCAAAACAGGCCTCAAGCTATCCACCTTTTGCCCGGTCGTTTTCATTTAGGGCCGGCGACTCAGAGGCGCTTCAGGGAGAGGATGGGAACAATTGAAATTTAGGCAGCCGATAATCATCACCCTGCTTGTGCTGCTGCTGGCAGGCGGCGGCTGGTGGATCTGGCGCGCCTATTACACCGGAAAGACCGTGGTCATCCAGGCCACCGGCACCATCGAGGGCACCGACGTCAACCTGAGCGCCAAGAACTCGGGTACCATCCAGACCTTCGCCGTCGATGAGGGAGATACGGTGAAGCAGGGCCAGGTGGTGGCCGTGCTCTCCCGCAACGACCTGGTCGCCGAGCGGGACCAGGACGCCCTCGCCGTGACCACGGCACAGGCTCAGTTGGATGATCTGGTTTCAGGAGCCAGGGCTCAGGAGATCGCCGAGGACCAGGCCAGCGTCAATATCGCCCAGGCCAACTACAACAAGGCAGTGGATGACCTGGCCAGGAATCAACAACTGTACCAGTCGGGCGCTATCTCCAATGAGGCGCTCGACCAGTACCAGACGGCTGTCGAGGTGGACAAGGGCCAACTCGATTCCGCCCAGGCGGCGCTCAGCCTGCTGCAGGCGGGCAACCGTCCAGACGCCATCGCTGCTGCCCAGGATGAGGTTAAGCAGAGCCAGGCGGTGCTCCAGTCTGCCCAGGCGGTTCTGAACGACCTGAACGTCGTCTCACCGATCAACGGCACCGTGCTCACCAAGAACTACGAGCAGGGAGAGTTCGTCCAGATGGGGGCGGCGATCGTCACCGTGGTGAACCTGGACGACCTCTGGATCAGGGTCTACATCCCCACCGACCAGTTGCCCGCCATCAAGCTCGGCCAGCAAGTACACTGCACGGTCAGCGGCCTGCCCCAGGCCTTCACCGGGACGGTTGAAGAGATCAACTCCCAGGGCGAATTCACCCTCAAGACCATCCAGACCGAGGAAGAGCGGGCGAACGTGGTCTTCGGGGTCAAGATCAGGATCGATAACGAGGGCGGCGTCCTGAAGCCCGGGATGCCCGCCGACGTCACCTTCGACTGAGAGGGCCGGAGCGAGGGAGAGCACCGCATGATCAGGATTGAAGGGATCACCAAGGCCTTCGAAAGCAACACCGCCTTAAACGATGTCAACCTCCACGTCGGGGAGGGGGAGATCTTCGGCTTGGTGGGGCCGGACGGCGCCGGCAAGACCACNNCCAGGTCTTCATCGGCGGTCAGCAGCAGACCGGCCAGGCCTCGGAAAAACTGGGCTACATGCCGCAACGCTTCAGCCTCTACGGTGATCTCACCGTCCAGGAGAACATCGATTTCTTCGGCTCCATGTACCACCTGTCAAGGAAGACCATCAAAGAGCGTGCCGACGAGGTGTTCGCCATCACCAAGCTCGCCCCCTTTGTGCGCCGCTTCGCCGACAACCTGTCGGGGGGCATGAAGCAGAAGCTCGCCCTCACCTGCGCCCTGATCACCCGTCCCAACATCCTGATCCTGGATGAACCCACCTATGGGGTCGACCCGGAGTCTCGCAAGGACTTTTGGCTGATCCTCTACCGGTTGAACCAGGAGGGCCGGACGATCCTGATCTCCACGCCGTATATGGACGAGGCGGAACTCTGCAGCGTGGTGGCCTTCATGAACAGCGGCCAGGTGGCTGTGGTGGACCCTCCACTCGCCCTGAAGCG
>PLQY01000063.1:0-16889 GCA_003160265.1 Peptococcaceae bacterium | reverse complement strand
TTCCATGGAGGATGTCTTCGTCTCCCTGGCCGAAAGGCGGGCGCCCGTATGAACGGGCGCGGTCTGATGCCTTCCGAACCGGCGGTGGAGACCCGCGACCTGACCAGGGTCTTCGGCGGCTTCACGGCCGTCGACCGGGTCACCATGCAGATCAGCAAGGGAGAGGTGTGTGGATTCCTGGGACCGAACGGCGCCGGCAAGACCACTGTCATCCGGATGCTCTGCGGCATCCTGGAGCCAACCTCCGGCAGCGGGCGGGTGCTGGGCTACGATGTGGCTAGAGAGAGCGAGCAGATCAAGAGGCGTCTCGGCTATATGTCCCAGAAATTCAGCCTCTACAATGACCTCACTGTCCAGGAGAACCTGACCTTCTATGCCGGCATCTACGGGCTGCCCCCCAGGGAGAGAGGCCGCCGCATCGCAGAAATGATCGACATGGCCGGCCTGGCCGGCCAGGAGCAGGCCATCGCCGCCAATCTCAGCAGCGGCGGGAGACAGCGGCTCGCCCTGGGGTGCGCCATCATCAGCCGCCCATCCATCGTCTTTCTGGATGAGCCAACCAGCGGGGTCAGCCCCACCGGGCGCCAGACCTTCTTCAACATCATCCAGAACCTGGCCAGCCAGGGGATCACCGTCATCGTGGCCACCCACTTCATGGACGAGGCCGGACGTTGCGGCCGGATCGCCTTCTTCTCCGGGGGTCAGTTGCTGGCACTGGACTCCCCCGGCCACCTCAAAGCCACCTCCCTGGAGGGATTCCTGGTGGAACTGGAACTACCTGACTCCATGGCCCGGATCGCCGGCATCGAGAGCCAGCCCTACGTCAGGGAGTGCAGCCCGCACGGGGTGGCGCTGCATGTGATCCTGAAAGAGGAAGCGGACATGATCGCCCTACGGGCCTTCACGGGAGTGGAACCCAAACCGGTCACCCCCAGTCTGGAGGACGTCTTCATCGCTCTGGCCAAAAAAAGCAGGATGGAGAGGCAGGAGCACGACGGATGAACAGGATTCTGGCCGTTATCAGGAAAGAGTTTCTGCAGTTGCTCAGGGACCGCCTGACCCTGAGCTTTGTATTGATGCTGCCTGTCATTCAACTGCTCCTGTTTGGCTATGGTATCCAGACCGAGGTCAAGCACATCTCCACCGCCGTCTTCGACCAGTCCCTGACGGCGGAGAGCCGTGACCTGCTCGACTCCTTCGGGGCCTCGGACTACTTCAGCATGAACTACGCCGCCACCAGTTATGCCGAAGTGACCAGGCTGATCGACAGCGGTCAGGCCAAGGTTGGAATCATCTTCCCCCCGGACTTCGCCAAGGACCTGCGGCGCGGCGGACCGGCAACGGTGCAGGTGATCGTGGACGCCAGCGACAGCCTGGTAGCCAACCAGGCAATAGCCGCCGCCAACTCCATCGGCCAGATCAAGTCACTGCAGATGCTCGTCCAGCAGTATGGCATTACCGACGATCAGCCCTATGACATCGAGGTGCGGCCCTGGTACAACCCGGACGGGATTGCCGCCTACTACATGCTTCCGGCTCTCATCGGGATGATCTTGTCGCTGATGATGATGCTCCAGACCGCCGTTTCCATTGTGCGGGAGAGGGAGCGGGGGACCCTGGAGCAGTTGCTGGTGACCCCGCTCAGGCCGTATGAACTGATGATCGGCAAGGTCGTGCCCAACTTTGTCCTGGGCAATGTCCTGCTCACCATCTCCCTGCTGGTCGCTTCCCTGGTCTTCCACGTGCCCATTCGAGGCAGCCTGCTGCAACTCTACCTGCTGACCATGTTTTTCATCACCGCCTCGCTGGGGATGGGCATCATGATCTCCAATTTTGCCAGGAACCAGATGCAGGCGATGCAGTTGACCTTTTTCGTGTTGCTGCCCAGTATGGTGCTCACCGGTTTCGTATTTCCCCGGGCGGCCATGCCGAAGGCCATCTATTACATCAGCACCATATTTCCGGTAACCTTTTACCTCGATATCATCCGGGGCGTCATGCTGAAGGGGATCGGCTTCCGGTACCTGGTCGGCCAGGTTGGCGCCCTGCTGGTTTTCTCAGTCGTTTTTATGACTATTGCCACTCTCAATTTTAAGAAGAAGATCGCCTGACCGGCGCGCCAAGTATATGGTCGGGATACGATGGTTCACTTTTGTGAAGACGGGGAGAGGGCAACCGGATGAGAAGGATTCTAGCCATAACCAGGAAAGAGTTTCTGCAGATGAGCAGGGATCGCCTGACGCTCGGCATCATCTTAATGATGCCGCTGATCCAGTTGATCCTGTTCGGTTATGCCATCCAGACCGAGGTCAAGCACATCTCCACCGCCGTCTTCGACCAATCCCTGACGGCGGAGAGCCGCGACCTGATCGATACTTTCAGGAATTCGGGCTACTTCAACATGAACTACGCCGCCACCAGTTTTGCCGGGGTTACCGGGCTGATCGACAGCGGCCAGGCCAAGGTCGGGATCATCTTCCCCCCGGACTTCGCCAGGGACCTGCGGCGCGGGGGGCCGGCGGCGGTGCAGGTGATCGTGGACGCCAGCGACAGCCTGGTAGCCAACCAGGCCATTACCGCCGCCAACTCCATCGGTCAATTCAAGTCACTGCAGGTGCTCGTCCAGCAGTACGGCATCACCGACGATCAGCCCTATGACATCGAGGTGCGGCCCTGGTACAACCCGGACGGGATCGCCGCCTACTACATGATCCCGGCCCTACTGGGGATGATCGTGACCATGACCATGACGAACCTGACCGCCATTGCCATTACCCGGGAGAGGGAGCGGGGGACGCTGGAGCAGCTCCTGGTGACTCCGCTCAGGTCGTATGAGCTGATGGTCGGCAAGGTCCTGCCCAACATCGTCCTGGGTTACGTCCAGATCACCGTCTCTCTGCTGGTCGCTTCCCTGATCTTTCACGTGCCGGTCCGGGGCAGCCTGCTGCAACTCTACCTGCTGACCATGTTCTTCATCACCGCTGCCCTCGGCATGGGTATCATGATCTCCAACATCGCCAGGAACCAGATCCAGGCGATTCAGATGTCCTATTTCATCTTGCTGCCCAGCATGGTGCTGACCGGTTTCATATTTCCCCGGGCGGGCATGCCGAAGATCATCTACTACCTCAGTGCCGCGATTCCCCAGACCTATTATCTCGAAATCATCCGGGGGATCATGCTGAAGGGGATCGGCTTCCGGTACCTGATCGGCCAGGTCAGCGCCCTACTGGCTTTCTCGGTCATTTTTACAGCCATCGCCATACTCAACTTCAAAAGGAAGATCGCCTGATCGAATTATTGTGGCCAGACTGTTAATGCAAGATCGATTTGAATGCTGAAACGGTTTGGTTTCGCGCCTATTCAGGACACTGGACGAAGACTGACGGTTTTTCACGGCATTTATGCTGCTGGAAATGCAGGCAGAATTACCTGTATAATGTGAATTATGGACATCCCTGATGTTCAAGGGCGCTGATAGCACGCCCCGAAGCTTCGCTTCAGGTTCGGGCAAACAGGTATGACAATCAATTTCAAGGAGGGATGGTCTTTATGTCTCTTTCCGTGGTAGCTTTCAACGGCAGCCCGCGCCCGCAGGGAAACACCTTTCAATCCCTGAGCATTGTGCTGGATGAACTGGCCAAACAGGGTATTGCAGGGGAGATCCTGCAGGTCGGAGGTAAGCAGTTGGCCGGATGCAAGTCTTGCTACCGGTGCCTGCAGAACAAGGACAAGAAATGCGTCCAGACCGGGGATGAGATGAACTATTTCATCGAGCGGGCCTCCGGGGCGGACGGGATCCTGATCGGCTCACCCGTGTACTTCAGCAATGTCTCCAGCGAGGTGAAAGCCTTCATCGACCGCTGCGGTTTCGTGTCCAATGCCAACGACAAGATGCTGCGCGGCAAGGTGGGGGCGGCGGTGCTCTCGGTGCGGCGGGCCGGGGCGACCTTTGCCTATTCGGCCATCAACTTCTTCTTTGGCATCTCGGAGATGATCATTCCCTGCTCCAGCTACTGGAATCTGGCCATCGGCCGGCAGCCGGGGGAGGTCTTGCAGGACGCGGAAGGTGTGGCCACTTTTAAAACCCTGGGCAACAACATGGCAACGCTTCTCAAGCAGTTGCACAAGGATACCTGAAAGCAAAGGCCGGCTGCCGGAGTGGCTCGTGAGTATGGTTCTTTGAAAGGTGAGGCATGATTGGTCTGACGAAGAATCGGGAGGGGTATGCGGCGGCGAGAGGTTCAAAGCAGAGGATTCCGAACGGAAAGAGTTCAGACAGGAGAGCATTAGAATGGATGAAGCCGGAGCAAACGTCTATTCCTTCCGCTGGGCAATACTGCTGATCATCGCCCTGGTGCAGATAGCCTTGAATATCCTGCAGTTTCAAATAGCCGGACTGGCCGGACGCCTCATACCCGCCCTGCATCTCCAGCCGAGTCAGTTTGCCATGGTTCTGGCCGCTCCCATGCTGACCGCGGCTTTATTCGGCATCCCCGCCGGCGCCCTGGCGGACCGTTTCGGCGTCAAGAACNNGGGCTGATCATCGCCACGATCAGCAGTTTTGGCCGCATCAGCGCCGGTAGTTTCGGAGTTCTTTTCGCCTGGATGTTCACCCTCGGCTTCGGAACCGCGGCCATCAACTCCAATGCCGCCAAGATTTTGGGCGCCTGGTTTCCCCGGCAGCAGATGGGGGCTGTCATGGGGGTCTATGTCGCAGGAGCGTCTGCCGGCATCGCTGTCGCCCAGGCAACTTCGGCCCTGTTCCCGACTATTGGCAGCGCTTTTATGGCCTCGGCGTTGCTCATGGTGATTGCTCTGGTGCTGTGGCTGCTCGTTGTCAAGTCAAAACCTGCAGGGGTACCGGATGTTCCCGGGCATCCGGTCATGGAGTATCTGGGAGTAGCCGCCAAAAGCAAATACATCTGGTTTGGAGCGATTGCCATGCTGTTCTTCATGGGTTCATGGGTCGCCCAGACGGGAAACCTGCCCAATGCGTTTGTCCAGTCCAAAGGAATCGGCCCGGTCCTGGCCGGCCTGACAGCATCTTCTCTGAGCCTGGCTTTTATAGTTGGCACTGTCATCGGACCCCTGCTTGCGCAGAAACTCGGGCTGATCAGGCCACTGCTGGCGCCAACGGCAATCCTTGCCGCCATTGGTTCCTACCTGGCCTGGATCTCTCCCTTCGGGGCACTGACCTGGATGCTGCTGATCTTGACCGGGTTCTTCCTCGGCACGGCAGTGCCGCTGGTCATGTCGCTGCCGATGCTGCTTCCTGAACTGGGACCTGTTTACGCCGGGAGCGCGGGCGGCATTATGAGCATGTTTCAAATGGGCGGCGCTTTCGTTGTCCCGTCCTACGTGATCATGCTGCTGGCGGGCTCGAACGTGAATCAGGTGTTCCTGTATATCGGCGCCGGCTACCTATTGTTCGGGGCGGTCCTGTTGTTCATCCCCGAGCTGGGTTTGAAGGCAAGACCGTAGTTTGCTGTAATTTGACCGATGGACGACCGCATATAAAAGATAGCTGATCAATTACCAGGAGGTGG
Source organism: Peptococcaceae bacterium (assembly GCA_003160265.1). Lineage (GTDB taxonomy): Bacteria > Bacillota > DSM-12270 > Thermacetogeniales > Thermacetogeniaceae > Palsa-1188. Next base: position 11,340 of record PLQY01000063.1, on the reverse strand, counting down.
GTTTGGTGCCGACGATGAGAGCGATTCAAGTGAGTGCGCCTGGAGCCGACTTTGAGTTGGTTAATAGAGAGATTCCTGTACCAAAGGAAAACGAGGTCCTGATCAGGGTGGAGGCCTGCGGGATCTGCCGTGGAGATGCGCTCGCCAAAGAGGGCCACTGGCCGGGCATCAAGTATCCGATCATTCCCGGACATGAGGTGGTCGGGGTCGTTGAGGCAATGGGATCTCAGGTGACAGACCGGGAGATCGGGCAGAGGGTCGGCGTGGGCTGGCACGGGGGACACTGCTTCCGGTGCAGCGCCTGCCGGAGTGGGGATTTTTCGGCCTGCGAGCATTCTTTGACCACCGGTCTCTCGACTGACGGCGGCTATGCCGAATATATGGCCGCCCGCTCGGAAGTGCTGGTCAGCATATCGGACAAGCTCTCTCCGGCAGAGACGGCGCCGCTTCTGTGCGCCGGGCGGACGACGTTCGGGGCGCTGCAAAACTGTGGGGCCAAGGGCGGCGAACTGGTGGCGATCCACGGCCTTGGAGGGCTGGGCCACCTGGCAGTGCAATACTCTGTAAAACTCGGTTACAAAACCGCCATTCTATCCCGCGGCAGGGAAAAGGAGGAGTTGGCCTACAAACTGGGCGCCCACATCTACATCGATACCAATACCACCGATGCGGTGAAGGAATTGAGGGCGCTGGGAGCGGCGCGGGTTATTCTCTGTACGGCTCCGAACAGCAAGACCATCTCCGAGCTGATCGGCGGTCTCAGCCGCAATGGGAAAATGATCATCGTCACCGGTGTGTGGGAACCACTGCGCTTTTCACCGTCTCTCTTGTTGGGGGGCAGCCGTTCCATCAGCGGCTGGGTCTCGGGTAGTATTGAAGAAGCCGTCCGGTTCAGCATGCTGTTCGGGGTGGTCCCGGTGGTGGAGGTATTCCCCCTGGAGCAGGCAGCATTGGCCTTTGAAAAGATGATGACATCAAAAGTGCATTTCAGGGCAGTTTTAACAATGAGCTAAAATATTCGATAGGAGGGTCAGGGCATGGAAGTCTTGAAACTGATCCAGGAAAGGCAGTCGGCAAGAGGGGCCTACGATTCCGAACGCCCGGTAGCGCAGGAGGATCTGAGGCAGATCCTGGAGGCGGGCCGGTGGTCGCCCACGGCGCACAACATGCAGAACTTTGAAATTGTCGTCGTCGACGACAAAAAGCTTCTGGAGGCCATCGGGGGGATCAGATACCCGGTATCCGAAACCTTTATCCGTGAAAACTATGAGCAACTCTCCTTTTCGGAAGAGGAACTGCTCAGAAAAAAGGTCGGGATTCTGGGCACCATGTTCCCCCTGTCCTGGAGAACTCCGGGGGCCAAGCTGGAGGAACCGGAACAGTTTAACTCGTCCCTGGGAAGGGTCATTCAAACAAGCCCCGTCCTGCTGATTGTGGTTTATGATCCCGGCAGGAGGGCGCCTGCTTCGGAGGGTGATTTTTTAGGCGCCATCAGCCTCGGTTGTGTGATGGAAAACATGTGGCTGATGGCCAATGCCCTGGGGATCGGCTTCCACGTGGTGAGTTCCCTCAGCGCTGACCAGGTGGAAAAAGAGGTCAAGAGCATCCTCGATATTCCCGACCACCTGATGATTGCTTTCTCCGTACGCCTGGGGTACCCGGTCTCTGCGGGCAAGTACCTGCGGGTGCGCCGGGAGGTGCCGGATTTCACCCACCATAACCGGTTTGGCAACAGGGGTGTTGATTGAAGCTTACCACTATGAGTGATCTGGATCAGTTGTTTGTATCGATGAACAGCCGGTGGAAATAAGGAAAGGGGCGATAGGTATGATATGGCAGGAATATGCAAAGCAGTTGCAAGAGGTGCTTGCCCTGGAAGGCAGTCCGGTAGGTGTCGCTTTTAGTGACGTCCCTGCAAGCAACGGCAAGTCAACTAAGGTCTGGGCCTGCGCCGCTCTCTATCAGGCCGCCCGAAAAGGGGCGACCTTCAACATCAGCGCGGAGACTTGCGTATGCCCGGGAGGCCTTATGTCGCTGGGTTTATCAGCCCCATCACCGGAGCAGGCTGCTCTGGTGAAAAAGTATCTGATCGAGGGGGAAAAATTCAGTTCCTGCAACGCGGCGTTTTTCCGCGCCCGGGCTCTCGGCCAGGGCCAGCCGCCGCTAGGAGTCTCCAAATATGTTGTTATCGGCCCGCTGGAGGAGTTCGAGTTAAAACCGGACCTGGTGCTTTTCCTCTGCAACCCGGTTCAGGCCAGCCGCCTGGTCACCCTGTCGTCTTATGAGACCGGAATCCCTGTCCAGGCGCAATTATCATCCTCTACCTGCGGCGGGGCGGTGACCATCCCCCTGTCCACGGGCCGTGTCAATGTCACCTTCCTGGACCTGTCCAGCCGGCACCTGGTAAAAGGGTTCAAGGACTCGGACCTCTTCTTCAGCGTACCGTTTTTCCTGGTGCGCAGCATTGTTGAGAGCATCCCCCTGTGCACGGCGGGTACGGCAGAACCCGGCATGGGAATCGACGAGGTCAGGATTCGATAACCAGCCGCTGGCTGGTATTCCTGCAGATGCCCCATAGATGGTCTATGGGGTTTTTCTTATCCTTTTTTAAGGATGGAAGCCGTGGATAATGGTATTATTATGTAGAAGATATTGCTAATCGGGAAGGATGTGAGAAAAAATGAAGAAGGGTAAGAAGTGCCCGGTCCCCTCTTGAATTGGAGATGGCCGGTGCTTGCAGGTTTGGCGACGGTTTCCTNNTCCCCATGCCTGAAGGCAGGGGGTCTCCTTGGCCTGAAAGAGAATGAAAAAGAATATATTGGTATCTGTAGCAATCTTGGTCCTGGCACTGGTCCTGTCGCTGGCAACTGCAGTCGCAGCCTTTGCAGACACTTCCGGCCAGGGCAGTTCCCCGGGTAGCGGGTTTCNNGGATGTGACCAACGGCCAGACGGTGGCCCAAATCGCCCAGCAGCTTGCCAGTGCAGGCACGATCACCGAGACTTCACTGGCTACCGCTATCCAGCAGGTGCTGGCCAGCGAAGATCAGACAAGAGCCGCTAATATGGCACAGGCACTGATCAGCGGCCAGATGGCCGGTGGGCAAGGCAATTCCGGTCAGTCGGGTCAGCCTGGCAACGCTCAGTACTCTGGGCGGCAGAACGGTGGACAGGGGACCGGGCAGGGCAGCAACATGCTCGTGCAGGCCCTGGCCACTGCGAGTGGTGAGACAACCGCACAGATCCAGACGGATGTGACCAACGGCCAGACGGTGGCCCAAATCGCCCAGCAGCTTGCCAGTGCAGGCACGATCACTCAGGCCTCACTGGCTGCCGCCATTCAAACGGCGATGTCCAGCAATGATCAGACAAGAGCCGCAACAGATGCGCAGGCGCTGATCAGCGGCCAGATGCCCGGCCGGCAGGGTGGTAACTCACCAACTACCGGCTCAACCACCACGAGTGGTATCGTTCTTACAATAGGCAGTTCCAGGATGTATGTGAATGGCACAGCACAGGATATCGACCCGGGCTACCAGACAAGTCCTGTAATTAAAAACAGCAGGGCATTCATTCCTATCCGGGCGATTATTGAAAAGCTGGGCGGTACAGTTACTTGGGATGCCGCCGACCAGCAACTGACTATAACTTTGAACAATACGACGATTGTGCTCAGTGTCGGCAGTACGACTGCCACAGTGAACGGCGTGGCGACAACACTTGATGACGCTCCGTACGTCTCCGCTTCGGGGAGGACCATGCTGCCGCTGCGATTTATAATGGAGAATCTTGGAGGACATACCGTCAACTGGGACTCCAACGCCAGGACAATAACCATCCAGTAGGCGCCAGGCTGGCGCTAGAGGTCTGCCGGTTTTTCCAGAGCACGAAAACATTGAACAAGAACCGTTCCAACTGCCGCAGGGCGTACCGTTGATTCGGATACGCCCTGCTTTTTTATAGCCAAGTACAGGCAGGAACCAGCAATTGGTTATCGAAACAACCATATGTAACATTATGTGAAAATACTGGTGGTCTATTGATGGAGATCCTCGATGGCGTCCGTTAGCAGCAGGGCTGCGAGAAGGAGGAAAACGATGCTTTTCTGGCGTTTCGGAAAGATGGGTGTGCTGCCTTTCCTGGTATTGGTGCTGGTGGTATTCCTGCCGGTATCGGTACTGGCCGGCGCTTCTTCCGGCGCGGGGACGTCCGGAGCAGGTGCATCCACGACAACCCCAACCGATATTACGGTCAAGGTCAACGGCCAGGTGGTCACGCAGGGCGTTGCGCCGGTGGTCGAGAATGGCAGGGTGCTCATCACGCTGCGGGACATCCTTGACGGGTTGGGGGCCAAGGTAGAATGGCTGCCGGATACCCGGGAGGCGATCATCACCGGCGGTAGCCATACCATCATGCTGAAGGTGGGGGACAGCACCGCCGTCGTCGACGGTAAGGAGATCGCCATGGATGCCCCGGCCCGGATCATTGACGTCAGGATCTTGGTACCGCTACGCTTCCTGTCCGAAGATATAGGGGCGAAGGTTATCTGGGTGGAGGACACAAACACACTCGAGGTTCTTGATCTGTCCAAGCTCAGTCCGGACCAGGCGCATTTGCTGCAAGCCTTTGAAAACGAAGACGCTATGACCGGCTCTGATATGAAGCGCGTCTTAACAATTGACGCGCCAGGCACGACAGACAGCCAGTCCGGCCAGTTCCAGACGGAGACCGATGTCAAATTCGACATCAATGGGAACGATTTCCACGCCTGGCTGGCCGAATCGGCGCTAGGCGCCGACCCGGGATCTTCCTCGCCTTCCCCGGACACCGTGGAGATAATCAAGAAGGGTGACCAGATCTTTGCGAAAACCGGGGATGATGAGACCTGGGAAGAGGTTGATTCCCAATATCTAGATACGGTGCTGTTCCCTCTCTCGCTGAACTCTACCCCGGACGAGGACTTCCTGGACTACTACCTCCTTCCCTTCAAGGTGGACAACAGTGCTGTCGTCAATGGCCAGCCCTGCACGAAGTTCACCTTCGATCTCACCCAGAATTTCACGGGAGATAACCTGGAAGCGGTGCCGGGCGGTGCGGACCAGAACGGCAATGGGACGCTCAATCAGGCCACCGACGATATGTACATCGATTCCCAGAACCGGATCGTCAAGCAGGATCTGACGCTTGTCATCATGCTCGACGATCTGTCCGATCCGGCTGACAACTCCGGATCGGGAACTATAACGGAAACTCTCACCCTTGACATGAACTCTTACTATAACGGTACCCCACCGGTGATCACGGTGCCCGCCGGTGTGTTCCCCGAAGTCTGACCACCGGCTTGCCGGCTGCATAGATTCATGAGAAGAAGAGATACTATTTTTGAGGCTGCCGGAAACTTTCCGGCAGCCCCTGTTCAACCCGTCCTGCGGTACGATTCACCTTGCTCTATGACGGGTAAGGCGATGCTGTTTGCTGGTNNGCCCGTCCCGAAGCACCACTTTGCGTTGGCAGTAGTCGGCGACGGACGGCTCGTGAGTGATCACTACCACTGTCGTACCCTGTTCCCGGTGCATCTTTTGAAAGATCGCCATGATGTCCCTGGTGCTTACGGTATCCAGGGCGCCGGTGGGTTCATCGGCGAGCAGCACCAGGGGACGGTTGACCATCGCCCTGGCAATGGACACCCGCTGTTGCTGGCCGCCGGACANNAGGCCAACGTCATCCAGGGTCTCCCTGGCCCGTTGCTCCGCCTCCGCGCCGGAGATTCCTGCATAGAACATGGGTAGTTCCACATTGTACAAGGCGGTTGACCGGGCAAGCAGGTTATAGCGCTGAAAGACGAAGCCCATCTTCCGGTTGCGGGTGGTGGACAGCTCGTTCTCATCCTGCTTGGATATATCAGCGCCATCCAGGTAATAATTGCCGCTGGTCTGTTTGTCCATGCAGCCGATGATGTTCATCAGGGTCGACTTGCCNNAAGGGCGTGCACCTCAATCCCTGTCATCGGGTAGGTCTTTAAGAGCTTATGGCAGTGGATGAGTGGAAAATCTGACGGGGAAACCGGCAATTGTGCGACTCTCTTTCTGATCTCCAATTACATGTACCTCCATTTAGGTGGCGGATGTCCTGCCGCCCTGTGTTTTTATTGCCCAGGACCTTCCACCCGGTGCATCGGATGGAAGAATTCCCGGCGCATGATATGATTTTATTACCAATACCTTAAAAGAATCTTAAAGAAAGTTAAAATTTTGATTAAAATGGTAGCTTGTTGCCAGTTCGAAAGAAGGGGGCGTCGCACGGTTCTGCCTCAGAAGTTTTGAAGCAGACCGTGCTTTTATGTCAACCATGGTCTCGCTCTTTTCAGCGCATTTGATCCTGTCTCTGGCTTCCGGAACGAATCAAGCAGAGAATTGCGAATCCAATTGCGGAGCAGGCGAGCAATAGCAATTCCCCACTATTTCCGACTTGAAATAGCAATGGATCAACAAAAGGCGGTTCTGAAGTGAATGTTGCTGTGGAACCGTTTTTAAATTGTATCGACTGCAGAGTAATGAACTATTTCATAGGGGGAAAGCAAACCCCCACTGAAGCTGAGAATTCGTTGACAATCTGAACCCGCCACCCATAGAGGTGGGGGCCATCAAGGCGAAGTTAGATTTTAATATTCAAAGGATTATAAATCTTTATATTTATAATATGATGTGATATAATATCGGCAAAAAGGAGGCGGAACGATGTTTGAAGTTTATGCTCCCAGATCAAAAAAAGAAGCCAAAGTTAAGGAAGGGCCGGAAATCAAGATCTCCAAGCAATCAATTGTTCTGAACAAGAAGGCGAGAGCCCTCCTGCAGGCAGAGAGCCTGGAGCTTGCTTACGACAAAAGTGGCAAGACCATCAGAATCAGAAAGGCAGACGAAGGCGGTCTCAACATGAAAAAAACCAAGGTCTTTGCCAAAGGTTTCTTGGAGCATTTCAATATTAAGGAGAAGGGCAAATACAAGGCTGAATTCCAGGAAGAAGAGGATGCATTCTTTATAAAACTGAAATAGCGTAAAAATAAGCAGCAGCCGGTCGCCTGTCTAAGGAAACCGGCTGTTTTTATATTGTTGAAGTGACAACCTGCTAAAATCAAGGGAGTTTTTTCAGCTTCAGGACAGGGGATCTTATGAAGACGGTTGTTCCGACCTGAAAGAACAGGAAAACTCATTGGCATGGTAATAGTGTACAACTTCGGATTATTTGCAATTACAGCGCCGGACGAAACAGGAAAAGAAGGTGTCGCTTAGAAGTGCAAGGACTGCAACTACCAGGAAAAAAGGACGGAGCAGGCTAATTCATCCCCGTGCCAAAAGGTGGGGCCTTGGGCCTAAAATTTGATGATTGACCTTGATGAAGGAAAAAAGATTGCAACAATCAGATCGTCGTTCATATCCCTGCCCCCCGGCCCTCATTTTTTATACCCGCCACATTCCAACCATCATAACTGACCAGCTTGTAGCGATCGCCGCGGAAGATAGATTTTCCCCAGGCAATAATTCTATTATCGGCATCGTAGATCGTCATTAACATGTTAAATTTATGTTTTATTGAGCAGGGATATCCCCTCCTTTCATAGAATTACTTTCAAAATTCCTGGAGGGGTCTGCCCTCATGTACGTGGGAGAGTTCAAGCATTTAGAGAAGGGATCCGGTCCGAATATGAACCTGCCTGTAACTCACCTCACCCCTGGCATGAAGCTCTCGAGGCCAGTTTACGGCCAGAAAGGACAGATGCTTTTGAACGGGGGATAGAGCTTACCACCTCGTATATTAAGGGCTTGAAAGAGCATCGAGTTTTGGCAGTTGCAGTAGAAGGCATCATTGATCTGGACCGTACGGAGGCAGTGGAGATCCTGGAGGAGAGCATCCGCGTGGAGGCGATGGGGTCCATCCAGAGTTGGGTCGAAACAAACAGAAAACAGGAAGAGTTTGCCAAGATCTGTGAATGCGTTGGCGCCATAGTGAGCGAGATCCTGGCCGGCAAGATTCCCCTGGGCGGGTTGGCGGAAATATCAGCCGCAGACGTCTACACCTTTGCGCATTCGGTCGATGCCTGACAATTCAGTTTGTTTGTTTTCGTGGATGAAGGGAGCAATGGACGGATGGGCCATGAGAGCGAGGAAGGTCTGCATTTTCTGCAGGTATTGATCGATGCCATCCCAATGGCCATTTATTACAAGGACATCCAGGGTATATACGGGGGTTGCAACAAGACGTTCGAGACCATGTTCGGCCTATCGGATGAGGGCATTATCGGCAAAACCGTCTCCGATATTTGGCCGAAAGAATTGGCTGACATATATCATAAGATGGATCAGGAGCTATTCAGCCATCCGGGAATACAGGTCTTCGACTCCAGGGTTCGTTTTGCTGATGGACTGAATCGCGATGTCAGCTTTCACAAAGCTACTTATGAGGATATGGATGGACGCCTGAAAGGCCTGGTGGGGGTTATTGTAGACATCTCCGGACGCAAGCAGGCGGAAGAGCGCCTCAAGTACCTGGGCTTTCACGACGTAATGACCGGTCTCTACAACCGGTCTTTCTTCGAGGAGGAGCTCAAACGGCTCAATGCCAAAAGGCAACTGCCCTTAAGCATAATTATCGGTGACATCGACGGCCTCAAGCTGGTCAACGATACTTTTGGCCACCGGAAAGGGGACCAGTTGATCGTCAAGGTCGCCGGGATTGTAAAAAAGGCGTGCCGTGCTGAAGACATAGTCTGTCGCTGGGGTGGTGACGAGTTTGCCATTCTTCTGCCAAAAACTGATACGGAAACTATCGAACAGATCTGTGACCGGATCAGAAAGACCTGCGAGAAGGCAAAGGGAGACCCAATTCCCGTGAGTGTCTCTCTGGGTGGCGCTACGAAAAGGGATGCGGATCAAAGCATCGATGATGTGCTGCGGGAAGCCGAAGACATGATGTATTGGAAGAAGCTAGGCAGCAACCATACCCGGTTTTCTGTCGCCACCTATTTGCAGAGATCACTGGCAGAAAAAACTCGGGAGACGGTGGAGCATGGGCAGCGCGTCCAGGGCCTGGTGCTAAAAATGGCGAATGCTCTCAAGCTATCGAAGACCGAAAGGGAAGAATTGTCTATCCTGGCTGTCCTGCATGATATCGGCGAGATCGCCATACCCGAAAGGATTCTCCTGAAACCCTGCTGCTTGACCTCGGAAGAATGGCAGATCGTGAAGGAACACCCCGGGATCGGCAACAGAATCGCCAGGTCTGCCCCCAATCTGACCGTCATTGCCGAGGCCATCCTGACCCACCACGAACGCTGGGACGGGACTGGCTATCCCAGCGGGCTGCAGGGCACCCGGATCCCCCTGCCGTCCCGTGTTCTGTCTGTTGTCGACGCCTATGACGCCATGATCAGTGGACGTCCTTACAAGGAGGCGATTAGCCACCGGGAGGCGCTGGAAGAGATTGAAAGGGGTGCAGGCACCCAGTTTGAACCGGCACTGGTCGACCTGTTCGTCAGGATAGTATCCTATGATTGACGCCCCCTGCCGCCATCATCGGCGGGGAGTTTCAATACGGGAGAAAGTTGGGCAGCCTTTTGTGGCTGTCTTTCTGTTTAATACAACCACCACCTGATAACTTTGCTGAATGATCGAGATAGAATGTCCTGAATAATTACAAAAAAACTTATTATTTGACAAATATTTAACATTGATGCCAAGGAATTACTAGTGTAAGATTGAGTTGGTACAGGAACCAGTTTTAGAGATAACAGGAGGGATGATTGATTGAGGATGCGAGATGACGACTACCTGCTCATTGTCGATGNNCGTTATTTGCGAGCTTTTAACTGATGTCTTGACCGCCGAAGGGTTTGCGGTACAGGCATCCATGAGCGGGGAGCAGGCAATTGACGCAATCCGGGCCCGGACTCCTGCATTGATTATCATCGACCAAGTGATGCCCGGCAAGAATGGCCTGCAGACTTTAAGAGAGGTGCAGAGCTTGATTTCCGGTGTGCCTGTAATCATGATCTCGGGCTATGTGGAAGAAAAGCAGGATGTAATTGAAGCCAGAAAACAGGGATTGATCCGGCATTTTATCAGCAAGCCGTTCGACATGCGTTATTTGATCCAGTTGGTTGAGGCAATAATACCTCTGCCACCTGGATCTGACGAGCGGAGGGCGGTTTATGATAAAACTCCTGCCGGTAAAGACAGAATGCCTGCCCGGGGTCCGAAGTGAGAGTTGCTCCAATCCCCTGTATAGTAGGACTAATATACTAATGAGTGAAAAGATAACTCATTACTCATTACTCTTTTAAAAGGCGTATGATAATATTTGATGGAGAGTATCCGGCGCAGAGAAGATTGGGCGGAGGAGCATGAGACTGACAGGTAAAATCAACTTTGATGCCATAAAAAGAAGAGCATGGCCGTTCATCATAAAATTGCTGACCATTTTGGCCGGCGCCGTGATCATGGCATACTCCTATAACGCCCTGGTCATACCGAACGGGCTGTTGTCGGGAGGAGTGGCTGGAATCGCCCTGATCGGCAATTACCTGCTGCACATCCCCTTCTACATAGGCGTCCTGGTGCTGAACATCCCTGTTTTTCTGCTCGGTCTGAAGGAGTTGGACTGGAAGTTCATCCTGTACAGTCTGCTCGGCACTGTGGCCATGGCCATTGCCCTGGCACTTACGAAACCTTTCACTCCCGTGCCGAACTTGGGCCACGACCTGTTCCTGGCGGGGGTGTTCTCCGGGGTCATCGGGGGGATAGGGGGTGGAATCATCCTCAAGGCCGGCGCTTCCACAGGGGGGACGGACATCACCTCCATCATCGCCAAGAAGCGGTGGAACATCTCTGTCGGCGCCTTCTCCTTCTACTGCAACCTGGTCATCATCCTGGCGTCGCTCTTCTTCTTCGACCCCAAGATCGCCTTATACACCATTGTCAGCATGTGGGTGAACGGCAAGACGACCGACCGGGTGATCGACGGTTTGGACAACAACAAGTCGGTGATGATCATCTCAGAACAGAGCGTCGCCATCGCTGCCAGGATCTTGAACGAGGTCAGCCGGGGGGTGACTTTTCTCGAAGGGCAGGGCGCCTACTCCGGTGACCCTAAAAAGGTGATCAACTGCGTGGTCAACCACTATGAGATCCCCAAGGTGAAGGAGATCGTGCTGGACGCAGACCCTCAGGCCTTCATGTTTGTCACTGAGACAGTGGAGGTTATGGGGAACTTCACACGAATCCCAAAACGAGGTAACACAATGGATCTTGGTTTCTAGCAAAAAAATTAACGAGACTTGATCCTGTTATG